>CAZJYC010000007.1:0-57056 GCA_964550165.1 uncultured Eubacteriales bacterium
AAAGGGCTACATTTTTTCCAGGGCGGCGATCCTGGCCTCGATCGGAGGATGGGTGCTGAACAGATTGTTGACCGCCCCTTTTATGTCTTTGAGCGGATTCACGATGTAAAGATGAGCCGTTGCTTTGTTTGCCGCCTCCAGAGGTTCCTTATCTGCGGCCAGCTTCCTCAGCGCAGACGCCAGCCCTGGCGGATAGCGCGTGAGAAGAGCTCCGCTGGCATCGGCCAGGAACTCTCTCTTGCGAGAGATGGCCAGCCGGATAAGCTGGGCAATAAGAGGAGAAAAAATTGCCAACACAAGGCCGACAACGATCACAATTGCACCGACGTTTCCGCCTCCTCTGCTGCTCCTTCTCGCTCTTCGCCCCCAGAAAAAGCTCCGGAGCATCCAGTCACTCAGCAGGGCGACGACACCAACCATAACCACGGCCAGGGTCTGAACAAGGACATCATAATTTTTGATGTGTGACATTTCATGGGCGATGACACCCTCCAGCTCAACGCGGTTCAGCTTTTCGAGCAGCCCTTTGGTAACGACGATGACCGAATTTTTTGGATTGCGTCCTGTGGCAAAAGCATTGGGCGCTGTGTCATCGATGATGTAACAGCGCGGCTTGGGCAATCCTGCGGCTATCGTCAATCCCTCGACAACATTGTAGAGATAAGGATAATCTTTTTTTTCGACCGGCTTGGCCCGGCTAATGGCCAGGACGATTTTATCACTGTAATAGTAGCTGCCAAAGGTCATGGCCCCAGCGATCACCGCAGCCAGGATCAATCCCTCAGTGCCCCAGCCCATTACCCTTTCAAAAACCCAAACCAAAAGGAAGATTAAAGATAGAAAAAAAAGGATAAGGAAAAACGATTTCCACTTGTTGCGGGCAATCTGTTCGTACATGAGGAATTGGGTATGTTTTTATTCTCAAAAAGTCATTCGTAAAAGGCCGCTCATTAACTTTATGTGTTTGATAAAAACTCTATGGGATTGCGATCCCATAACACTTTAACACTTTGTGTCTCGCGATTTTGTTGGATTGCCATGCCTTCGAACTCCCAAAGAAATTGAAAAAATTACTAAAGTATTCACAACAGAAAGAGAGGCTGGGAATTAAAACTGAACCTTGACTGGTCCTCGAGCTACAGGCTCTTCAATCTCAAAATATTCTCTTTCTTTAAAGTTAAACGTCTTGGCGATGATGTTGGACGGGAAAACTTGCTGTTTAACGTTAAACTTCATCACGGAATCATTGTAGAATTGTCTGGCATAAGCGATTTTACCCTCTGTCCCGGCAAGCTCTTCCTGGAGGAGCAAAAAATTCTGATTGGCCTTGAGTTCAGGATAGTTCTCAACAACGGCAAAAAGGGATTTTAATGCGCCGGAAATCATATTCTCCGCTTCCCCCTGTTCTTTGACCGTGCTCGCATTTATGGCCTTGGCGCGGGCTTCGGTGACTTTCTGAAAGACTTCCCGTTCATGCTTGGCATAACCCTTGACTGTCTCAACCAGGTTGGGGATAAGGTCGTACCTCCGCCTCAACTGAACATCCACCTGCGACCAGGCATTGTCGCAGCGATTCCTCAAGTTCACCAGGCTGTTGTAAATGGCAACGAGAGCTATCAAGAAGACTCCAAAGGCAATAAGAAAGATCCACAAAATTCCCATTCTTTTCTCCTCTTAGGTAATCGTCATGAATAATAAACTATTTTAAGAACTAAAAGTCAAACATAAATAAAAGGGGGCTGTCCCCTTTTGAGGATTTTCTCACAACTTAGCCTTCGGCCGGAGAAGGATGCGATAAATTTCGCGTTTGGAAAAAAAAGATGTCTTTGTCTGCATTATAAGGAAGCACCTTTTTCCCGTGATGAGGAAAGAGATTTGATAGAGTGAGGAATGGAGGAGCTGGTTTCCGTCCCTCCGAAGCCCATGGTGGTGGGTGGGAGGGTCTTTGGCGAGGAGGGATGGAAACCAGCACTGTTATAGTTGGCTTTTATCATCATATGCTTTCACGGAAAAAAAGATGCTTACTATAAATAAAATTGACTTGACCCGCACACAATGATATATATAAGGCTCTTCCATGAATTATCTTTGAAAAAAAATTACGTCTTAAAAGAAGGAGGTTTTTATGGCTTCATTAAAGGAAAAGCTCGCCGCAAAGATCGGCCCCATGCGCGAGAAGGTCGGCTCGATCGTCAAAGGACACGGTGATCTGAAAATCTCAGACGTCTCAGTCTCCCAGGCTTACGGCGGCATGCGCGGTGTCAAGTGCATGGTCTGGGAAACATCAGCCCTCGACCCCATGGAAGGCATCCGCTTCCGCGGCTTCACCATCCCCGAGCTCCGGGAAAAGTTGCCCAAGGCACCGGGTGGCAAAGAACCACTCCCTGAAGGGATCTTCTATCTCCTGCTCCTTGGTGAATTGCCGACAGACGACGATGTCAAACAAATTACCCAAGAGTGGCAGAAGAGAAGTGAACTCCCCAAATACCTGATCGATGTCCTCAAAGCCATTCCCAAAGATACCCATCCCATGACCCAATTCTCATTGGCTATCCTCACTCTCCAGAAGGATTCCATCTTCGCTGAGAAGTACACAGCAGGTATGAGCAAGATGGAATACTGGGATCCCATGTACGAAGACGTGATGAACCTTCTGGCCAAGCTGCCCATACTTTCTTCTTACATCTATCGCAGGTCCTACAAGGATGACAAACACATCCCTGCTGACCCAAAACTGGATTGGGGCGGAAACTTTGCTCACATGATCGGCGCTACCGAAGACGAGGCCTTCAAAGAGCTCATGCGCCTCTATCTCGTTATCCACAGCGACCACGAAGGCGGAAACGTCTCAGCCCACACAACCCACCTTGTCGGCTCGGCCCTTTCCGATGCCTATTACTGCCTGTCTGCGGGAATGAACGGCTTGGCCGGACCTCTTCATGGACTGGCCAACCAGGAAGTTTTGCGCTGGATCATGGACCTGATGGAAAAATTGGGCGGTGTTCCCTCCAAAGACCAGCTCAAGAAATATGTCTGGGACACGCTGAAGTCAGGCCAGGTCGTCCCCGGATACGGGCATGCTGTTCTCCGCAAAACTGACCCCAGGTACACTGCCCAGCGAGAGTTTGCCCTCAAGCATCTCCCCGATGATGAGATTTTTAAAGTCGTCAGCGCCCTCTACGAAATTGTGCCCGATATCCTAATGGAACAGGGCAAGGCGAAAAATCCCTGGCCCAACGTCGACGCCCACTCCGGATGCCTGCTCTACCATTACGGCGTGAAAGAATGGGACTTCTACACAGTCTTCTTCGGTGTTTCCCGCGCGATTGGCGTTCTTTCTCAGCTCATCTGGAGCCGCGCTCTTGGACTCGCCATCGAAAGACCCAAGAGTGTGACCACAGGCTGGATCGAAGAGCAGCTTAAGCCCGCCAAACCGAGCTGATTTATTGCTGGTCAACACAGCAGATAGTCAAAAGTCAAAGCCGTAATTCTTCAGGAACAAAAAGGGGACATGAAAATGTCCCCTTTTTTTCGCAACAAACAAAGCCAAGTTGACTTGAAACAAAAATCATCATCCTAAGTCAACTCGTCTTGACTTATAGCCAAATGACCTTTGTCAGGCACCTAAAACTGTAGGCGTAAAAACCAGAGGAAAATAAAATATATTTTTGAAAATTATGTTGATATAATGGCAAAAGCGATAGAAAGGGTTTAAGAAGACTTTCGAATGGAAGCGATATGGATGTCGCCATGATTTCGGAGGATTTCAAGAATATGAATCTCTTAAAAAGACTTGAAACAATAGGCCTTGCCCTCGCCAAAGCAAAAATTATGGAGCCTATAGAAGCCTTGGGATATACAGAAGAGGAATTTTTGGCCAAGGGAAAAGGCACTTTTCTTGCAGATGAGGTTAAATCAAAAGGCATCGAAGCAATATGAGCAAGAAATTAGCAAAAATATATTATGAATATGCTATAGTGGGCTTCAATTATCTTCTCTGAAAATCTCTGATATCAGTTTTGGAGGAAGGGAAAAATGGAACACAAAATCTGCCTCATCGGCTGCGGCACAGTTGGCCAAGGTTTTCTGGAGATTCTCCTCGAAAAAAACGATGACTTGAGAAATAAGCTTGATTTTGAAGCGAAAGTCATTGCCATCTGCGACAAGCTCAAGGGGACAATCGTTATCCCGGAGGGCATCAATATAAAAAAGATTCTTCAAATTTTGAGCCAGGGGAAGAAAATTGATGAATACCTCGCAGGAAAGCCAAACGCAGCTGCGGGCGCCGACCCCCTGGAAATCATCGAAAAATGCGAGGCCAATATCGTTGCCGAACTGACATACACCGACATCAAAACAGCCGAACCAGCCACAAGCTACATCAAAAAGGCGCTGCGGACCGGAAAACATGTGGTGACATCCAACAAGGGGCCCGCAGCTCTCCACTGCGCAGAGCTCAAAAATTTGGCCCAGAAAAGCAACTGTTTCTTCCGGATAGAGGGAACCGTGATGAGCGGCACGCCGGTCTTCAGCCTGTTCGAAAACGGCTTCGCCGGGAACGAGATCAAGGAGATAAGGGGAATCCTTAACGGAACGACCAATTTTATCTTAACCAAGATGGAAGAAGAGGGCATGGATTACAAAGATGCTTTAAAGCTAGCCCAAAAATTGGGCTATGCCGAGGCTAATCCCAGAGCAGATGTGGAAGGCTACGACGCACTGGCAAAAATCGTTATCCTCTCCAACGTTCTTTTGGAAGGGAATATCAGGCCTGCGGACGCCAAAAGACAGGGCATCACCTCCATCACCAGGAAAAAAATCCAGGCTGCAAAAAAAGAAGGTTTAAGATATAAGCTCATCGCCTCGACCAGAAAAGAGAACGGACGGATTGTGGCCAGCGTCTCGCCCCAAAAGCTTCCCCTGTCTGACCCTCTGGCTGGAGTCACGGGCGCCAACAACGCTCTGACTTTTGACCTGGATTTGCTGGGCAAAGTGACGATCCAGGGTCCTGGAGCCGGAAAAATCGAGACGGGTTACTCTATCCTCACCGACATGCTGGCCATCCACCGCAGGCTGAGGAAATAAAAATGAAGGAGTCTCACCATGCATTTTAAACTTTTAAGCCGCAGGGACCTCAAAGCTATGGACGCCTTGATCGATTCTTATGGAGGAGCCAAGGAGATTTCGAAGCAGATAGAATCTCAAAGGGACTACAAAACCCGAAAGCGAATCGCTCAAGAAAAAGGATTCGGGGAGATGCTGGATAAAGCCGGGGAATACGTCGAAAGATTTGCCAAGGTTGAGGACTTTGTGGCGAAGAACGAAATTTCTGTCACCAAGAAAGGAATTTGCACAACCCAGGTTTCCGGATTTCAGGGATCCCGCCCCACTTTCGATTGCCTGAAAAGAATCGCCGAAGCCAAAGATATGCTTTTCCCGACAGAGATGATTTCTGTTGTGGGTTTGACCGATCATTATGTCTACAGCGGCGACCTGCTGGCCACCCTGGCCATGGCTGAAAACATTCTGGGCGCGAGCAAATTCTGTTCCACAAATCTTTTGGGAACACCCCTTCCGGAAGAACGCTTCGTCCGGGTGGAGAAAGTGACGGGGGAGAAATTCGAGAGAAAAGACCTGGGCAAGGGAATAAGCCAGATCATCCTGAAGAACATGGGCACACCCTACGGAAATCTTGGCGGAGTCGAAGTCGGGAACAACAACCACCTTGTTTATCTCGACGGAATAACCCGGGCTGCGCTGGAAACAGGGGCAAACTTTTTCCTCAATCCCAGCTGGTCGACCATCGTCGCTGCCTGCTATTATGCCCGGGAAATTCCTAACCTCTCCTTCAAGATTTCCATGCTGCTCTCCACCCAAAATGCCATCCAGCTCCGCATGCTTCTGAATATCTTCAAGGAATATTTGCGGGACGACGGGACAACTCCAGTTTACGAGATCAATATCGGAAACGCGGCCACTCCAGAGACATTTATCCAGTGCTGCGACGAGATCGAAGCCTCTGGCCTGCCCAAAATCTACCTTGCCAGCCACATCAGAATCAATCCCGACCTGGGGATGGCAGACTTCAACTGGACAGAAAATGCTTTTAAAGTCCTCGATGCCGGCAAAGACCTGACGATCAAATACGAGAGCGACGGAGAATCCCGTCCTTATGACACCATGGAAGCCTATTTCCTTTCGGATGAGGAGAGAAACAAAAAGGCTGAGCTGATCGGCGACGTCATCTTTCACAAGTGCATCCGTTGTGACAAGGATGCCAAGGAGATCATGATAAGAGGCCACGAAGCAAAATTTGCAAAGATTTCCTACCGGACATAAGCTCCTGGAAAAAGCGAGGGAGATGCACCATGGACTTAGGCATAAAAAACAGGGTGGCCTTGGTCGCAGCATCCAGCAGAGGAATTGGCAAGGCCATTGCCCTCCAGCTTTCGCGGGAAGGAGCAAAGGTCATGCTCTGCGCCAGAAACGAGGAAAGACTTTTTAGAACAAAGGAGGAGATTGCTCCGGAAACGGGAGGAGCGGTCAGTGCTGTTGTCGCGGATGTCACGGACAAAAATCAGGTGCAAAACCTGGTGAAAGAGGTCGTTAAAGAATTTAAAACTGTGGAGATACTTGTCTCTAACGCCGGTGGTCCCCCATCGGGTCTGGTGGATGATTTTTCTCCTGATGATTACCGTGCGGCTCTGGAACTTAATCTTCTGAGCACAGTGAATCTTTGCTATGAAGTTATGCCTTTGATGAAGAAGCAGAGATGGGGAAGGATCATCACCATGGCTTCTGTCTCTGCCAAGCAGCCGATCCCTGCCCTGATCCTCTCCAACACGGCCAGGGCTGGTGTCCTGGGCTTCTCCAAGTCCCTCTCCGAACAACTCGCGCCTTACGGCATAACCGTCAACTCGGTCTGTCCCGGATACACAAAAACAGAACGGGTGGAAGAACTGGCCAAAGCATTCGCAAAAAGTGGCAAAGGTTCCGTCGAGGATTTTTACAGGAATATTGAAAAAATGATTCCTATGGGAAGGATGGGGACTCCGGAAGAGATTGCTCAGGCTGTGGCTTTTCTCGCTTCTGAAAAGGCGAGTTACATCACCGGAGTGGCCTTACAGGTCGACGGAGGCTATATTAAAGCTCTATTTTGATTCATTCCAAGCTCAGTCCATTATCGATGAAGATAAAATCCTATGGAACCAAAGCGGACAGGATTGACAAACCTTTTGGAGGCTTATAGCATTTTTAAAATTTTGGAAGGAGGGCTGAGATGAAAGAGTTCATGAAAAAATGGGAGGGGACACCTTATCCTGAAATGTTGAGAGGGCTCCCCGAGATCGATGTTCCGTTTGAGGGAGTCCGAGGCTGGCTTCTTCAGGGAAGCGACAAACAGACTGTATTTTTCGATATAGAGGCAATCGGCGAAATCCCGCCCCATTCTCACTGCGCCCAGTGGGGAATAGTGGTTGAAGGAAAGATGCGGCTGAATATCGGAGGAAAGTCAAAGGTTTATGCCAAAGGAGAATGGTATTACATCCCAGAGGGTGTGGCCCATTCAGCGACCTTTCTCACCAGATTTAACGCGATCGATGTCTTTGACGAGCCGCAGCGGTATAAAATAAAAAAAGGATAGGCCAATCTGTGTCACACATTTAATAAAAAACAAAAAACGAGGATAAAATGAAATCATTATTTGCCGATCTTATGAGGAACTTCGAAGGTTACACTATCGGAAAAACCTTGGCCTATTTGAGCGACCCAAAGATCATCTCTTTTGCCGGGGGCCTGCCCAGCAGCGATGTTTTTCCTTTAACTATTATCCAAACGGCGGCTGAAAAATCACTCAAGGAAAATGCAGCTCAGGTGCTTCAATATTCTCCCATCCCGGGAGAAAAGGATCTGATGGAAGCCATCATCGCTTATCTCAAGAAGGACGACATCCATATCAATTTGGAAAACATCATGATTACCACCTCCGGACAGCACGGCTTAGACCTGGTTGGAAGATTATTTCTCAATCCCAGGGATATTGTCGTCATTGACCTTCCGACATTTGGGGGCGCCTTGGCTTCTTTTGAGATGGAAGACGCCCGCTACATCGCCCGGGATATTGAAGCCGACGGTTCCGATATTGAAGGAATGGAAAAATCCATAGAAGAGAGCATCAACAAAGATAAAAAACCCAAATTCATCTACGTTGTTCCGGATTTTCAGAATCCTTCAGGCATTACCATGAGCCTGGAAAAAAGACTGGCTCTCCTCGACTTGAGCAAAAAATACAGAATCCCTATCGTCGAAGACAGCCCTTACCGGGAGTTGAGATACAGAGGAAAACACCTTCCCTCGCTTTATTCGCTGGACAAAAATGAGGGGAATGTCGTCGGTCTTTATACTTTTTCCAAGATCCTCTGTCCCGGGATTCGAGTCGGGTTCAACATCGGGCCCCCGCAAGTCATAGAAAAATTCTCTTTCATCAAGGGCGCCAATATCCTTAACACTCCAAAGTTGAATCAGGATATCTGTACGGCCTTCCTGAGAGAGTATGACCTGGATGCCCATTTCAAAAAAGTTGTCCAGTATTACAGGGAAAAGCTGAATTTCTTCCTCGAAGCCCTGGAGGAAAATTTCCCGGAGGATTTGGGTGTAAAATGGACAAAGCCAGAAGGAGGGCTTTTTCTCTGGATTACCGCACCCCAAGAGATAAACACATTAAAGCTTTTTTACAGTGCCGTGGAGGAGAAGGTGGCTTTTGTGCCGGGGGAAGTTTTCTATCCTGAAGGATACCGAAAGTACAACACCATGAGGATAAATTTTTCCTACCCCACAAAGGACGAGATTGTGGAAGGGGTCAAAAGACTTGGCTCTGTTGTCAAGAAATACAAGGCCGAGAAAAAAGCTTGAATCTCACACACTGCGGGAGGAATCATGGCGGAAAAGCGGAAATATAGTCCAGGTGTAATGAAGTATGTCAAAGAAGCGAAAAAATTTATCGAGCAAAGAAAAGCGCAGACAGTCCGCATCAAAAAACTCAAATTTGATACGATTGCCGTCCACGGGCTGTACACTGTAGAGGAAGCTTTACGTTTGAATCAGGGAGCTGTCATCGAGCCTCTCTATCTATCCACGGCTCAAGCCTACCGGGACTCTGACGAAATGGAGGCAGCTTTGGCCTATCTTATTCCCACCTGGTGCTACTCACGCTTCGCAAATCCGACCACTTACTACCTCGAATGGGCTCTTGCCTTGCTCGAAGGCTATCGGACGGGCTTTGACACCTCCTGTCTGGTCACAGCCTCCGGAATGTCAGCCCTGATGTTGGCTGTGGACTCGTTCCTGGTCAAGCAGAAGTCAGGTCCAGAAAAATTAAACTTTGTCTCTTCAATCCAGATCTATGGGGGTACTTTTCAGCACTTTTCTGTAAGGAAAATGCAAGAACGCGGGATCGAAGTTCGCTGGATTGAACATCAGGAAGATGTCAAAGAGTGGAAATCCAGGATTGACGAGGACACCCGCTTCCTCTTCGCAGAGGCTCCGAGCAATCCGCAGCTTTCTTTCTGCGATGTCAAGGCTCTGGCTGATCTGGCTCATTCCTGGCAAATTCCCTTGATCATGGATTCCACCTGCGCCACGCCTGCTTTGATGCGGCCGATAGCCTACGGCGCGGACATCGTTATTCATTCCCTGACCAAATCCATCACTTCAAGCGGACTGGCGATGGGAGGAGCATTGATCAGCCGCAAGCCCATCGTCACTAAGCTAAAAAACGACAATCCCCTTTTCAGAGAAAGCTTTGCTGAATATGTGAAATTCCTTCCTTACAGAGACACAGGCCCAGCAGCCGCACCCTTGAATGCGCTCTTCGCCCTCAACGACCTCCGCACTCTTCGTTCCAAGATGGATCTCCTCAGTCAGAATGCGGAAAAAGTCGCAGGATATCTCAGCCACCATCCCCGCGTTCAACAGGTGGATTATCTGGGGCTACCAAGCTTTTCTTACCACCAGCTGGCCAAAAAATACATGAAGCTCGTGGATTCAGACGACGGAAGGAGAAAGGAAATAAACCGGTACGGACATCTGCTCAGTTTCCGGGTGGATGGTCCCCCTCGAAATGCGCGCAAAGTTTTTGACAGGCTCAAGATTATCATCAGAGCGGGCGACTTGGGCCGGATTAAAAGTATCGCCACAATTCCGGCCATTTCCACTCACCTGCAGCAGGGAGAGGAGGCGCGCAACAAGGCTGATGTCCCGCCACAAATGATAAGGCTCTGCGTGGGCGCTGAGAATCCGGGCGACATCATCGCTGATTTGGACCAGGCTCTCGCCTCTCTCTGATCCTCAGAGGTTAAAACAGACAACTTTGGGCTCGGTCATCTCCAGCAGGGCGAATTTAATCCCTTCCCGGCCGAGGCCGCTCCATTTGACGCCGCCGAAGGGCATCATGTCGATGCGGTAGTCGGTGGAATCGTTGACCATCACACCGCCGACATCGAGTTCCTTGATCGCCTTGAAGGCGTTGTCCAAAGAACGGGTGAAGATGGCACCGTGAAGGCCATATTTGACGCTGTTCGAAAGCTCAATCGCTTCGTCCAGAGAGGAAACTTTATAAAGATTGACCACTGGCCCGAAAACCTCCTCGCAGTTCAGCTTGGCAGCCTGGGGCATGTTTCTGAAAACCGTCGGCTCGAACAGAGTTCCTTTTCTTTTGCCCCCTGCCAGAAGCTCTGCTCCCTGAGCGATGGCCTCCTTGACCCATTCTTCAACCCGGGCCGCTTCTTCTTCAGTGATCATCGGACCCATGTCTGTATCCTCATCGAGCTGAAATCCGACCTTCATCTTTTTTGTCCGCTGGACAAACATTCTCTCGAATTCATCGTAGACAGCCTCATGGATATAAATACGCTGGACACCGATGCAGTTCTGTCCCACAGCCCAAAAAGCGCCTGAGACCGAAAGCTCCACGGCCTGGTTAAGGTCGGCATCATCCATGACAATCACCGGAGAGTTCGATCCTAGCTCCATGCCAATCTTCTTCAGGCCTGCCTTTTTGACAATATCAAGACCCGCCTCGGTCCCTCCGGTGAAGGAAATCATCCTTACCCTGGAGTCGGTGATTAAAGCGTCAGCGATTCTTGAGGCTCTGCCCGTGACAATGTTCAATATCTTCCAGGGAAGGCCTGCTTCGATCAGCGCCTCCCCCAACTTTAAAGCCGAAAGGGGAGTGAGGGTGGCCGGCTTGAGGACAACAGAATTTCCGCCGGCGATGGCCGGTCCAATTTTATGGGCCACCAAATTTAAAGGGTCATTGAAAGGAGTGATGGCGACGATGATACCAATCGGGAAGCGGTAATAGTAGCCAAGCCTGTTTTCTGAGCCGACGCGGCTGTCAAAGGGAATGGTCTCACCGACGACTCTTCTGGCTTCTTCTGCTGAAATGGTGACCGTGTCGATGCAGCGGCTGACCTCTTTGCGTGCCTCGCGGATGGTCTTGCTGCCTTCGGTGGCGATGGTCCGGGCAAACTCTTGCTGGCGGCCTCTGATGATTTCTGCGGTTTTATAAAGGATCGCAACGCGCTGGTGAACAGGTAGATTGCGGTTGACCTTCAACCCTTCTTCTGCCGCTTTGAAGGCAGAGTCCACATCCTTCTTATCCCCGGAAGGGACGGTATCGATCAATTCACCATTAAAAGGATTGCGGACCTCGATTGTCTCGGCCTTATCAATCCATTTTTCACCGATAAGCATTTTCATCGGATATCCTCCGTGTTAATTGATGGTCTGAGCTATGTTAAGCGCTTGAACATCAGCAAATCTTGTTGAGCAGAGGCAGAACAAGATGCGGTTTTGAATGATCATTTTCTGCCGCTCTATATTAGTGCAATCCAACCTCAATTTCAATAAAAAGGCTCGCGTCAAGCGGCTTGATGAGAAGAAAAACAACTTCTCTCAAGAAGAATCCACAAATCCGTGGCATGATTTTCCATAACAGAAAAAAATTGCCTGCCCCCTATTTTAGGAAGCATCTTTTTTTCCGTGATGAGGAAAAATATTTGATAGAGAGAGGAACGGAGGCGCTGGTTTCCGTCCCTCCGAAGCCCATGGTGGTGGGTGGGAGGGTCTTTGGCGAGGAGGGATGGAAACCAGCACTGTGAGAGTCAGCTTTTATCATCATATGCCCTCACGGAAAAAAAGATGCTAACCCCCTTTTATCGCAGGTTGAATTTTGGGCATCATTCCTTTAGAATGAGGGCACATGGAAAAGATCAAAATCTCCGGGAAAAATAACCTTCGGCTAAGAGGGAAAGTTAAGATCAGCGGAGCCAAGAACGCTGTTCTGCCCGCCATCGCTGCCTGCCTTCTGTCCAGAGAAAAGGTTCGCCTGAAAAATGTCCCTCTCGTTAAAGATGTCTTCACCATACTGACTCTTATGAAAGAGCTCGGAGCCAGCTGTCAATTGAAAAAAAATTCTCTCTCCATCCAGGTCAAAAAACTTAGGTCCGATGAAGCATCCTACAAATTGGTCCGGGCCATGAGGGCGTCGATCCTGGTCTTGGGCCCGCTTCTGGCACGCTTTGGCAAAGCCGTGGTGGCTCTGCCAGGCGGCTGTGCCATAGGGTCCCGTCCCATCGACCTCCATATCCACGGATTAGAAAAATTGGGAGCTTCGATAAGCCTGGAACACGGTTATATCAACGCCGAAGCCAAAAAGCTTAGAGGGTCAGTGGTAGAATTTGAAAAGAGAACAGTCGGGGGAACAGAAAATCTGGTGATGGCAGCTACTTTAGCCCAGGGCGAGACTGTTTTAAAAAATTGTGCTCTGGAGCCAGAGGTGGCCAACCTCTGCGAACTTCTGATGAAAATGGGAGCCAAGATCGATGGAATCGGTGAGGAGACTATCCGCGTCAAAGGTGTCAGCGAGCTCGGAGGCGCAAACCACGAAATCATTCCCGACCGCATCGAGGCCGGAACTTTCCTTGTGGCTGGAGCCTTAACCAAAGGAGATATTATCCTTACCCACGCTCGGCCCGGCCACCTCCACACGATCATAGAAAAAATGCGCTACTCAGGCGCAAAGATAGAAACGCTCGACGACCGCACCCTCCGAGTTATCGGGAGCGAGGAGATCAAGCCTCAAGATGTCACGACCTCCCCCTACCCTGGATTTCCGACAGACATGCAGGCCCAGTTTATTGTCCTGATGACACAGGCTTCCGGGACATCGATCATCACCGAGACCATTTTCGACAGAAGGTTCTCCCACATCAACGAACTCCTTCGCCTTGGCGCCAACATCGAGGTCTCTGGGGATAAGGCCAGAGTGAAAGGCAAAACGCCGCTCTCGGGGGCGGAGACCATAGCCACGGATTTGCGCGCTTCGGCGTCTTTGGTTCTCGCGGGATTGATCGCCAACGGAGAAACCATCATCAACGATGTCGAACATCTGGATCGCGGTTATGAAAAACTAGAAGACAAGCTCAAATCCCTGGGCGCTAGGATCGAAAGAATAAGAAACAAATAAAAAAAAGAGGCCAGAAATAGAGGATTGCATTTTCTGCAGGATCGCAAACAAAGAGGTCCCGGCAAATATTGTCTCTGAAGATGAGACAATGGTCGCCTTTCACGATATAAGGCCCAAGGCGCCGGTCCATATCCTTCTCATTCCCAAGGAGCACTTTGCTTCGCTCAACGAAATTCCCGAAGAAAAAAAAGACATCTTAGGCCACATCCTGCTCAAGGCATGCCAGATTGCCAGGGAACAAGGAATCGCGGAAACCGGATACAGGATCGTCCTCAACACGGCCAGAGATTCGGGTCAGCAGGTTTTTCACATTCACTTCCACCTTTTGGGTGGAAGACAGATGCACTGGCCTCCAGGCTAGTCCTCATGGCAAGCTAATATTTGGCTTTATGCTTAAAGCTTTTTTTGCGAGATAGATCTTATGGTTCTCTTCCTTTTGTATGGATTATTTGGAAACGACCTGAACGGACATCGCTCCAGTCGGATTTTTCACGCCATTCCCTCACAGAATGGAAGAGAATCGATTTTATGAAGGAGGTAAGGGCTATGCAAATCACCTGGCTAGGACACTCCGGAGTAAAAATCAAAGGTTCAAAAACCGTGTACGTCGACCCCTTTTTAACCGGGAATCCTGCTGCTTCCACAACTCCTGATGAAATTACCGAAGCGGACGTTGTCATCGTGACTCATTATCACGGCGACCATCTCGGTGACGCATTTTTCATCTGCAAGAAAACAGGCGCCACTCTCGTGGGCATCCATGAGATAGCGGTCGAGGCTCAAGAAAATGGAATAATGGCTGAAGGGATGAACATCGGGGGGACTGTTGAAGCAAAAGGGGTGAAGGTTCACATGGTCCAGGCTCTTCATTCTGCTGAAAAAGGCGACCCGGCAGGAGTGGTGATCGAAATGGATGGGAAAAAAATCTACCATGCCGGTGATACAGGATTGACCTATGACATGAAGCTCATCGGCGAGTTCTTCAAGCCTGACCTGAGTTTTCTTCCCATCGGCGACCGGTACACCATGGGCATTCCCTCAGCTGCCAAGGCCGTGGAGTTTATCCAGAGCAAAAAGGTCATTCCCGTTCATTACAACACTTTTCCCATTGTCAGTGCCGACCCTCAAGAGTTCAAGAAAAGAGTCGGCAGCCGGGCTGAGGTCATCATCCTCAAGCCTGGCGAATCGTACACGCTCTAGACAGATCGCGTGTTTTAGTTGATGCCGTGCCTTACCTAATCGACGGTAACAATTTCCTCGGGCATATCTCTCCCTCAAGCCTCAGAGATCCCCGAAGCAGGAAAAATCTAATCTCCAGGCTGCTCGTTTTTCAGAAAAGAAAAAGAACAAGGGTCCTGGTCGTCTTTGACGGAACTCCAGATCTTGATTCAAGCGACAAAAAGCACCAGAAAAAAAAGTTCTCGATTATTTATCCTCCCCCGGGCGAGAAAGCTGACGGAACAATCAAAGAAATCATCTCAACCCAAACAGATTTAAGGAGATTCTTCGTGGTCAGCTCAGACCGTGAAATAAGAAGCTTCGCCAGGGCAAAAGGTGCAAAATCGCTGAGCTCGAAGGAGTTTAGCCGGGAGCTCAAAGCCGCCCTGAAAGAAGACAAGAGTCTTCAAGATCTCGAAAAAAAAGTCAAAAGCCTTTCTCCTCTTGAAGTGGATCATTGGCTCAAGATTTTTAAAGGCAAGAAATGATGGATGTTGCTATTATCGGGGCCGGAAGGCTCGGAACATCACTGGCCTTGGCCCTTTCTAAAAAAGGATACAGCATAAAAGCCCTCTCCTGCAGGACGCAGCCCTCAGCCCAAGAAAGCAGGCGAATCATCGGCGAAGGTAAGGCACTGATGGATAACGTCCGGGCAGCCAAACTCGGAAATCTGGTCATTCTGTCTTTGCCGGATGGGGAGATAGCCAGAGTCGCCAAGGAGCTTGCATGCTCAGATATCTGTTGGGATCAAAAGTATGTTTTTCACTGCTCAGGACTTCTCCCCTCGACAGTCCTAAAACCTTTAAAAATCAGAGGAGCCTTGACGGCTTCCGTTCATCCCATCCAATCCTTTTCAAAGAAAAAAACCGATCCCGAGCATTTCAAGAACATTTATTTCGGTCTAGAGGGCTACGATAAGGCTCTGGCTTTGGCTCGTAAAATGGTTCAACAGCTCGGCGGACAGCCTTTAGTTGTCCGCGCAAAAGACAAGGCTCTCTATCATGCAGCCTGCAGTGTCGCTTCGAATTTTCTTGTCGTCCTGCTGGATATGGCCGTTTCCTTGCTCAGGCTCGCCGGAATTGACGAAGGAAAGGCTCTTCAGGTTCTTCTTCCTTTAATGCAAGGGACTTTACACAATGTAAAAAAATTTGACATAACGTCTTCTCTGACCGGACCCGTCATTCGAAGCGACCAAGAATCCGTTCAAAGGCATCTCAGGGCCCTGAAAAAATTCCGTTCTTTCGAGAAGACATACCGAAGGCTGGCAGCTCAAACCCTGGAAATGGCGGAAAAAGAAAAGCGGCTAACCTCTCAAGACATCAGGGCAATGAAGAATCTGCTCGAAGGAAAATAACCTCTTCTTCAAGCTCAATGCCGAATTCTTCCTTCACCCGTCGCTTGAGCTCTTGAGCAAGACAGACGACATCCCGCGCCAGCGCTTTTCCCTGGTTGATGATGAAATTCGCATGGCCGGGATAGACGAGCGCTTCCCCCATGCGCATGTTTTTCGCTCCAACTTTTTCCAGGTAGTACGCAGCGGGGACTTTTTTTCCGTCAGGAAGCACGATATTTTTGAAGTAGCTTCCCGCGTATGCCGTTCCTTCAGGAGGATGCTTTTCCCTCCTTATTTCCAGGTTTTCTTCAATCCTGGCTCTTATCTGTTGCCCTTCGCCTTCGCGCAGCTCAAAGACAACCTGGAGAAGGATTTCATGAGTCCTCTTGAGGATGCTCTGGCGGTAAGCGAACTCAAAATAATCCTTTTTAATCCTAATCGGCTCTCCTTTTCTGTTGAGGATTGTCGCCTCTTTCAAAAAATTCCCGATGCATTGATCGAATGCCCCAGAGTTGCTGAAAATCGCACCGCCGATTGTGCCAGGAATTCCTGCCAGAAACTCAAGTCCGCTCAGGTCTTCTTCGACCGAAAATTGAAGCAAATCCTGCAGCGGAGTGCCGGAAAAGGCCTCGATTTCCTTTTTATCTCTGAGCTTTTTCCCTGTGACACCGTTTTTTATGATCAAGCCTGAGAAACCATCGTCATCGAAAAGAAGGTTATTCCCTCCTCCAATCACATAGTAGGGAAGGAAATTCTCCCGCGCCAAACGAATCGAAGCTGCCAGCTGCTGGATGGAGGCAGCTTCAAAAAAATATCTTGCCTTCCCGCCAATTCGAAAATTTGAATAGTCGCGAAGGCACACAGACTTTTTCAAAGGCTTTCCCACAGATTCAAAAAAAATCTGCGGAAAATCCTTCTCTTTCTTGGCCATTGCCCTAATACTATACCAGCTTTGCCAAGATTTCCAGAGAGAAGCAAGGATTGTAAGCTTTTTTTCCGTGATGGAGAACAACGTTATGGGTCAGGCTGGGTTTCTTGAAAAACGCTGCTTTTGCCCCGGCGATTCAAACAGGCAACAGTCCTTGTCTTATTTAAATTTGGCATAAATCTTGCTAAAATATTGATTGTCGTATTGCTTATATTGACATTTTCATACGCGCGGGCTATTATTCAACAAATTTTAATAAGAGGTTCAAAATGAGAAAAAAAGTGCTGACATCATTGGCCTTATTCCTCCTGACCTTTGCTTTTTTGCCAGCCCAAACCACTGAAGCCAACGAAGCCTACATCAAAGCGATGACGACTCCAGACCCTGCTCAAAGAGCCAAGCTCCTTAAAGAATATATCGCTAAATATGCGGGAAAAGGAACTCAATACGAAAATTTCGCCTATGCCAACCTCTGTCTCCTGAATTACGCCGGAAAGACATTGGAAGAGACCATAAACTATGGTGAAAAATCTCTCGCCTTGGGCGGCTTGGATGACTTCTCAAAATGCCAAGTTTTGATCATTGTCTCGGGCATTTATGGCCAGCGCGGGCAGAACCTGGAAAAGGCAAAAAGCTATGCTTCCCAGGCCATCGATATCGCCAAAGACAACAAAAGCAAGCACTCCGAGGAATATAACTCCGCCCAATGGAATAAGCTGTCAGGAGCCGCCAACTTTGCCTTAGGGCAGTCTTATGAAAAAGCTAAAGACCCAAAAAACGCTGTCGGCCCGCTTATAGAATCCTATAAAGTATTGCAAGACCCGCAGATCTTGGCCATGCTGAAAAAGGCGGGAAAGACCCTCTACGATTTCAAGTTTTATAAGGATGCAGAAAAAGCTTTTGAATTTACAGCCGATACTTTAAAAGATTTTGAAAGCTTCAGGCTTTATGCCCAAACTTTGCACAGAAACGGTAAAAAAGACGAGGCCCTGAAATACTACAAGCTGGCCTATTCCAAGCAAAAGAGCGGCGATATCGCCTATAATGTCGGAATTATCCTGGCTGACGATTACAAATCTAATCCCACGTTCGCCCAGGAAGCCATCCGCTACCTGCTCGATGCCAGTTTCCTCTCTCCCTCTCGCTCCAAAGAAGCCATGGGGCTGGCTGAATCTCTTTTCTTCACAGTAAACAAAGACCTTAAATACAACGAAAAAGTCAAGGAGCTCCAGCAGAGAGGAGCAAAACTGGAAGAACTCACCAAGTCCTTCAACGATAAATTCGGAGAAAAGGCAGAAGAAGACTTAACCGAAGCGGAAAAAAAGGAAATGAACGACTTGAAAACTCAGATCGAAGCCGAGCAAAAGGCCATCCAAAAACTTGAAGCCGAGCAGCAATTGGCTCTGGATAAGTTCAACAAACTCATAGAAGAAGCAAAGAAAAGACTGGGCATCGGATAAAAAATAACTCGCCTTTCGCGATTTGAACTTTTCCTCCTTCTCGTGTATCATCCCCATATCGAAAAGAGGAGAAAAGTCCTATCTGAAATCATGCGGGGGATAAGATGGCAGCGACAAGCATCACCCTGAAGCAGGCTCAAAAAAAAATAAAGAAATTAAGAGAAGAGATAAAATATCACGAAAAAAAATACTATGTGGATAATGACCCTCAGATTTCTGACTACGAATTTGACATGCTCGCCAAAGAGCTGGAGAAGCTCGAAAAGCAATTCCCGGAGCTTGTCACCCCAGAATCTCCAACCCAGAGAGTCGGAGAAGAGCCTCTTGAAGGATTCGCCACAGTCGAGCACCGCACCCCGATGCTCAGCCTGGATAACTGCTACAGCGTTGAGGAATTGAGGGATTTCGAAGAGAGAATCCAGAAAATCGTTCCTGGTGAAAAAATTGACTATGTGGCAGAGCTCAAGATCGACGGCCTGGGCATTTCAGTCCTCTACCACGACGGCAAATATCTTCAGGCAGTGACCAGGGGCGATGGTTTTAGAGGCGATGACGTCACCCCGAACGTCAAAACGATCAGAAGTATCCCTCTGGTCATCAAGGATCCGCGGGATATCGAAGTCAGGGGAGAAGTCTATTTGCCCTTTCAGTCTTTCCAAAAAATCAACGCGGAACGAGAAAGAAAGGGAGAGCCCCTCTTCGCCAATCCCAGGAATGCCGCTTCCGGCTCTCTTCGCCTTCTTGACCCAAAAGAGGTCGCATCGCGGCAGTTGGATGTATTCCTCTATTATATTTATATCAGCGGAAAAAAGCAGGAAACGCATTGGAAGAACCTGCAGGCTCTGAAAGAATTGGGCTTTAAAATCAATCCAAATTCCCGCTACTGCCGAACCCTAGATGAGGTCGTCGCCTTCTGGGAGGAATGGCATAAGAAAAGAGACGATCTGGATTATGACGTTGACGGAATTGTGGTCAAGGTCAACTCGACCGAACAGCATCGCCGCCTCGGATTCACAGCCAAGTTTCCTCGGTGGGCGATTTCGTTTAAATTTCCAGCCAGACAGGCGACAACAAAAATCAAGGATATCATCGTCCAGGTGGGGAGGACAGGCGCTCTGACACCTGTGGCGGTATTGGAGCCTGTGAGCCTCTCTGGAATCACCATCACCCGCTCCACTCTCCACAATGAAGACGAAATCAAAAGAAAAGATATTAGAGTCGGCGACCATGTCCTTATCGAGAGGAGCGGGGATGTCATCCCCAAAGTTGTCTCGGTCATGAAAGGAAGGCGGACAGGAAAAGAAAAAAAGTTCGTCTTCCCTGCCAAATGTCCTGTCTGCCGCTCTGCAACGTTTAAGCCTGAGGGAGAGGCCATCTCTCGCTGTACAAATCCATCTTGCCCGGCAAAATTGAGAGAATCTCTTCTCCATTTTGCCTCCCGCAGAGCGATGAATATCGAGGGCCTTGGCGATGCCCTTGTCGACCAGCTCTTAGAGGCCAAATTGGTGAAAAATATCCCGGATATCTATGCTCTGAAATATGACGCTCTGGTGAAGCTCGAAAGAATGGGCCCCAAAAGCTCCCAGAATCTCCTGGACGAAATTGAAAAATCAAAACAAAGAGGACTCCCCCAGTTGATCTACGCCCTCGGGATAAGATATGCGGGAGAGCGCACAGCTCAAGCCCTGGCTGCCCATTTCAAAAATCTGGAAACTTTGGCCAACACATCCTATGAACAACTCATCCAGCTCGAAGATGTTGGCCCGAAGGTGGCAGAAAGCATCGTCTTCTTTTTCAAGCAGCCTGAAAACATGCAGCTTCTCAAAAAGCTAAAAGACGCTGGCCTTAATTTTGTCTACAAGGAAGCCAGGAAAGGTCGGGAGCAGCCTTTAAGCGGACAGACATTTGTTCTCACCGGAGCGCTTTCTTCTTTAACAAGAGAACAAGCTTCAAGAATGATCGAAGACCTGGGCGGGAGTGTCTCCTCCTCGGTCAACCGCAAAACGAATTGCGTTGTTGTGGGCGAATCCCCCGGTTCAAAGCTCGACCGGGCTCGAGAATTGGGAATTTTGATTCTTGAAGAGAAAGAATTCTTGAAAATGGTCAAGAAAGGCTAGCGTTTCTTTTTTTTCTTGCCCAAAAGGTCCATGGCCAGCAAATCTTTGAGAGTCTTCTTTTTCTTTTCGATCTCCTCTTCCAAGCCTAATTCTTTACGGACGACTTTATGTTCCGGCTCAATCTCCAATGCTTTTCTGAACATTTTCTTGGCTCTAACACTCAGTCCTTCTTCTTTATAATACATCCCCAGCCCTGCATAGGCGTCTGCGTTCCAGGGCTCGAGGTCGATGGCTTTCTTGAAATCTTCCTCTGCTTTTTCCCGAAAGGTGGGAATCTTCATCTCGATCGTTGCCAGAAGAAGAATATAACTGGCCTTGTTCCTTTTTAACCGAGCCGCCTCTTCTATGAGTATTAAGGCATCATCGAATCTCTCCTGAGTAAGGAGAGTCTTAGCCTGACGAAACTTTATCTCTGCTCTCTTATCTGCCTCCATTTTATCCACTTCGGAAGGGGCTTCAGGGCTGGGTTCCTCATAAGCCACGGGTTCTTTTCCCGTGCTGAGAGTCTGGTAAGCCTTCGAGACGTGAGCGAACACATTTTCAACCATTTTTTTGGTCTCTACAGGGAGCTTTTGATCAAAGCGGTCTGGATGGTATTTGCGCGCCAGGCGGAAATAGGCCATCTTGATCTCGTTCTGGGAAGCCGTTTGAGGGACATTCAAAAGAGTGTAACTATCCAAATTTTGAAGGCTCTCGCTGAGCGAGACCACCTCAGCCAGCCTCTGGGCCGTATCATCAGGAATAACCTTCTTCGGCTTTTCTTTTTTCTCCTTCGGTTTTGCTTTTTCTGGAAGATCGATCAGATTCAAGCAATAAAACAGATAAAGGCTCTTCCAGTAGGGCCTGGCTCGAAACCGTTTGGCTTTAAGCAGAGCCGCTGCGGTCTGGCTTCCATCGAGCAGGGCCAATAAATCCTTCTCTGCTTTTGTCAGGCGCTCAACGCAATCTTTGGCCGCGGGCACGAACTTCTTTCTCTCCGTGAATTTCTTTAGCTCAGGATTATATTTCATGCGCCTGATGCCTTCCTCAATCAAATCCGGGACATTTATTCTTGTTCCAAACTCTCCTTCGGTAAGCCCGCTCTTTTCTTGAAATTTGAACTTTCCTCCGAAGATGGGAAACGTGTTAAGGGCTGTCTCTCTCATCTGATACATCAGGCCGGCATGCAAATCTTTCTTGGTGAGAATCCCGCTTTCGACCAGAATCTTCCCGATATTCTTCATCGGCACAATGTACTCTTCGATATTGCTGTGGATTTCTTCTGAGATCTTCTTCATCTTGAACAGAAACTCCCCCAACAATTCCTGAATTTGATTGGTCTTGGTAAAGACCATATAGCCTTCTTGGAAAAAGAGATACTTCTGGGTACTTTTGTAGCTAAAAGAAAGACGGCCGCTTTTCCGGTTGAAAAAAATGTCTCTTAGATAACAACCAATATGTTCCATGCGTATTTTGGTATATTATTATACAAATAAAACTAATTTTTCAAATATTTATTTAGCACAATAAGATTCTTTTTTATCCGGTTTCTCTCGCTTCGAGCGCAATTGCAAAGGAGAGAAAATTGTGATAATTTTTGCACGATGAAAATCGGCCTGGCTCAAATCTCATCTCATCTGGGCGATCCAGAAAAGAATCTTGACCTTCATCTTCAGCACATCGAAAAGGCCAGAAGGAAAAATATCGACCTTCTCGTTTTCCCGGAACTCAGTCTCAGCGGATATACCCTTAAAGATCTGGTCGAAGAGGTCGCGATTCTGCCTGAATCCCATCCTTACATCAAAACGCTCAAAGCGGAAAGCCGTAAGCTTTCCCTCGTTTTTGGCTTTGTGGAAGAGAAAGACAGAGGCCTTTTTTACAATTCAGCGGCTTTTCTCTCTGGCGGAAAAATTCTTCATATTCACCGCAAAGTCTTCCTTCCCACCTACGGAATGTTCGAGGAGGCAAAATTCTTCGCTCAAGGAAAAAACTTCCGCACCTTCCCCACTCCTCATGGAAAAACGGGCATGATGATTTGCAGAGACTTTCTCCACTGCGGCGCTTGCTATCTCCTCTTTGCCGGCGGCTCTGAACTCATCATCATTATCAGTGCAGCTCCGGGGCGGGGAGTCTCCGCCAAAGGCTATTACGAGACGAGCCGGATGTGGGAGCTGATGGGAGAAGCCATTTCGCGTTTCTCGACTGCATTCGTGATTTACTGCAACAGAGTTGGGTTTGAAGACGGGAAGCACTTTGCTGGAGGCTCATTCATCTACAATCCCATGGGCGAGCTCGTGGCCAAAGCGCCATACCTTGAAAAAGACTTTCTTACCCAGGAAATAAACCTGGATGATATCCGCAAAGCCAGGAAAAAGTGGCCGTACAAGAGGGATGACAGGCCTGAAATTATCCTTGAAGCCCTGAAAAGGATTGTCAGCAGTTATGAAGATTAACGCAGCCTTTGTCGAAAAAGTGCTCACGTCCTTCATCAAGGAAGAGTTATCCAAGTTCAACTATAAAAAAGGAATACTGGGGCTTTCCGGAGGACTCGATTCATCCGTGTGCGCCATTCTCGCCGTCAGAGCCCTTGGTGCGAAGAACGTCATCGGCCTGATCATGCCTTATGGAAAAACATACAGCCAGGGCGTCAAGGATGCCCAAGAGCTGGCTCGGCGGCTCAAGATAAAATCAAGAATTATCGACATCTCGCCCATGGTCGATGCCTATTTTTCCACATATCCGACTGAGAACAGGATTGCCAAAGGAAATAAAATGGCAAGGGAAAGGATGTCCATTCTCTACGATCACTCAGTGCGGGAAAAAGCCTTGATCCTGGGGACGAGCAACAAAACCGAACTGCTCCTGGGCTATGGAACGATCCACGGCGATATGGCCTGTGCCATAAACCCTCTGGGTGACCTCTACAAGACTCAGGTTAAACAATTGGCAAGGCACCTGGGTGTCCCTGAAAAAATCCAGAAAAAAACACCCACAGCGGGTTTGTGGGCAGGGCAGACAGACGAGAAAGAAATCGGCCTGACTTACGAGGAAATGGATAAAATCCTCTATCATCTGATCGACAGAAGAATGTCAGGAAAAGAGGTCATTTCCTCGGGATTCAAGAAAGAGGCTGTGGGTAAAATCTTGACCCTTATCAAGAGCTCCGAATTCAAAAGAAAACTTCCACCCATTCCCAAAATATCCACCCGGACTGTGGGCCATGACTTTCTCTTTCCTTACGATTGGGGAAAATAGGCAGTGGGGGCAGAAAATTCAGGACATAGAAAACCCGGTAAGCTCTACGTTGTCGCCACCCCCATAGGAAATCTGGAAGACCTGACCTTCCGGGCATTGAGGATTCTCAGAGGGGCCTCTGCCATAGCCTGCGAAGATACGAGGCAGACGCAAAAACTTTTGAATAAATTCCGTATTAAAAAGCCGCTGATCAGTTATTACCAACCCAGGGAAAGGCAGAAAATTCCTCTGATTATCAAAAAGCTCAAGGATGGGGAGGATGTGGCCCTGGTCACCGACTCTGGGACTCCAGGGCTCTCAGACCCAGGCTACCCCTTGATTCATGAAGCCACAAGGCAGGGGATTCCGATCATCCCCATTCCTGGGCCATCAGCCTTGACCGCAGCCCTCTCGGCAGCAGGGCTTCCCACCCATAAATTCCTCTTCCTTGGCTTTTCTCCGCCAAAAAAAGAGGGAATAAAAAAAATTCTCCGCTCCCTGAAAGACGAAAGCGCTACCCTTGTTTTTTACGTTCCGACCCGGAGGCTGGTGCCTTTTCTAAAAATTTCCCTCGCAGAACTTGGAAACAGGCAGATTGTCATCGCCAGGGAAATGACAAAAATCCATGAAGAATTCCTTAGAGGAACGGCCGAGGGGCTGATCGAACGCCTGGAAGGGAAGGAATTGAAAGGCGAAGCCACGATTCTCATCCAAGGGAAGCGCTAAAAGCCTTTTTTTTCTTCCGGATTCTTTCAAGGGGCGATAATCCGGGGATGAATCCAATAAATTTTGGGCTAAAATTTCAGGAAAATAATCTAAGTATTTGAAATTCAATAAGCTAAGTTTTACATTTCTGGGCAAGAATCTTAGCTTTTCTAGAAAAAAATGGTACAGAAAGGATATTTTTAAAAAAATACGCAAAAGCTTGACAAAGTAACACTAAGATATTATATTGATGACTTACTAAACTTTTAGAGGAGGTACAAAATGGCTATCATCAGATGGGATCCTTTCAAAGATCTGGTAACCTTAAGGGAAAGGATGAATCGTCTCTTTGAGGAAGCATTCACTTCTCGAGGCGAGGAGAAAGGCCTGGTTGCAGGCAACTGGTCTCCGTCTGTTGACATCTTTGAAACAGAAAATGCCCTGGTGCTGACAGCTGAAGTTCCTGGGATCGATGAGAACGATATCGAAATCAAGATTGAGGACAACACCCTTAGCCTAAGGGGCGAAAGAAAATTCGAAAAAGAGACAAAAGAAGAGAATTACCACCGCATCGAGCGTTCCTACGGCAGTTTCTACAGGTCTTTTACCCTGCCCACCTCCATCGATCAGGACAAGATCCAGGCTGAGCACGAAAATGGAATTCTGAAGATCACCATGCCCAAGAAGCCAGAATTGAAGCCGAGAAAGGTAAAAGTTCTCAAAGCGACGAGCAAACCCAAAAATTAATAGGCTTGGATTCGTCTTATAGACAAGGCGCCCAGGACTTTTTGGTCCGGGCGCTTTTTTTTATACGCACGGATAAAGGCTCAAGCCTGAGCGACTGTCAACGCTCTGACTTCTTTGGCCCCACCCTTCTTGAGAGCCAAACTGCATTCTCGAATCGTCGATCCTGTTGTGTAGACATCATCCACCAAGAGGACAACTTTCCCTTTTATCTCCCCTCCTTTTATGGTCTTGAAAGCCCCGGAAACGTTCCTTTCCCTTTCTTTCAACTGGAGTAAGGTCTGGGGAGGCACATTCTTGACCTTGACAAGAACTCCGTCAACAAGTTTGATTCCTTGGAGTCTGGCCAATTCTTTGGCCAAGACTTGGGCCTGGTTGAATCCCCTCTGCCTCTTCCGCCGGGGATGGAGGGGCACAGGAATGATAGCCTCTGTTCCCATCCATACCTCCTCCCTTTTGCCCAAGGTTCGAGAAACGAAGCGGGCCAAGTCCTTTCCCAAGACCTGAAAATGTCTGTACTTATAGAGAATAATCAGATCCTTTAATCGTCCGCTGTAGCGGCCGCAAGAACGATGAAGGGAAAATGGCGGCCTTTGTTCCAGACAATCTCGACAGAAATGCGGCTCACCCGGGGCCTCAAAAAAACGGCCGCAGCACAAACAATAGGAAAGGGTGAAAGGCCGTATGCTTTGCGAGCAGGAGCGGCAAATCACCCTTTCCCCGGGAAATTCGAGGAAAGAAGAACAGAATTCACAGAAAGATGGGAAAAAAATGAGCTCGGCGAATTTTGCCCACGAGGAAATTGCGTTATGAAGAGACAGGCTCAAGTGGTTTCTTTCTGTTCTTCCTTTTCCTGGCACTCAATACAATAAGGAGCCCAGGGAACAGCATCCAGCCTCTTTTTCCCTATGCTTTTTCGGCACATCTGGCATATCCCGAACTCGCCCTTTGCAATTCTCTTAAGAGCGCCGTCAATCAGGAACAGTAGCTCTCGTTCTGAGTGAGAAAGGCTGAAAAGAAACTCCTTCGTGTAGGAGCTTTCCGCCTTATCTACGAGATCCTGGGCTATTCCGGACTCCACTTCCTTGGTCTCGTTATAAGCTTCGCTTATCTTATGCACAATCTCTTCTTTCTTTTTTAAGAGCTTTTTCTTGTAAACTTCAATTTCTTTTCGAGTCAAAATCGTCCCCCTTACTTGGCGTAATGCCCTCCTTTTAGAATCGTCAAGGAGCGGTATATCTGCTCCAAAAGCAAAATCCGGCTTAACTCATGAGAGTAAGTCATTCGAGAAAGAGAGAGAAAGAAATCCGCCTTGTTCAATATGCTCTCATGCAAGCCTAAAAATCCTCCGACAACAAACGTGACCGCCCTCGTTGAGTGTAAGACAATTTTTCCTAAAAAACGAGCGAACTCTATTGAGCTCATTTCGTTACCTTTCTCAGAGAGGCAGATAATATAATCATCTTTAAAGTGTTTTTCAAGCTCGGAGGCTTCGATCTCTTTAATTTTTTTCGCAAATTTCTCCGCAATCCCTCTGGCCTCTTTGGTTTCGATGAGGGCGCACGCCTCTAACTGATTGATTCTCTTTAAATAAAATTCCTGCAAGCTTTTTATATCCTTGTTTCGTGTTCTTCCTGGCCACAAAATCTTCAATGTCATGACGACCCAAACTCAGCTTTCTTCTTTATTCCTAAAAAAATTGTCCATAAAAAATAATGATATTAACAAAAAATGTCAATACTTTTTTTATATTTCCAGGGCTATCCACTTTTTCCCCTATTCTTACCCCACTGAGCAAAAGATCAATAAAAAAATTTCTGGGCGTCGCCCCACAGTTTTTCTAGAGAATAATACTCCCGGGCTCTGCGGGAAAATACGTGGACGATGAAACTCCCGTAATCCATCAAAATCCATTCTGCATTTTCCCGACCTTCCACACTCAACGGGGTCATATTCTTCCTTTTCAGATCCCCTTCAACACTCTCATAGAGAGCGATATTCTGTCTCGAGGAATTTCCGTGCATGACGATGAAATAATCGGTGAACGAGCACAGCCCTCTTAAATCCAGAACGACAATCTCTTCTCCTTTTTTGGCCTTGCTCGCTTTTACAGAAATTTTCACCTCAAGCGGAAGGCTTCTCTTTGTAATTGCTTTTTTTGTTCTCTCTTCAGGCATTTCTACACTCGGTAAAGGTTTTTTTCTTCAATATAGTTCTCCACTTCCTCAGAAACCATGGATCTAATGGGGTCGCCTCTTTTGATTCTATCCCGGATGTCGGTTGAAGCGACGTCCAAAGCCTCGATGGGCAAGAGAAATATTTTAACGGAGGAAAGCAATCCGTCATTCAGGGCTTCAGAACGAGAAAGCTTGTACATTCTCTCTCTGTATTTCCCGCCTAAAACTTTTTTGGCGTCATCCAAGGAATACCCGGGCCTGGAGATGACCACAGAGTAACACTGCTCGAGCACCTGTTCGTAATCCTTCCAGGTGTCAATTTCCAGGAAAGCATCAATCCCGAGGATAAAGAAAAGCCAGGCTTCTGGATAAAGCTTTCTCAGTTTATCCAGGGTGATTATCGAATAGGACCTTCCTTTTGCTTCAATCTCGATGGAGCAGGGGAGAAAACGGGAATAGGGCCGGAGAGCCAGCTCGACCATATTCAGACGGTGAAAAGCCGACGCAATATCAGCGGAGTTTTTATGGGGAGGGATGTAGGAAGGCACAAAAAGAACTTTGTTTAGGCCAAACCTTTTTTGAACGATCTCTGCAGCCCTGAGATGCCCGGAATGTATCGGGTTGAATGTGCCGCCAAAAAGTCCTATTCTTTCTATGTTCACGAACCTGCCTCTTTTTCCAAAATCTCTAAAGTCCTGGCGACCTCACCCACCAGCTCCTTAAGCCCCTGTCCTTTCAAAGCAGAAATGGCAAAAAACGGGAGCTTTTCCTTAATAGCAAGCTCCCGAATCATCTCCAGGCGCTCTTTGTTCTCTCCGAGAAGGTCGATTTTGTTTGCGGCAAGGATCTGACGGCGTTTAATCAGCGTGGCACTGAAGGCCTCAAGCTCCTTGAGAACCGTCCTGAAATCCTGCGCAGGGTCTCTTTCCGTATAAGGAGAAACATCGACGATATGGAGAAGGATTTTTGTTCTTTCCACGTGTTTCAAGAATTTTACCCCCAGGCCATGCCCGAGATGGGCACCTTCGATTAAACCCGGGATATCGGCGACAACAAAACTTCTGAATTCATCGACATCAACCACACCCAGGTTGGGAACGAGTGTCGTGAAGGGGTAATCGGCAATAAGCGGTTTTGCCGCGGAGATCTTGGAGATCAAAGTGGACTTTCCGACGTTGGGAAAGCCAACAAGCCCGACATCCGCGATCAGCTTGAGCTCAAGGATGAAGTCTCCTTCCTCGCCTGGCTGTCCATTTTCCCATTCCCTGGGAGCTTGATGCGTCGGCGAGGCAAAAGAGGCATTTCCCCGGCCACCCTTTCCTCCCTTGACGATCAGGAATTGTTGCCCAGGACGGATAAAATCGACAAGAACTTCTTCCTTGCCGTCTCTTCGGACTACGGTTCCCACCGGGACTCTGAGGAAGAGGTCCTTGCCTTTTCTTCCCTGGCGTTTTCCTCCCTCGCCGTGGGCGCCTTTTTCAGCCTTGTTTATGGGATGGAAACGAAAGTAGGCCAGCGAAGTGAGGTTCTCGTCGGAGACTAAGTGAATGCTTCCTCCGTCTCCTCCTCGGCCGCCATCAGGCCCGCCGCGGGGAACACCCCTTTCCCTCCGGAAGCTGACACATCCATTGCCTCCGTTTCCTGCCCGGAGGGTCGCCTTGACCTGGTCAACAAACATATTTAGCGGAGCTCAAACCTCCTAGGTGGGAATCACGGAGACGAACTTCCCCCTTCTGCCCTTGGCTTCAAACTGAACAAACCCAGCAATCTTGGCAAAGAGAGTGTCATCCTTTCCTCGTCCGACGTTCATCCCTGGCTTGAACGGTGTTCCTCTCTGACGGACTAAGATGGAACCAGCGGCAACAAATTGCCCGCCTGACCTCTTGACCCCGAGCCTCTTGGAATGGCTATCTCTTCCATTCTTTGCGCTTCCACCAGATTTTTTATGAGCCATTCTCTTTCTCCTTGTTTATTGTTTATCAGCCTTTTTGGCAGTTTTTGTTGTTGTCTTCTTAGAGGCCGATTTGGGCTTTTTGGCTTTGACCGGTGCGGCTTTGGCCTTTGGCGCCTTTTTGACTTCCTTTTTTACTTTTTTCACTTCTTTTGGCTTTGCCTCTGCCGCTGCCTTTCGCCTCCTGGGCGCGGCTTTCACCTCTTTCACCGGAGGCTTTTCCTCCGCTGCGGCTTTCAAGCCAAGGGCAATCTCTTCGATTCTGACACGCGCCAGCTCCTGGCGATGTCCTCTTGTTCTCCTATGCTGCTTTCTTCTCTTTTTCTTGAAGACAATGATCTTTTCATTTTGAAAATTCTCAATGACTTCAGCCTTCACCCGGGCGTTCTCGACAAAGGGAGTCCCGATCAGCGTCTTTTTTCCATCCTCGACAAGAAGAACCTGCTCAAAGGTGACCTTTTTTCCTCTCTCCTTATCGAGCTTCTCGACACAGAGCACATCGCCTTCCTGAACTCTGTACTGTTTTCCTCCGGTTCTTATGACTGCAAACATCTTCTTTACCTCAGTTGACTTTGATGAAAAGGACTCTAAATTTAACATAGGACTTATGTTGTGTCAAATGGATGTATTATGCTTTCTTGACAAAAGAGTATCAATTCTCTACTTTAGTTATCGCTTATTGGGAGAAACACCCAAGAACCGGGCGGTTAGCTCAGGGGTAGAGTACCGGTCTTACAAACCGGGGGTCGCTGGTTCGAGCCCAGCACCGCCCACCAGCAATACGGTCAAACAGGACAAGCCATGAGTTTTGAAAAACTAATATCCCATCTTCTGCTTGCCTCCTCCATCCTGGCCTCTGTGGCCGGAGTGGCAGCATTCCTCTTCCTCTTTCTCCCCGATTTCAACATCTACTGGCTCATCCTTTCACCTATGATTCTCGCTCTCTACCAGACTCCAGCCGTCTTTCTCTACTGGCTCTGGAAAAAAAGGAAAAAATGACTTAAGGCTAGACGATAAGCCTCCGCTCATCTTTTACCACGTTGAGCACAATGTGGGTCACAGTCCGGTCCACGTATCTCAGAGAAAGGACATTTTTGATAAACTTATTCAAATCTTCTCTGCTCTTAAAATGGGCAATCACGATCGAATCCCAATCGCCGGTAACATCATAGATGGCGAAAACTTGGGAGTCTTCGGCGATCTTTTCCTGGGTCTCGATGAGTTTTCCGTGGGAAATGCGCAAAGCAACGACGGCAACTAAATTGTAGCCGAAATACTCCGGGTCCAGGATAGGAATATATCCTTTTATGGCTCCCATTTTTTCCAGCCTTTTTATCTTGCTGATCACCACCGGCGCCGATGTGCCGATCTCCTTGGCTATCTCCCGGAAGCTCTTCCTCGAGTTCTGATTGAGGGCCCTGACTATCTTTATTTCCAGCTCGTCGACCATCTCTCCTCCTCTTTTAATCGTAAAGATAATTGCAAAAATATCATATATTTGAAATAAATTATAAAATATTTCTTGACATTTGGAAATATATTCCTAAAATCTCTATACATATGATACTAAGCGCACCTCTTGAGACCAAGCTCTACGCCAAGGAATCCGTCGAACTCCCCGATATTATAAAAGAGAGGTTTCCCAAAATTCAATTCGTTTTTCAGCCGGAAAGCATCGAAGATATCCGATGGCTCTTTTCTTACGCCGGAGACAACAAACTGTCACTTATCCCCCGGGGCGCAGCCACCTCTGGAACTGGCGCCATAGCGCCCCTCAAAAAGTCGATCCTGGCAGACATGACCCTTCTGAACAGGATTCTGGGCTTTGACTCCAAGAAAAAGATCGTCTGCCTCGAAGCCGGACTGAGGTGGTGGGACCTGCGCCGCTTCTTGAAGAAATATTCCCTGGATTGCCACACCTATCCCACCAGCCTCTTCTCCACAGTTGGCGGATGGATCTCCACTGGAGGCTATGGAATTAACAGCCTCAGGTATGGACATGTTGCCAACTGGGTTGATTCCATCGAAGTTATCACCCCGAAAAGGCAGGTCTGGATTGATCCCAGCCACCCCGATTTCAAATACTTCCTGGGAACCGAGGGCCAGATGGGAATCATCACCAAGGTGAAACTCAAAGTCCGGCAAGAGAAGCCTGCGAAGCCCTCTCTTGTCTTTTTCAAAAACAGCACAGAAGCGGTCGGCTTTTTATCGGAACTGTTCAGATCAACGAAAATTCAACCAACCCATATCTCTTATTTTGACCAGCACCGTCTTGCGCACAAGAATTTGCTGCTCAAAGGAAAAGTCTCTTTCCCAAAGGCTGAGGCGATTCTTGTTGTCTTTGAAGATTCCCTTGCAGAGCCAGATTTCCTGAAGCTGGTGGCGAGGAAGCGCGGAGTGCTGGCTGAAGGTTATCTTACAGCCTTGCTCTGGAATGAACGGTTCTTCCCGTTTGCCGTCAAACGGTTCCACCCTTCTCTCCTCGGGGCTGAAACCATTCTCCCTCTCGAAAGACTCAACCTTTACTTGAACAGGATTCAACGGCTCAGAAAAAATTATGGCCTTCCCTTCTCCACGGAAGCTTCCTTGATAAACAGAAATGAGGCTGTTGTTTTTACCATTTTCCCCTCAGACTCCGGAAAAATTTCTCATTTCTTCCATCTCCTCCTCTCCTATTCCTTGACCCATGCAGCGATAAGCTATGGGGGGAGGCCCTACGGAATCGGTCTCTGGAACCTTCCTCTGCTGGCGCAAAAATTCTCGTCCCAAAGCATCAAAGATTACCGGCGCTTCAAGATAGCCCAAGATCCCTTGAACGTTCTCAATCCTTCGAAATCTTTCTCCCAACAAAAAATCACGAGCCTTTTGAAAATTGCTTACCGGATGAGTACGTTTTTCTCGAACGGCAATCCTCTTTTAAAAGCGGCCACAAATATCCTGAATCATAACCATAGGGAAAATAAAAGGTCCGTTCCTGCGGCTGAGGCCTGCGCCAGCTGCGGGGCCTGCGTTGCTGTCTGTCCCGCTTATCTTGAGACTGGAAACGAAATTGTCACAGCCAAGGGAAAACTCTTTCTCCTGAACAAGCTGCAAGATGCTCCTATCCCTGCCCGTTGTGCGGAAAAAGCATTCCTCTGTCTGCACTGCCGTCTCTGCGAGTCTGTCTGCCAGAGCAAGCTGGCCCTGATTCCAGTTTGGGAGAGGCTCGAATCCGTCCTGGCAAGAAAGTACGGCTTTCCAAGAGAGAAAATCGAGATGTTCATCAAAAAAGTGGAGTCAGACCCGGCCTACGCCCAACTCCTGGATTCCCTGGGCGCTCCTTCAAACAACCATTGGATTGAAGACAATGTATGAGCGCTATCAGATAGAAACAGCCCCTGCGAAGCTGCCCTCGACCAGGATAGGAAAGTTCGCAATCATCCGAGGGGAAAATTGCCTGAACTGTGGCCGCTGCATGACCTTCTGCATCTATGATGTCCACAAGCGGGATCCCGTTGATCCCCGGAAAATGTCCGAGCCGGCCAGCTATCTCTGCAAAAACTGTTTCTCCTGCATCCAGAACTGCCCCCAGCAGGCGCTCAAAATGGTCAGGAACAGGGAATATGAGAACTTGGGGAACGCCTACTGGACTCCGGATGTCATCCACACCCTCTGGAACGAAGCCGAAGAAGGGAAGATCCCCATTTACGGTGCAGGCTTTCGCGGGCCGTTCAAAGGCCCGGGTTTTGACAGGATCTGGACAGACCTGTCAGAAATTGTCCGGCCGACACGGGACGGAATCCACGGAAGAGAATACATTGCCACCGCCGTCGACCTTGGCCGGAAGCTATCCTGGATTCGTGACCTCCAGAAGCTCGACCTTCCCCATTTCCAAGAAATCCAGATTCCGATGCTGCTGGACACACGTGCGCTGGGAATCAAATCGAAGAACATTCTGATGGCTATCGTTCAGGCTGCGCACAGGCTAGGAACTTTTGCTTTCATAGATCTCGAAAACTATGGGGATGACCTCGAACCCTACCTCGAGTCCATAGCCCTTCGAATTCCTTTCGAGAGCGCTGCCGGCATGGACCGCACACCGTGGTCAGAAACGAATTTCCTTGAATTTGTTTTGCCCAAAGAATGCTCCATTCCAGCCCTTGAAAGAATCCTTGAGGAACTGAAGAGCCAGAATCCAGGAACTCTGATATCCCTGGGGTTGAAAGCCCCATTTCTCTCAGGAGAAATCTTCAGACAATTCCCGGATGGAAGGGCTGATATCTTGAACTTCTATGCGGATAGCCGGGGCAACAGCCTTGAAGGAAGCATATTCATCAGCGAGGCGATAAAGTCGCTCCACCTCGATTTTGTCAAAGAATGCTTCCGGGACGAAATAACCATACTCGGAAGAGGCGGGATTGCCGCCGCTGAGCATGTTCCCAAACTCATCATCTGCGGCGCCGATGCTGCAGTCCTCGACCTTGCACTGCTGGTTGCTATGGGATGCCAGGTCTGCCAGGAGTGCCACTTAGAATCCTGTCCTGCGGGAATTCATAATCTGGATGCAGAGCTTGCCAGCCAGCGCATCATCAACATGATTTCAGCCTGGAGGGACCAGCTTCTTGAAGTCCTGAGTGCGATGGGAATCAGGGATGTGAGGAGGCTGCGCGGCGAGGTTGGCCGGGCCATGTTCTACGAGGAAATCGAAAAAGAATCCTTCGCCTTCATCTTTAACGACATGGTGGGCAAATGAACGGCATCGAAATAAAACAATCCCCACCCAGATTTTTGAGCAAAATCGGTAAGTTCAGAGTCTCCCTCGATGATAGCTGCTTTCACTGCGGACTCTGTGCCGAGATCTGCCCTTATGGTGTGTTTGAAAGGCAGGAGGGCTTCAACCATGTTCGCGCAGCCAATCCTGCTCGCTGTCAGGGCTCTCACTGTCAGCCCGTCCCTTTTCTCTGCGAAAAAAAATGCCCTGTCCAGGCCATAAAGGTTGAAGCGGATGCCCAGTGGAGAACACTCGGAGATTTTCGCTGGACTCCGGATTTAATCATCGCCACCTGGCAACAGGCTGAAACGGGAGGAATCCCTGACAATAATCTTGAGTATAAAGTCGGCGCCTCTGGCGGCGGTTTTGATGTCTTCGATTTTCGATTGGAGGACTCCGCAACTGCGTCCCCCAAAGAGCTCGATAAAATAAGCACCGCGATCAGCCTGAATCGCCGCCGGGAAGGTCCCGATATCCAAATTCCTGTACCCTGGTATGGGGCAGGAATGTCCTTCGGTTCGGTCAGCCTCCCTGTGATGCTCGCCCGGGCCATGGCTGCCGAAGCTTGGGGAACATTCACCTCCACGGGAGAAGGCGGCTATCCTGATCCACTCATTCCCTACAGCAGCTCGATCATCACTCAGGTCGCCACAGGGCTCTTCGGCGTCGGCGAAGGAACCATCAAGCGAGCGCCCATCATCGAGTTCAAGTATGCCCAGGGCGCAAAACCAGGTCTTGGAGGTCATTTGCTTGGAGACAAAAACACACCGGAAGTGGCCAAGATGAGAGAGGCTGTGGCCTTGACCTCTCTTTTCTCCCCTTTCCCTTTCCATAGCGTTTATTCCGTCGAAGACCACAAAAAACATATCGACTGGGTCAAGGTCATTAACCCCGAAGCCCTGATCGCGGTCAAGGTTTCCACACCCACTGATGTGGACATGGTCGCTGTCGGAAGCTATTACGCTGGAGCGAACATCATCCATCTCGACGGCGGCTATGGAGGAACAGGCGCTGCGCCAGAGATTGCCAAGAAAAATATCGCCATGCCGATTGAATATGCGATCACCAAGGTCCACAAGTTCCTGCTCCAGGAGGGCGTCCGCGATGAGATTGTGCTCATGGCCAGCGGCGGAATCCGGACGGCCTATGACATCGCCAAATCGATCGCTCTGGGCGCTGACGGCGTCGTCATCGGAACCGGAGAACTGGTCGCTCTGGGGTGCGTCCGCTGCGGTAACTGCGAGAGCGGAAGAGGCTGTCCGCGGGGCATCGCCACAACCGACTTGGAACTGGAAAAGCAGATCAGCCCCTCCTGGGGAGCGCAAAGGATCATCAACCTCTATGCGTCCTGGCAAGAACAGCTTAATTTCCTCCTCCTGGCATTGGGCCTTGGAGATATTCGTGAACTGAGAGGCCGAACAGACCTTTTGAGGCGAATCGATGAGAGATAAAGACATCATCCATTTGATGGAATCGAGGAAAAAACTCCTTCCTCCCGATCACGTCCGGGCCAAAGTCGAAACAGAAGGCGGCTGCGGAGTTGTCGGCTTGGCCTGCGCGGAAAAAGTCCCGGGAAGACAGATCAGGCAAGCCCTCATCCAGATGCACAACCGGGGGAACAGCAAAGGCGGGGGTGTCGCAGCCTTCGGACTCGACGCGAGCCAACTCGGAGTCAGCCAGGAGATTCTTGAAAACGATTACCTCATCCAGGTTGCTTATCTCGACCCAGGCATCCGGAGAGAGGTTGAGAAGGAATTCATTTTGCCGCTGATTGTTCACACGGCCTTGCAGGTTGCAACCATCGAGGATTTCCGCCGAGTCGAAGGCCTGGAGGTCAAGCCCCCCGAGATTTGGAGATATTTCTGCCGCGTCAAAGACAAAAGCCTCCAGAGATTTATCGAAGAAAACAACCTCGCTTCATTGCAACGAAGCAAAGTCGAGGATGAGTTCATCTACCAGAACACTTACCGGCTGAACAGGAAATTTTACACCTCCCTTGGCGAGAAAAGAGCCTTTGTCCTCTCTCATGGACGCAACATGTTCATCCTCAAAATTGTGGGCTACGCCGAGCAAGCTATCGAATATTATCAACTCGCAAACCTGAAGGCCCATATCTGGATTGGCCACCAGAGATATCCCACCAAAGGAAAAGTCTGGCACCCAGGCGGAGCTCATCCCTTCGCGGGAATGGACGAGGCGCTCGTCCATAACGGCGATTTTGCCAACTATTATTCCATGACCGAATACCTCAAGCAGAGAAACATCTTTCCCCTTTTCCTGACTGACACCGAAGTCTCGGTGCTCCTCTTCGACCTCCTGAACAGAGTCTACGAATACCCGCTTGAATACATCATCGAAGCATTCGCTCCGACCACAGAGAGAGATTTCGATCTACTCCCCGAAGCCAAAAAGAAAATCTACCGGGCGATCCAGGCCTCCCATATCCACAGCTCTCCCGACGGACCCTGGTTCTTTATCATCGGCCGGACCAACGTCAGAGAAAAAAGCCTCGAGCTCGTGGGAATCACGGATACATCCATGCTCAGACCCCAGGTCTTTGCTCTTCAGGAGAATGGAGTATCCATCGCTCTAGTGGCCAGCGAGAAGCAAGCCATAGATGCGACTCTGCGCAGCCTTCATGAGGAGGATAAAAGATTTTTGCCCTGTGCGGACATCTACTGGAATGCCAGGGGAGGAAGTCATACGGACGGAGGCGCGTTTGTTTTTCGGGTGAAAGAAAAATCCTTAGCTGTCACGGATAAGTTCGGAAGAACAATCTCGTCGCACAAAGCCGCGGACTGTCCTTCCATTCAAATTTCAGCCGTCGAACCTGAAGACGCCTTTATGGGAGAAAAAATTGCTGAATACACTCGGGTTATCGACCAGAGATGGAGAATTCCAATCCAGGAAAGGGCCTCTGTCTTCTCCATAGCCGAAAAATACCTGAATGAACTGCTCTCATCCTTGCCTGGACGCAAACAGTTAGAAAATCTCTTTCACTATTCGGACAGGGCAAGAAAGGATTTAATGTCCCAGCCAAAAAGCCAGAAGCAGGTTCTGGTCATCGACTGTGAGCATTTCCCTTCAGAGGGAGACGAATCCATTTCCAGGTTCATGGTTAAGGCTTATAAAGCTGGCTGGAGGAGTTTCATCACCTTCAACTGGAGAGGCCAGAGGTTCTGCGGCTGTGGCTTTGGACCCCGTTCTTACGGTGTGCGAGTCGATGTCTACGGAAGAGCGGGTGATTATCTGGCTTCAGGTCTTGAAGGGGCAGAAATCTTCGTCCACGAGAGCGCTCAGGATCAGGTGGCGCAAATCATGAGAGGCGGAAAGCTCGTCATCTACGGCGATGTCGGTCAGACTTTCATGTACGGCGCCAAAGGGGGTGCTGTCTATATCCTGGGCAACGCTGCCGGAAGACCGCTCGTCAACGCGGTCGGCGCTCCGCGGGTTGTGATCAACGGGACATGCCTCGACTATCTGGCTGAATCCTTTATGGCCGGAAATCCCCTGGAAGGGGGAGGGTTTGTGATTCTTAACGGCTTGAAATTTAACGAAAAGGGAAAAATCGTCGAACTGGAAACTCCTTATCCTGGAGGAAACCTCTTTTCGCTCGCCTCAGGCGGAGCCATCTATTTGCGGGATCCCTTTTCAAAAGTCGAAGACTGCCAGCTCAACGGAGGAAGATTTGCGCATGTCACGGAAAGGGATTGGGAGGTCATTTGTCCCTATCTCCAGGAAAACGAAAGGCTCTTCGACATTTCCGTTGAACGATTGCTGACGCCAAACGACAAGCTTTTGCCATTCCATCAGGTCTACCGAAAAGTCGAAGCCGTCGAGTTGAAGGTCTTATCGCGGACTCATTATTAAAAATAATAAAGAAAATAGAATTGGCTGTCTTCCAGGTTGTTTATGCGAAGGATATGGGGATATAAAAAAAGCCTCTCAGAGATGGCCGAAGCGACCATTGAAGGTTTAGCCTTCCCGAGCTGCCCTTCGAGGGAACCCGGCCCTGCCGGGCGGCGAGGATGTCTGAGCGAAGCGAGTTCCGCAGCCGCCGAGAAGGGCTGCGAGGGAACGGCGTTAAAAACCTGAAGGGGAGCGAGGCCATCTTGGAGAGAGCTTTCAGAGTAGACACACATAATGGAAGAGAGCCAGCGAATTTTATTGAAGGAGTGATCGATGCGTGAATTGCAGGTCAACGTGAAATGCCCCTACTGCAAAAAAAGCCTCATGGATAAGGCGATGATCATAGAAGGCTATCCGAGTGTGAAAGTTATGATCCAGCACCGCAACCGGCAGGGTCTCCTCTACTTGAGCTCGATTTACGGAAGCTACACCATCCATTCGGAAGTCCACGTTCCCATGGATGAAATCGTCCTCTTTTTCTGTCCCCATTGCCAATCCTCTCTTTTAACCAATGACATGTGTGAGAGATGCCACGTTCCCATGACCGTCTTCGAACTGATGAACGGCGGGAAAGTCCAGATTTGCTCGCGGCGGGGATGCAAAAAGCACCTCATCGAATTTTCCGACCTGTCCCAGGAAATCTCCGCCTTCTACGAGGAATACTCAGCATCTCCAGCTTCCAAACTGAAAAAGTAGAAGCCGATAAGTCCTCTCCGCAGCATTCGAGTCCTAAAATCTCCTCAGATTGAATTTAAGTTGAGCAGGGTTCATAAGGATATTTTTGATGAAGAAAATAGAGAAGCGCCCCCGACGGGATTTGAACCCGTGTTGCCGCCTTGAAAGGGCGATGTCCTCGACCTGGCTAGACGACAGGGGCGCTCAAGGTTGGTGAGCCGTGCTGGACTCGAACCAGCGACACCCGGCTTAAAAGGCCGGTGCTCTCCCTCTGAGCTAACGGCCCGGTCTGAATAAAAGCGTATTTATAAACGAAAGAGCTAAAAGAGTCAATATTAACTGACAGACTCGATCTTAACGATGATCCATCTTCCGTGATAGGGTAGGTTCAAGGTTTCGTCTCTCAGATTGTACTTTCTCAAATAGAAAATATAATTCTTCGTTCCAGCTTTTCCTTCTGCTTTTATTTCGACATCCTTGGAGTGAACCTGACCGGTTAGGTCTCTGATGTTGAGCAAATTTCCTGCCCCGAGAGAGAAACTGGCAATCTCTTCCTCTCTTGCTGCGGCCTGTTTGGCTTTGTTGTAATCCAGCTGGACCTGGTCATGCCTTTCCCGTTGCGCCTCATACTTGGCCTTCTCCTCATTCACTTTTTTCTGGGCGGCTCTCTTATCAGCCGCTGTCCGCGCATTCTTCAGTTCTTCCTCGGCCAGATCCACTTCATCTTTGGCATCGAGGGTTATCCCGACTGATTCTTCAACCTGCTTCTTAAACTCCAGCTCCTTTTTGTTCAAATCAGCCAGACTGGCAGTCTCAACCTTTTCTTCACTGACCTTGACAATCTCCCAGGTTTCCGCACCGATTGAGATCGGTTCCAGTGCCATGGTCGACATCGTCATCTTGTCTTTGAGATTATCCGCATGAATATATCTCTTCAAGACTGACTCTTCAGGCTTAGACTGGCAACTCTGTAAGACAAAGAAAATGAAAACGATTGCGATAATGACGGCAATTTTTCTTACCATGAATCCTCCTTCCTGCGTTTAGTTTTTTTTAAATTTTACTTTTTTTTCAAGTAAAAAAGCAAGCTTAAAAAGCAAAGATTCCTGAAAAAAATTGGCCATGATTTGCAGCCCCAAGGGCAAATTCTCTCCTGTCAGGCCAACGGGAACAGAAATGGCCGGAATTCCTGCGAGATTGGCCGTAACCGTAAATTTATCAGAAAGATACATCGAGATCGGGTCTTTTTTTTCTCCGATGAAAAAGGCGGGCTCCGGGGTTGTCGGGGTGAGAATGAAATCAACTCTTTGGAAGGCCTGTGCAAATTCCTGGCTGATTACGCCCCTTGTTTTTGCGGCTTTCAGGTAATAGGCTCCGTAATAGCCCGAACTCAAGGCAAAGGTTCCCAGGAGAATCCTTCGTTTCACTTCCTGGCCAAAGCCCTCTGTCCTCGTCCTGAGATACATGTCCCTGAGGTTTTTGGCCTCAGGATGGCGGAATCCATAACGGACACCATCATAGCGGGCCAGGTTCGAGGAGGCTTCCGAAGGAGCGAGAATGTAATAACAGGCCAGGCCGTATTCCCAGGAAGGAAAGTCCATCTCATAAAGCTCTGCTCCCATATCTTCCAGCGCCCTGAGAATGTCCGAGTACATCTGCCTCACCTCGGCATCAACGCCGGACATGGCGTTTTCTTTCAGATACGCGACCTTTATCGATTTTAACTCTTCTCTCATTTCCGCTGGATAATCCGGGACTGGCTGAGAGGAAAGGGTGGAATCTATCGCATCCGGGCCGGCAATCATTTGAGTGAGCAGGGCGCAATCCTCGACTGTTTGCGTCAAGGGTCCGATCTGATCCAGGGAAGAAGCGAAAGCGATAAGGCCGTAACGCGAAACGCGGCTGTAAGTGGGCTTGAGACCGACAACGCCGCAGAAAGCAGCGGGCTGCCGGACTGAGCCACCCGTATCCGAACCCAGAGAAGCAGGAACCTCACCGCTCGCTACAGCAGCCGCCGACCCCCCGCTGGAGCCTCCCGGCACCCGCCTTTCGTCCCAGGGATTTTTCGTGACAAAGAAGGCAGAGTTTTCCGTCGAAGAACCCATGGCAAACTCATCCATGTTGGTTTTCCCGATGACAATGGCATCTTCCTTTTCTAATTTTTCGACGACAGTGGCGCTGTAGGGAGGGATAAAATGCTCCAGAATCCTGGAGGCACACGTTGTCCGGATCCCTTTGGTACAAATGTTGTCCTTGATGGCCAGGGGAACGCCAGCCAGCTTTCCTTTTTCTTTTTTCTGGTCGATTGTTTTGGCCCGGGCCAAAGCCTGCTCTCCAGCCACGGTTAGAAAGGCAGATATTCTTTCCTCTTTCTCCTCCATTTTTTCGAGGAATGACCGGACAACTTCCTCGGCTTTGACTTCTTTCCTTTTGAGCAAAGACAGCAGCCCGGCCAGGCTCAGGGATGTCAGGCTCATTTCTCCCCGATGACTTTTGGGACTTTTATGAATTTGCCGTCTGTCTCCGGAGAATTGGCCAACGCCTCTTCAGTTGGGACCGAAGGAAGGATTTCATCGTCGCGAAAGGGGAGCGAGAACGAGACCGGAGAATAAATTTCCCCTTTTGTGACATCAAGCTCTAACTCTTCCAGCTTATTGACCCATTCTAAAATCTTCGTGAGCTGTGGAGCGAGGAGGGCTTTTTCCTCATCCTTGAGTCTCAAGTTGGCCAAGACGCAGATGTGGTCGATGTCAATTGCCTGCTTCACTGTGAAGGGATTATAGGAAATACGATCTAAAAAATCAATTTTGAAAAAACTATTATTTTGGGGTGTCGAAAAATTTTTTCTTATTTTCTTATTGACAAAGACGGCTCTTTAAAAATAAAATTTAGCTTAATTAATTATAAGACATTTTCTATTTAAATCAGTCACGGTATGATTCCTTATTGATGCAGGAAGAGAGTCTTATCGTGTCACCGGGCTTATAAGCTGCCTTTCTGTCTTATAATTACAACTTTTACCTGCGAAGATAAGTTTATGCCAATAATTCAAGTGCTATTCCTGCCTTACATATCCAAGACAACCCTTTTTCAAAGATATACCAATAATTTTCTGAAAAGGAGGATTCATGGAAATCCAGAGAAAAGTTAAATATGAGGAAGAACTGGACAAGAATTTTTTAGATGAAATTAGGGAGATGTCCAGGTGCGAGGAAATCGACCGTTGCATCCAATGCGGAACCTGCAGCAGCTCTTGTCCAATGTCCATTTATATGGATTACCCCCCCAGAAAAATAATGGCCTTGATAAAACATGGCTTCAGGGAGGAAGCCTTGAGGAGCTTTACGATCTGGCTTTGCCCTTCATGCTACACCTGTCAGGTTCGCTGCCCGGCCAACATCAAGATCACAGACGTCATGTATGCCTTAAAAAGAAAAGCCATCGAAGAAAAGATGTATCCTTCCCGGTTCGCGATACCTGTTCTGGCCAGGGAAATGCATAAACTCATCGCCAAGAACGGACGGAATTCTGAGCTGTGGCTGGTCCTGAACATGTACCTGAAGTCAAAAAACCCCCTGGGCTTGCTGAAAATGGCCCCCACGGGATTAAGCCTGATGAAGACAGGACGCATGAGCCTGAAGAAAGAAAAAATTAAAAATAAAAAACAACTGCGAACACTCCTCAATGCAGTAAAGGAGGGAGCATGATGAGCGAATACATCTATTACCCAGGATGTTCACTCAAAGGCGGCTCAAAACACTATGAAGAATCTCTTCTCCCCGTTCTTAAAGAAATTGGCATGGAGCTGCAGGAACTGGAAGACTGGAATTGCTGCGGTGCGACAGCCTATTTCTCGGTAGATGACATGATGGCCGCTGCCATTTGCGGCCGCAACCTCTCCATCGCAGAAAAAGCAGGCAAGAATATCATGGCTCCATGTGCCGGTTGCTACCTCACTCTGAAGAAATCCAATGAGTTTCTGAAAAGCGGAAAAGGAAAAGCTCAAAAAATCCTGAATGATCTAAAAAACTCTAGCTGTGAATACACCGGAAAAATTAAGGTCAAACATCCCTTAGAGGTTCTCATCAAGGATGTCGGCCTCGAGAAGATTAGGGAAAAAGTCAGAAGGAAGCTGACTGGGCTGAAGGTCGCCTGCTATTACGGCTGCCAGTTGGTCAGGCCCTACACAGACTTCGATGACCCCGATTATCCCGTGACCCTGGACAGCCTCATGGAAGCCATCGGCGCTGAGCCCGTCAATTACTCAGCCAAAACCCGCTGTTGCGGCGGCTCACTGACCGGAACCATCGAAGAGGTCGGTCTGAGGTTAAACTATATTCTCCTCAAAGAAGCAAAAAGGAAGGGTGCTGATGCCATTGTCACCATCTGCCCTCTCTGCCTGTTTAACCTGGAAATACTTCAGAACAAAATGCTTCATAAATACAAGGAAGACGTCAGAATGCCCATTCTTTTTTTTAGCCAGCTCATGGGATTAGCCATGGGCATTCCCAAAGAAGACCTTGGGTTCTCCCGCTCGATCATCTCCTTGAAAGCTGTCTGGGAGAAACTCGGAAATGGAGGAGCAAGATGAGTAAAAATGGCCAGCCAAGAATCGGAGTTTTTGTCTGCCACTGCGGGACAAACATCGCAGGAAAAGTTAATGTTTCGGAAGTCGTCGCGTTTGCCTCGAAGCTGGACAACGTGGCTGTTGCCAAAGATTATAAATTCATGTGCTCTGACCCTGGCCAGGAACTGATCAAACAAAACATCCAGGAACATAACCTGAACCGGGTCGTTGTCGCCTCCTGTTCTCCGCTGATGCACGAGCCAACTTTCAGAGGAGTGACTGCGGAGGGAGGACTGAATCCCTTCTACTTCCAGATGTCCAACATCCGGGAGCATGTCTCCTGGGTTACTGCTGATCCGGAGAAAGCGACCAAAAAAGCCAAAGCCCTTATCTCTGCCGCTGTCCGGAGGGTCGCCCTCCATGACCCCTTAACCAAGAAAGAGGTTCCAGTCCGGCCGGAGGTCCTGATTGTCGGCGGCGGAATCGCCGGAATTCATGCGGCCCTGACCTATGCCAATTCAGGGAAAAAAGTCTATCTAGTGGAAAAACAGTCTTCCATCGGAGGGCATATGTCCATGCTGGACAAGACTTTTCCCACGCTCGACTGCTCTGCCTGTATTCTCACTCCCAAGATGAGTGAAGTCGGAAAGCATCCTAACATCGAACTCCTCACGTGGAGTGAAGTCGAAGAAATTTCAGGCTACATCGGAAATTTCAAGGCAAAAATCAGGAAAAAAGCGCGCTACGTCGATATCGACAAATGCAACGGCTGCGGCGCCTGCTGGGAAAACTGCCCGACGACCATTACCCCATCAGAGAGGATAATCCGAAAAGGAGACGTAATTATCAAGCGAGTTGAAAAAGAACAATAAAATGACTTTAAGAGACGTTAAAGACCTGCTTCAAGCCGAAACGATCTGCGGTGAAGACAGTCTTGATGAAGAAATAACGTTTGCCGGAGCATCGGACTTGATGAGCGATGTCCTGGCCTTCGGACAGCCAGGAATTTTGCTCTTAACAGGCTTGAGCAATTTCCAGTCGGTCAGGACTGCGGATATCATCGAAGCCAAGGCCGTTGTCTATGTCCGGGGCAAACGGCCTGATAAAGAAGGAATAAAGATTGCCAGGGAAAAAGGAATTCCCATTCTCTCGACACAGTTCATGATGTACAAAGCCTGCGGTCTTCTCTACAGCCAAGGCCTTCCTGGAGTGACCAACCTCCAGGAGAAAAAACGTTGATGAGCACGGAGAATGTTTTTTCACAAAGCTTTGAAATTGTGGGCAGGGATTTCAGCCGCGCAGGAAGCGTCTCAACAAAAATCAAGGAAATACTTCAGGAACTCGGCGTTGGCTCGTCCATCATCAGGCGCACGGCCATTGTCGCTTACGAGGCTGAAATGAACATTGTCATGTATGCTAGATGCGGTGAGATCATCCTGAATCTCACGCCTTCTGCGATTCACATCCAGGTCAAGGATGAAGGCCAGGGCATTGAGGACATCGAGCTGGCCATGAAGGAAGGATATTCCACAGCGACGGATGAAATGCGAGAAATGGGATTTGGAGCAGGGATGGGGCTTCCCAACATCAAAAAAAATGCTGATAAATTCGAGATTTCTTCAAAGCCAGGAATAGGAACAACGTTGGATATCACCCTTTATCTGAATCAAACGGAGAGAAAATGAATCACTACTATCACTCCATCCGCATCGAGGAAGAAAAGTGCTCAGGACGGATGAAATGCATGCGGATTTGCCCCACGCAAGCCATCAGAATCAAGAACGGAAAAGCGAAGATTCTCGAAGAGAAGTGCATCGACTGCGGAGAATGCATCCCTGCCTGTCCGAGTGGAGCGATTATCCCTCTAACAGATCCTTTCGGTGAACTCTCCAGATTCAGACATACGGTCGCCATCCCTTCACCCGCACTATACGCCCAATTCGGCCCGGAAATCCTGCCGGATAAGATTCTTGCCGGGTTGAAAAAACTGGGCTTTGACGACGCCTTCGACCTGGCCATGACCTGCGGGGAAGTCAGCTTTGCCATCCAGGAATATCTCCGGGATTACAAAGGACCCAAGCCTCTTATCTCCAATGCTTGTCCGACCATAGTCCGCTTGATCCAGGTCAAATATCCGGACCTCATCGACCAGATCATTCCCATCGACACGCCAAGAGAAATTGCAGCCCGGGAGATTAAAAAGAAAAAATCAAAACAGCTTGACCTCAAGGATAATGAGATTGGCACCTTTTACCTCACTCCCTGCCCCGTAAAAATGATCTCCATCAAACAGCCCGCGGAAAAAGGGAGATCTCATCTGGATGGCGCGATTTCTATTTCCGATATTTACGGGCCTCTCTTCTCGGCCATGGAAGATCTGGAGAAGGGAAGCTACAGAAAAGCTCTGGAAAGCATTTGCATTCTCGGCATTGGCTGGGCCATGGTCGGCGGGATATGCCGGACTCTGAGGCTCAAAAATTCCCTGGCCGTCTCAGGGCTGATGGAGGTCTTAAAGGTTTTCGACGACGTCGAGCGAGGCAAACTCCGAAACATCGACTTCGTCGAAGCCTATTCCTGCCATCAGGGATGTGTCGGAGGCTCGTTGACAATCGAAAACCTCTATATCTCTTACAACAAAATCCTCAAACTGATTGAAACCCTCGAGTTTGAGCAAATCAAGGCCTGCCCGGATATCAGGGAAGTCAGGCGCCTTTATCAGCAGAACTACTTCTTCCTGGAAGGCAAAATAGAGCCCCGTCCCCTCAAACCTCTTGATGAGGACCTGAGCAAGGCCATCCTGAAACGTAAAGAAAAAGATGCCATCTACGAATCCCTGCCCAAGATTGATTGTGGGGCCTGTGGCTCGCCGACTTGCCTGACTTTTGCTGAAGACGTGGTCAGGGAAGAGGGAAAACTCACAGACTGCATGTTCATCCTTCCCAAGAGATTCAAAGAAATACAAAAGGAGATTCAGCTACTCGAAAAGTCTTTTTCTTTAAATCCAAGCTTATCTAAAGAAAAAAAAGATAAAAAAGGAAATATCAAAGAAAAATGAAACTCAAAGATGTCATCAAAAAACTCGATCTTCAAGTCTTAACGGCCAAGGATCAACTCGAAAGGGACGTGACCAATGGCTATACCAGCGATTTGCTCAGCGATGTCATTGCCAACAGCCGCGAAGGAGATCTCTGGATCACTCTCCAGACCCATCAAAACATCATCGCTGTGGCCAAATTGAAGGATTTGGCCGGAATTATCATTGTCAATAACCGGAAGCCTGACGAAGAGACAATGAAAAAGGCCGAGGCGGAAAAAGTCCCTCTCCTGACCACAGAGGCCACGGCCTATAAAACTTCTGGGAAATTGTATCAAATAATCGGCCGCAAGGATTGAATGATGTTGAAGACGATGAGAGCGGATTTGCATATCCACACCTGCCTTTCTCCCTGCGCTGACCTTAAAATGTCCCCCATCGCCATCGCAGAGCAGGCAAAGACAAAGGAAATCGACATCCTCGGCATCTGCGACCACAATTCAGCAGAGAATGTTCCTGCTTTAATTAAAGCCGCACACAAATTCAAAATCAGCGTCCTGCCAGGAATGGAAGTCACTTCCCAGGAAGAAGTCCATATCCTCGCTCTTTTCGATGAGCCTGAAGACGCCTTTAAGCTTCAAGAAATCGTCTATGCCAACCTCCCTGGAGAAAACGACGAAGAAGCCTTTGGCCTGCAGGTCGTGGTCAACGAGAAAGGAGACGTCGTCCGTTTCAACAACAAACTTTTGATCGGCGCCTCAACCCTCTCTGTCGAAACAGTGGTTCAAACCATCCGCTCGCTCAATGGCCTGGCCATCGCGTCCCACATCGACCGGGAAGGCTTTAGCCTCATCGGCCAATTGGGCTTCATCCCCGATCATCTCCAACTGGACGCCCTGGAGATCTCCCCCCATATCAGTTATCGTGACGCCATCGAGAAATTCAATCCGTCCTACCCGGTGGCCTGCTTCTCCGACGCGCATTTTCTGGATGAGATCGGACGCGGAGTTACCTCTTTTCGCATAGAGGAAGGGACGACTGAAGAGATCCGAAAAGCCTTTCAGAATAAAGAAGGAAGGAAAATCACAAACTGAAGGATAAAAATGGAAGACTTGTCGTTGCATATCCTCGATATTGCCGAAAACTCCATCGAAGCCATGGCTGATAAAATCGAAATCAAGATCATGGAGGATAGAAAGAAAGATACTCTCTCCCTTGAAATCGCGGACAACGGTAAAGGAATGGACGAAGAAAACATCAAAAAAGCGCTCGATCCCTTCTTCACTACCAAAAAGACTCGACGATTCGGTTTTGGCCTGTCCCTCCTGTCCGAGGCGGCAAAAGCGGCCAACGGAAGCTTTGCCATCCAATCCAAGCCAGGACAAGGGACAAAAATAAAGGCCACTTTTCAGGCGAGCCATATCGACGCCAAACCTTTGGGAGATATCGCCCAGACCATAATCACTCTGATCATAGGCCACCCAGAAATCGAACTCCGTTACCACCATCAGGTCAATCGCTCTCATTATTCTTTAGACACAGAAGAAATTAAAGCCCATCTCAACGGAATTTCCATTGCGTCACCCGAGGTGGTCAATTTTATCAGAACCAATCTAAAAGAAGGAATAGCAAGCATAAGGAGGCAAAAATGAACGAAAGCAAACTTACGGAAATTATCGAGAAATACGGCAACGATACGCACGCCGTGGTCGCTATTCTTCAAGACATCCAGGAAGAATTCAATTACCTGCCCAAGGATGCGCTCGTCAAGGTTTCAAAAGAACTTAACATTCCCCTCAGCCGGCTTCTCAGCGTGGCAACTTTTTACAAAGCCTTCAGCCTTACGCCCAAAGGAAAATACTCCATAAACGTTTGCCTTGGAACGGCCTGCCATGTCAGAGGCGGGGGCAGAATGATGGAAAAAGTCGAGAGAGAGCTGGGGATAAAAAGAGGCGGGACGACCGCAGACCTCAATTTCAGCCTCGACGAAGTCCGATGCTTAGGATGTTGCGGCCTTGCTCCGGTGATGATGGTCGGAAAGGATATCCATGGAAAATTATCCGAATCGAAAGTAACGCCTATTCTCAACAAATACAAGAAATAGGGAGGAGGAAAAAATGCCTAAGCTCAAAATCGAAGATTTAGCGAAAATTAAGGAAAAAGCAACGAGAACAACACAGCTCAGAGAAGGCGGCCCGTATAAGATAAAGGTCACAGTCCATATGGGGACATGCGGCATTGCCGCTGGTGCCCGCGGCATCATGGACGCTCTGATCAAAGAAATTGAAGGAAAAGATGTCCATGACGTTCTCCTCACCACATCCGGATGTGCCGGCTTGTGCAGCCGTGAACCCATGATCACAGTCGAATCCGCGGGTCAGGCTCCCGTGAAATATGTGGAGTTGACTCCACAAAAAACAAAGGAAATTTTCGAGAAGCATATCATCGGCGGGAAGATCATCAAAGACTATGCCCTCGCCGTGGGAAGCGAGAGAGCTGTCTAAATTAAGGAGGCTAGGATGAAAGATAAACTTTATCGGTTGCATATCATGGTCTGTGGAGGAACAGCCTGTGTTTCCAATCACTCCTTCGAAATAAAGGATGCCCTGGATAAGGAAATAAAAAAGCATGGCCTGGAAAAAGAAGTTCTGGTGGTCACAACAGGATGCAATGGCTTCTGTGAGGCCGGGCCTCTTCTGGTGGTGAAGCCGGATAACATCTTTTATAAACAGCTCAAGGTAGAAGACATTCCCCATCTTGTCGAAGAGCACTTCCTCAAAGGGAGGCCGGTGAAGAAACTCATGTACACTCCGCCTGCGGAAAAAGCGCCTATTCCTGTGTTGAGTGACATCGGTTTCTTCAAAAAACAAATCCTGATTGCGCTGAGAAACAGAGGTTTGATCGACCCTGAAAAGATCGACGACTTCATCGCTCGGGACGGATACCAAGCCCTGGCTAAGGCTTTGACAAAAATGGCTCCTGAAGAGATCGTCCGCGAAGTAAAGAATTCAGGACTCAGAGGAAGGGGCGGAGCCGGATTTCCCACAGGCCTGAAATGGGAATTTGTCCGGAACGCAGAAGGAGAGCCAAAATACATCGTCTGCAACGGAGACGAAGGCGATCCTGGCGCTTTTATGGACCGGAGTATCATCGAAGCCGACCCTCATTCTGTGCTCGAAGGAATGCTGATCGGAGCCAGAGCCATCGGAGCTCAAGAAGGATTTGTCTACGTCCGCAACGAATATCCGCTAGCACTCCATAGAATGTACATCGCCATCGACCAGGCAAGAGACTATGGACTTCTCGGAAAAGACATTCTCGGAACGGGATTTGATTTTGATGTCAAAGTGGTCAGAGGCGCTGGCGCGTTCGTCTGCGGAGAGGAGACGGCCTTGATGGCGTCTGTGGAAGGACGACTGGGTGAGCCCAGACCCCGTCCTCCCTACCCGGCAGAGAAGGGTCTCTGGGGAAAGCCGACAAACATCAACAATGTAGAGACATGGGCGAATGTAGCCCCGATCATCAACCGTGGCGCGAAGTGGTATTCCTCCATCGGAACAAACATCAGCAAAGGGACAAAGGTCTTCTCAGTCGTGGGAAAAGTCAAAGATACAGGACTGGTTGAGGTCCCGATGGGGCTCAGCTTAGGCGAGATCATCTTTGACATCTGCGGGGGCATACTTAAAGACCGCAAATTCAAAGCAGTGCAGATTGGAGGGCCTTCAGGCGGCTGCATCCCCGCCGAGCTCCTTAATCTGCCTGTGGACTACGAGCAATTGACCAAGGTTGGGTCGATGATGGGCTCAGGCGGGATGGTGGCCACCGACGAGAACACCTGCATGGTCGATATGGCCCATTATTTTCTCACTTTCACCAAGGATGAATCTTGCGGAAAGTGCACGCCCTGCCGGGAAGGCATTCCCCGCATGCTCGAAATCCTGACCAGAATCAAAAAAGGACAGGCAGTCATGGATGACCTCGCCCTCCTCGAAGACCTGGCCACGAACATCAAAGCCACGGCTCTCTGCGGTTTGGGCAACACGGCTCCTAACCCTGTCCTGACCACACTCCGCTACTTCAGAGACGAATACGAAGCTCACATCAAATACAAGAGATGCCCGGCAGGCGTCTGCAACGACCTTGTGTCTTCTCCCTGCCACCACACCTGCCCCATCAACACCGAAGCTTGCTCCTATGTGGCCCTGATTGCTCAGGGAAAGTTCAAAGAAGCCCTGGAAGTCAACCGCTGGGTCAATCCCCTGCCCAGTGTCTGCGGCCGCGTCTGCCACCATCCCTGCGAAACGCGCTGCAGAGCGGGGGAAGTGGCAGAACCTATCGCCATCAGGCATCTCAAGCGATTTGTCGCGGATTACGAAAGGACAAACGGCGGGAAGCCGGCTTTCAAACCGGTTGCGAAAAAATACGAAAAAGCGGCCATTGTCGGCTCCGGACCCGCAGGTCTTATGGCTGGCTGGGAGCTGGCCAAGCGAGGCTATGATGTGACAATCTTCGAAGCCGAATCCGTCCCGGGAGGAATGCTGACCTGGGGCATCCCTGAATACAGGCTGCCCAAAGGCATTCTCAATTCTGAAATCGATGCAGTAAAACAAATCGGCGTAACGATCAAAACCAGGACACGCATCGGAAAAGACCTAACCATCGATGACCTGTTCAACCAGGGCTATAAAGCCCTATTCATTGCCACCGGGGCTCCAGTGAACTTAAGGCTGGGGATCCCTGGCGAGGATGTGGAGGGGGTCATCGATCCTATTGAATTCCTGAAAAAATACAACCTGCAGAAAGAGGCGAAGGTCGGCAAAAAAGTCGCTGTGGTCGGCGGAGGAAACACGGCCATCGATGCCGCCCGAACCGCATGGCGGCTCGGTGCGGATGTCACCATCCTCTACAGAAGGACCAGGCCTGAAATGCCCGCCAACAAAGAGGAAATCGACGAAGCTCTCCAGGAAGGAGTGAAAATTGAATTCTTGACTCTGCCCATCGAGGCCTACTCTGAAAACGGAAAGCTGAAAAAAATCAAGTGCGCGCGGATGACGCTCAGCGATTTTGATAAATCAGGCCGGCGAAGGCCAGTCCCCATTGAAGGCAGCGAATTCGAGATGGAGATTGACACCTTGATCCCGGCCATAGGACAACAGCCTGACCTGGCTTTTCTCAACGGCGATTCAAAGCTGAGTATCTCCAAATGGAAAACTCTGGAAGTTGACCCGGAAACCATGGCCACCAATGTTCCGGGAATATTTGCTGGAGGGGATGTTGTCTCAGGACCGGCCACAGTGCTTGAAGCCATGCAGGCCGGTAAAACCGCTGCCGAATCCATCCATAGATATTTAAGAGGCGAGAGCCTGCAAAAGGAATACAGGCCAACAGAGCCGAAGCTGGAAGTGCCGCCGATCGAGTTAGCTCCAGAGGAGGCTGCTGAGCTGGAAAGGCCTGAAATGCCAGTCCTGTCCGTAAAAGAACGAGTTGGCAACTTCAAGGAGGTTGAGCTTGGGTTCAGCAAAGAACTCGCCATCAAAGAAGCCAAACGATGCTTAAGGTGTGACTTAGAAAGCAAAGGAGGAAGAAAATGAAAGAAGAGAAAAAAATCAAATTAAAGATCAACGATAAGCCGGTTGAAGTCGATCCAGGAACGTCCATTCTTCAGGCCGCAAAAATGCTGGATATTGAAATTCCAACCCTATGCTACCATCCCCTGCTTGAACCCTATGCGGCCTGCAGAGTCTGTGTCGTCGAAAGAAAAATCGGAGAAGATAGTGTCTTGGTCACATCCTGCAACACAAAAGCTACAGAAGGGATGGTCATTCACACGGACTCAGAAAAAGCTCTGAAAGCCAGGCGCCTGAACGTGGAGATGCTCATGGCCCAAGCACCCGCGGCAGAGCCCGTTCAAAAAATTGCCAAAGACATGGGCATTGAAAAAACGCGATTCGAAATAAAGGACCCTAACGAAAAATGCATCCTCTGCGGGTTGTGTGTGCGGACCTGCGAACAAATCGTAGGGGCTAATGCCATTAGCTTCATCGAAAGGGGCGTGGAGCGGAAAGTCTCTCCTCCCTACGGCGAGCCCTCTGAAGCCTGCATCGGCTGCACAGCCTGCGCTTATTTCTGTCCCACAGAAGCCATGACTTATGAGGATGTACACGGGAGAAAAATTGTCCATTCAGAGCTCAATCTCGGCCCCTCCACAGCCATCCGGGTGCCCATCCGCCAGGCAGTCCCCATGGTCCCTTTTATCGATGAAGAAGCCTGCATCCACTTCAAAACCGGAGAATGCAAGATCTGCGAAAGAGTCTGCGACAGAGAGGCGATTAACCACGAGATGGAGGACCAAGAGATCGAGGTTGAAGTCGGGACGGTCATCCTGGCTTCGGGCTTCAAGCCTTTTGACCCAAAGCGCATACCTGCCTATGCCTATGGACGATTCAACAACATCATCACCGCTCTGGAGTTTGAGAAACTGGTCAATGCCTCAAGCCCAACTGGAGGAAAAATCCTCCTCGCTAACGGAGAAGAGCCCAAGGCTGTAGGAATTATCCATTGCGTTGGCTCACGTGATGAAAATTATAACGAATACTGCTCCAGAGTCTGCTGCATGTATTCGCTAAAATTCGCTCACCTGATTAAAGAAAAAACAAACGCCGACATCTACGATTTCTACATCGACATGAGATGCTTTGGAAAAGGCTATGAAGAATTCTACCACAGGCTTCTCCACGAAGGTACAAAATTTATAAGGGGAAGAGTTTCAGAAGTCACAGATATAGCTTTAACGGAAAAGGAAGAGGGAAAGCTCATCATCCGCGTTGAAGATACTTTAATCGGAGCTGTACGCCGAATCCCGGTGGATATGGTCATCCTGGCCACAGGGCTTGAGCCGGGAATAGACCAGAACGAGATTGCCAAGATTTTCAACATCTCCTGCAGTCAGGACACGTTTTTCCTGGAAAGGCATCCCAAGCTTGCTCCTGTCTCCACTTTTTCTGACGGCATATTCCTGGCAGGTGCCTGTCAGGCTCCCAAGGATATTCCCGACACCGTTGCTCAAGCTGGAGCTGCCGCCTCTGAAGCTCTGGCTTTAGCAGATAAGGGCACTTTCGATCTCGAACCCATCACAGCCGAAATCGATGAAGATCTTTGCGCTGGCTGCCAGCTCTGCATCGGGCTCTGTCCTTTCACGGCCATAACTTACGACAAGGAGAAAGGAGTTTCTGTCGTCAACGATGCCCTCTGCAAAGGCTGCGGGACCTGTGTAGCGGCCTGCCCCAGCGGGGCTTCCAAGCAGAAACATTTCCGCGACGAACAAATCCTGGCTGAGATAGAAGGAATCGTCATCGATTAAAAATAGAAAAATCTTTTTGTAGAATAAGATGGGCGTTTTGATTATAATACTAAGTTTTTTATTCAAAGGAATTAATTCTTAAATAAAAACAAGGAGGCCAACTGTGAGCAATAGGGCTTTCGAACCAAAACTAGTTGGTTTCTTGTGTAACTGGTGCTCTTATACAGGCGCTGATTTGGCGGGAACAGCCCGGATGACCTATGCTCCCAACCTGCGCATCATCCGCGTCATGTGCAGCGGCCGTGTCGATCCCCAGTTCGTCCTCAAAGCTTTTGCCGAAGGAGCCGACGGTGTGCTCATTTCTGGCTGTCATCCCGGAGACTGCCATTACCAAGAAGGCAATTATAAGGCCTTGAGAAGGCACAAACTTCTCTCCAAGATGCTGGAACAGTTTGGAATCGAGAAAGAGAGATTCAGGCTGGAGTGGGTTTCTGCTGCCGAAGGCGTCAAATTCCAGCATGTCTGCAATGAATTCACCGAACAAATAAGAAAATTGGGACCTTTGAATTGGAACGGAGGAAAAAATGAGCCCAGCGAAGCCTAAGGTTGCTTTTTACTGGTGTGCATCCTGCGGCGGATGCGAGGAATCCATCGTTGACCTGGCCGAAGACATCCTCAAAGTTGTTGACGCTGTGGACATCGTCTTCTGGCCAGTCGCTTTAGACTTCAAGAAAAAAGACGTGGAAGCCATGGAAGACGGCTCCATCGCTGTCGCTTTTATTAACGGCGCAGTCAGGCTCTCCGAGCAGGAGGAGATGGTCAAGCTTCTCAGAAAGAAATCCCAGCTCGTTGTCGCCCACGGAAGCTGTTCTCATCTCGGCGGCATCCCCGGGCTGGGTAATTTCTGGAACAAAGAAACAATCTTCAACCGCGCCTATCACACAACGCCTTCCACGGATAATCCCCAGGGAACCGTTCCGCTTGAAAAATCAGTGGTGGACGGCAAGGAGCTTTACCTCCCCAGCTTTTTCGACACCGTTTATGCCTTGGACCAGGTTATTGATGTCGATTACTACCTCCCCGGCTGTGCTCCTCCTCGTGACCTGATTCTGAATGCGGTCCAGGCCATCCTCCAAGGAAAACTCCCTCCTAAGGGCTCTGTGCTTTCCCCAAACAAATCCCTCTGCGATGACTGCGACAGGAACGATAGCAAGCCTGAAAAATTAACGATCAAAGAGATCAAAAGGCCCTGGGAAGTGATGCTTGACCCTGAAAAATGCTTCTTAGCCCAGGGAGTGATCTGCATGGGTCCGGCAACCCGGACAGGCTGCGGCGAGCGATGCATCGAAGCCAACATGCCCTGCCGGGGCTGCTTCGGCCCGACCGACCAGGTCTTCGACCAGGGAGCCAAGTTCCTCTCGTCTTTGGCATCCATCCTGGACACAAACGACGAGAAGGAGATCGAAAAAATAGTCGCAACAATCATCGACCCGGCTGGAACATTCTACCGATTCAGCCTGCCCAAATCTATCTTAAGACGGAGACGAATGGAGGCGATAAAATGAACGGGAAGAGAATAACCATTGACCCCATAACCCGTTTGGAGGGTCACGGAAAAATTGAGATTTTTCTGGACGATAAAGGCGATGTGGAAAGGGCTTTTCTCCAGATTCCCGAACTCAGGGGCTTTGAGCAGTTTGCTGTCGGAAGACCGGCCGAGGAGATGCCGAGGATAACCCCGCGCATCTGCGGAGTCTGCCCTACGGCCCACCACATGGCCTCGACCAAGTGTCTGGACGACCTTTTCCACGTCGAGCCAACCCCGGCAGCCCGAATGATCAGGGAACTTATTTACAACGCTTTCATGATGGAAGACCATACGTTGCATTTCTTCTTTCTGGGCGGTCCTGATTTTGTGGTCGGACCCCAGGCGCCTGCCGGAGAAAGGAACATTCTGGGAGTCATCGCAAAAGTCGGTCTGGAAATAGCAGGAAAAGTCATCCGGGTGCGCAGGGAATGCCGGGACATCCTCAATTATATCTGCGGAAAGGTCATTCATCCTGTCTGCGGGCTTCCGGGCGGAGTCTCCAAAGGGCTGGACGAAGAGCACAGAGTCCAATTCCTGGAATCAGCAAAATTCGCTGTTGAATTCGCCAAGTTTGCCCTTCAGATTTTTGATGACGTTGTCTTGAAAAACAAAGAATATGTCAATGTCGTCGTCGGCGATGCCTATAAAATCGTGACTTACTACATGGGCCTGGTTGATCAAAACAACAAGGTTAACTTCTATGATGGAGACATCCGTGTTGTAACTCCTGAAGGCAAAGAATTTGCCAAGTTCAAATCCCGTGAATATCTCAACCATGTCTCTGAGCATGTCGAGCCCTGGAGCTACATAAAGTTTCCTTTTTTGAAAAAAGTCGGCTGGAAGGGGTTTGTCGAAGGAAAAGAGAGCGGCATCTACCGCGTCGCTCCGCTGGCAAGACTCAATGCCTCTGACGGGATGGCCACTCCTCTGGCTCAAGAACATTACGAGAAGATGTACAAGACGCTGGGCGGAAAGCCTGTTCACAATACCCTGGCTTTCCACTGGGCCCGCTTGATTGAAGCGCTCCAGGCTACCGAAGCCATGGTCCAACTTCTGGAAAACAAAGACATCACAGATCCCAACATCCGCGACATCCCCTTCGCAACTCCAGACGAGGGAGTTGGAGTTGTCGAGGCTCCCAGAGGGACGCTCTTCCACCATTACAAGACAGATGAAAAGGGAATTATCACCGAAGCCAACCTCATCGTGGCCACGGTCAACAACGCCGCGGCCATCACCATGTCCATCGAGAAAGCGGCTAAAGCTTTTATCAAGGGCGGAAATGTCTCGGAAGGACTGCTGAACATGGCTGAGATGGCCTTCAGGCCTTATGACCCCTGTCACGCCTGCGGAACTCACGCTCTTCCAGGAGATATGCCCCTCATCATCAACATCTACGACAAGAACAGAGAACTCATCAAACGGCTCAAGAGATAGACAGGCAGTTTTTCAAATCGGATCTCGAATTTTTACTGCTCTTTCTTAATCTCTCTAAAGGTTGCCTCAACCCATCTCTTTATCTCATCCCTTGCTTTCCGGAAGGCGGTCAAAATCTCTTCCTCAGAGCCCTCGGACTGGCCAGGGTCTTCAAACCCTTTATGGATTATCCTTCCTCCAGGGAAAAAAGGGCAGGACTCTTTTGCCTGATCGCAGACCGTGATGACGTAATCAAAACTCATCTCCACAAAATCTCTGACATTTTTTGACCGCTGCTGGGAGATATCGATCCCGACTTCTCGCATGACCTTTATGGCATAAGGACTGACTCCTGTAGGCTCAGTTCCAGCGCTATGAGCTTCAAAATCATCGCCGTACATATTCTTTAAAAATGCTTCAGCCATCTGAGAACGGGCGGAATTGTG
>CAZJYC010000008.1:0-53534 GCA_964550165.1 uncultured Eubacteriales bacterium
CCGACTCGAATCCTTTCTTCAACTCTGACCAGATGGGGAGATGTGAAAAGTCCAACCCGAAGGCCATGGAGAGAAAGAATCCTGGTCAGCATGGCACAGACAGAGCCTTTGCCATTTGTCCCTGCCACCAAAACGGAAGGGTATTTTTGATGCGGGTTATCAAAAGAGGAAAGAACTGTCCGGACGTTATCCAACCCGAACTTGATTCCGAGGCTTTGAATCTTCTCGAGATACCGCAGGCATTGCGTGGGATTCATGCAGGACGGTTTAGAAAAAGACGTAAGGCTTTTATGATATAAGAGCGCAGGCTCTTCCTCTCCACGACCTCATCCAGCATGCCGTATTTGAGGAGAAATTCTGAGCGCTGGAATCCTTTGGGAAGCTTCTCCTTTATGGTCTGTTCTATGACCCGGGGGCCCGCAAAACCGATGAGTGCACCAGGCTCTGCGATGTTGAGATCGCCAAGCATGGCGAAGCTGGCTGTGACCCCGCCTGTGGTCGGGTCGACCAGCACCGAAATGTAAGGGATGCCTGCCTCATCCAGCCTGGCTATGGCTGAGCTTGTCTTCATCAGCTGCATCAGAGAATAGACACCCTCCTGCATCCTTGCTCCCCCTGAGCAGGAGATGACGATAAGGGGTGTGCGTTTCACGAGGGCAAGCTCAGCCGCTCGGGCGATTTTTTCGCCGACGACCGAGCCCATGCTTCCTCCCATAAAGGAGAAATCCATGGATGAAACAACAACCGGAATCTTACCCATCTTCCCTTTTGCAGTCAGCACAGCATCGGGAAGGGCTGTGCGCGCTCTGTTTTCTTTCAGCCTCTCCGAATATTTCGTGCTGTCTTCAAATTCGAGGGGATCTTGAGGGAGTATATTCTGATGGATGAGCTCATACTGGCCGCCGTCAAAAAGCATATCCAGCCGCTCAGCAGCCGACAGCCTGAAATGAAAGTTGCAGGCAGGACAGACAGAGTGGTTGTCCAGGATGTCCTGCTTATACAGAATCCGTCGGCAGTTGTTGCATCGTGTCCACATCTGATCCATGGCTGGTCACTCGGAAATAACAGGTTCTTTTCTGAAAACTATTCTTTTCTCAAGAGGAAGTGCGCTTTTTTATCCTCTCGGCAAGATTCTTGATCACGGTTTCTTCAGTGGGAAGCCCCTGGATATCTGGCAGCTCCTCTTCTTTCTCCTCCTCATCCTGGACTAAATCCAAGACGGACTTCAAAAGCTTCTCTTTGTCATAAGGTTTTTCAAAGTAGCCCGTGGCTCCAAAATTTCGCAAGGCTTCATTTCTAAAATGGGCGCCTTTGTAAACAGAAGTCACGATAATGACCGGGACTTTCCCTTTGGACTCTTTGAAGATCTTATAAGTCAGGTCAAACCCATGCAATTTGGGCAGCATGGCTTCGAGGATGACCAAGTCCGGCTTTTCGGATTTAAACTTTTCATAAGCTTCGGCTCCATCCCTAGCCCTGATCATCTTGAAGTCATGAGGCTCAAAAAGTTCGGCAAGGGAATCCAAATTCTTTTTATCTATGTCGACAATCAGGATTTTTCTTTCAGCCATAATTTTAAAAAAATTCTAAATTAAACCTGACAGATTGTCAACAAAAGGCAAAGAATGCTTCCTCCAAATTTAGTGCATGCTGCCGAAATGGCACCAAACGCCGCGCAAAGAGGCTTCTTATTGCACAAAGAGAAGGGGAAAATGCATAAAAAAAGGAGGGGAAAATTCTTTCCCCTCCTCAGCTTAACGGCAGAATATCAGGATTATCTTTTTCTCAAGGTAATGTTGCCGCTGAAGGTGGTGAGCTTGACGAAAGCCCCTCCTTTGTTGACCGTTCCTTGAATCGCTTTCGCTTTCAGCTTCCCGGAAACTGTCATCTCGAATTCGCTGTCTATCCTTCCGCTGAAGGTTCTTGCTTCGAGTTCGAAACTGGAATCAGAGGGAAGCATTATCTCAACATTCCCGCTGTGCGTGTTGAAGGTGTATCTCCCTTCGGCATTGAGCTTTCCTTCATAGGTTATGGAGCCGCTCAGCACATTTCCATCCACAAACTTGGCCCCGGACACGCCCATCAACTCAACGCTGCCCGAAGTCGCATTGGCTTTGACCGAACCTTTAATCCCGCTGACTTTTATGCCTCCGGATACCGTCTTCAGATAGGCATCTCCTCCGATGTCCTGAAGGCCAATTTTTCCGCTCACCGATTCACAATCCACGTCTTTCTCTGCTTTGACGACAGTGATATCTCCGCTCACCAGATAGACCTTGGTTTTGCCCCCAATTCCCCCTAAACTGACATCTCCGCTCACCGAATGGACGTTGACCGATGCCTTTGCCGGAATCCAGAGATTGTAGCTTACCGAGACATTCGAAGATTTCTTTCCAAATTTATGCTCGGGGTATTCCGTTTTGACACGGAGCGTGTTGCCCTGTGGCTCGACGATTATTTTAACCTCTGCGGCATTTTCTTTGGCCTCGGAGAGAGTGGAGGCTGTCGAGACTTTGAGGGCGTCAATTTTCACCTCGGCCTTATCCCAGCTTTTGATATCTATCTTGCCTGAGATATTTTCTAGATAAACATCTCCGTCCTTGGCCAAGCTGACGGTTTCTTCGAATTTTTCCTCATATTTCTCCTTGACTGCGGCCCCTGCAGGCATAATCCCGATGAGGAGGATTAAGCCCAAAACACTGACCATCACCTCTGTCCGTTTTCTCAATCTCATGATTCTCCTCCTTTATTCTTTACTTTTTATAAAACGGTCTTGAATTCCCTTTGCAGGGAAGATGCTTCCTTGGCTACCATCATCTCATGCAGAACATCCAATTTCCTTCTATAAACCGCCAGAAGATAATTTCTGGCTTCGATATCTTCGGGATTCTGGAGCAAAATCTGCCGGCAGGCAGCGATCGAGGAATCGATGATTTCCAGGTTGCGTTTGAAGACCTCGGCCAGCTGAGGGTCTATATTTTCCTGAGCTGAGGCTGCCTTCCAGAGGGCTTTTATGGCCAGCTCGTAGTTGCGCTCAGCCTCATTAAGCCTGGCCAGAGTGTACTTGCGAAGCTTTTCCCCGCTCGGGACCTCCTTTCCTCTCCAGTAACGAAGGCCAAGGACGAGACCGCCGATGATAAAAGCCAGAAGAAACGATGCGCTCAAGGCGTACTTCAGCAGCGGCGGATTGGAAAGGAGGCTAAACACACTTCTTTTCTGGCGCTCGAAGCCCAGAATTTTTTGCTCTTCGGCCGCCAATCTTTCCCTTATCTTGAGCCAGGTTTGAGGGGAGGGGCTGAGCGTCTCCAGCTCCTGATTGCTTTTGGCCATTCTCTCGAAATCTTTCAAAAGCTTCTGGCAGTCCTGGCACTCTTCAAGATGCTTTTCAAGATGCGAGCTTTTCCGCGAATCCAGGTCGCCATCTATGTAGAGGCTGATCAGTTTTTTTGCTGAAGAACATCGCATTGTCTTTTCTCCTCTATAAGACCTTCCTGTTCTCAAGGTAGCTCCGGATTTTCATCCTCGCTTTAAACAGCTGGGACTTGGAAGTTCCGACCGAGCAAGAGAGCATCCGGGCAATCTCTTCATGCTTGAAACCCTGGACATCATGGAGCAGAAAAACTGCTTTCAGCTTAGCCGGAAGGCTCTTTATGGCCTCGTCCAGAGATTTTCCCAATGTCCTTGTTCCAGACAGGGTCTCGTCATAAATTTTTCCCTCAACCTTATCCAGTGGCACAGTCTTCTGGAGGGGGCTTTTCCGGCTGCGCAGATAGCTGAAGCACGTGTTCACTGCGATGCGATAAATCCAGCCGACGAAATTCTCCTCTTCCCTGAGTTCCTGGATATGGTTGAAAATTTTGATGAAGATCTCCTGGAGCAAATCCTCGGCGACTTCGGTATTATAGGTATATCTGTGGACCAGGTTGAAAAGCGGGGTCTTAAAACGCTCATAGACAGCCTCCAAGGCCGCGACCTCTCCATGGCGACAGCGCTCGATCAATTCCTTAAGAAAAGCGTCTTCAGCTTGTTTACCCAAAGCCTCCTCTCTTTTTTTCGCGATGATGATCGCAGACTCGTTATTCTGCATCATTCTATCAAATTGGACGCCGCTTATTCTATACTGTAGGCTATCGCAAGCTAAAATCGCTGGGTTCACCATATACTTCTCTTCGTTCTATAACGATGCATCAAGAGGCTAAAAGGTTGCCTGCGCCAAACATTTTTTTAAATTTTTTAGTCCTTCCCTTCTTTGCTTTCTTATACATAGAGGTATAAATGCAGGACATTGCAACAGGAAAAAAGGTTCGTGTTTTCTGCGCGGAAGTCTTAGCGTGTCCAGGCGTAGCCGAACTTGACGAAGAAGGTCCTGTCGGTCTGGAGGATGTCCACTCCGGTCTGACCCAGATAGTTGTCCGAATAGCCGAGGAAGAGCACGGTCTGGGGATTCAGCTTGTAAGAAAAAAGAAATTGGGTGAAAAGTGTATTGGTCTTGGGCGGGACAGGGAAGAGATAAAGGTCTGGGTTTCTGGATACATCCAGGTACTGGACGATGGCCCGGATAAATGTGCGGACGTTGAGGTTGTAAATAAATCGAACCTGGGTGAGGCTGGCTGTGTAGATTTTTTCATTCTCCAGGCCGAGATTCTCAAAGGCATGCATCAGGTTGATGTTGACATGCCGTCCGAGGCTGAGCTCGGCATTGGGCAGGAGCGCTATGCCTTTGGCCCTTCTCTGGTTATGATAGTCCACACTGTCCCCATGTTGAAGGCTGAGACCGAAACGGAGGTCCCCAGCCGGTTTGAGCTCATACATCCAGATAAATCTTTCGATTTCATAAGACCGGTCTAAATAGAGCTCCATGTCTCGACTGTATCCGACCACGATCATTGATTGTAAGGGACCCTGATATCTCCAGATCAGGCCGAGATGACGGTCGGTCTGATTCCCCTCATGGTCGTAGGTTAAATCGCCTTCGATTCCCAGAACGATCTGCGTGAACCAACCGTCGCTTTTCCCCCATTGAATACGGGCCAGCGTTCCGCTCACGCTCCTCGTATCCACCCGCGGAATATAGCCGGAATCAGCCCGGAAGCCTGGAGAGAGGTCTCGGTAAGTTGCCACATACATCCAGTCGCGGCCAAAATGCTGGAATTCGGCACGAAAGGCATCGCCGCCAAAATCCCCGAATGCCTGGCCATAGGTTAAAGAGACATCCTCGGGGTAATCTGTTTCCGAGTGAAGATACTGGAAGCTGAAGGATTTGGTTCTGGACAGCCTTAAAAAGCCGTCAAACCCGGCCACATGGTTGAAGTAATTCTCAGTTATCCGGCCGGTGTAGAGAATTCCCACGGTCGAGTTTCGGCCGACATCCCTCCGGTAGCGAAAGACTCCGCTGGTCACATCCTGGTCGAAGGAGTCCGAGGCAGACCCCTGGTTTGAGGGAAAAACCAAGTTGTTGACTCGGTCATAGGCCCCAAAAAAGCCGATGGCGCTCTTCCCGAGTTTGCCTGTCAGCTTCAGCCCTCCGTCAGGATCGACAACAGTCCGGGTGAACACAGCCTCAAAAGGCGTTCGGTAATTTTCCCGGCTGATTTCCAGATGGAATCCTAAGAAAAGTCTTCGTATCCCTCCGACTCGCTGAAATTGGCATCAGCCTGAACACCGAAGGGATTGACCCGGAACTGAAATCCTCTGCGCTCATCGTTGAAGGTGTCGACCATGATGCTGATGTGGTCGTCCTGGATAAAAGTATCGATGGCATCCCGGTCCATGAGATGGGCACGAATCTTCAACGGCTCAGGGTCGAAACAGCGGAACGCCACATAAAAATTTTTCGTGTCAAAAGTCACCAGGCAATCGGTATCGACCGGTGAAGGAATATTATCTCCCGGAAGCCACTCGTAGGGAAGCTTGATGACCGCAGCCTCAGCCCAGGCGTTCTCATCCAGAACTCCGTCGATTTTTATCTCTGAAGTAGCTCGGTTGACTGTGTAATTCTGAGCTTTCGGCCTTTCTCCGCCCTTTTCCTGGCCAGGCTGCTCTTGTGCCGCTGCTCCATTGACTTCAGCAGCCCAGAGAAAATTCCAGACGGGGCCGGTCAAAGTCAAGCTCAAAGCCAAAAAAACAAGAAGGGAAAATTTTGAAACCCGAATCTTCATCAGCTCTATCTCCTGAAAAAGAGATTTTTTATCCTAAACAAAAGTGTTATTCAAGCTCTTTCTTCAAAAAGAAAGCATCCCTTCAAAAATTGTCCGGTAGATTTTTTGGCCAAAGAACCTCTCTAGGATATACGGTCTGTAATTCAATAGGTTCAATGCTAAAGAAAAAAAAGGCGCCTGTCCCCTTTTTTTTTATGCTGTGATATACTGAAAAACCTGAAAAAAAGGCAGAAGCTTTTCAACTGCGGAAAAGGCAGAGAAAAAGAATGAAAAAACATATGGGGCTTTTTCTTGTCTTAGTTTTCATTCCTTCTCAAATGCTTTTTCTTAGCTGCAAGGGCAGGTCAAAAGCCCCTGAAATCCTCGAAGCCTCAGGCCTTATCGAAGCCACCGAAACAGAAGTCCGGGCCAAGGTTCAAGGGGAAATCAAAGAACTTTCCGTCAGGGAGGGGCAAAATATTAAGAAAGGCGATCTGCTCTGCTTGCAGGACGATGAAAAGCTCAAGATCCACCTCAACCAGGTCCGCGCCGCTCTGGAAGGAGCCCAGGCAAAATTAAAACTCTTCAAGAAAGGGACAAAAAAAGAGCTGATTGCCATGGCTAAAAGCCAGCTCGAAGAAGCGAAAAAAGAGCTGGAGCTGGCCCAAAAAAATCAGGAAAGGCTGTCCAAGCTTTTTGCCGAGGGGGCGGTCTCTGAGGCGCAAAAAGAGCAGGCTGACTTGAGACTCAAGGCCGCTCAGGAACGGCATAAGAGCGCCGAAGAAAACTATCAGCTGCTTTTGCGAGGAAGGGAAAAAGAAGAAATCGAGATGGTCGAAGCCGAAATCAAAGGACTTCAGGCTCAAGAGCAGCTTTTCTTAAGCCAGATTCAAGACGCAAGGGTCTTTGCGCCGACCTCCGGCTTTCTCGAAATAAGACACATCGAACAGGGCGAACTGGCGCTTCCCGGTACGCTCCTTTTCAGCCTCATCGACTCCAGCCAGATTCATGTCAACGCTTATGTCCCTGAAAGATACATCGGGAGGATTAAAATCGGGGATCCGGTCGAGGTCAGCTGCGACTCTTTCCCAAATAAAATCTTTAAGGGAAAAGTGAATTACATCTCGGATCAGGCTGAATTTGCACCCAAAAATATTCAAACCAAGGAAGAACGGCTGAAACTTGTCTTTCGTATCAAGTCCTACCTTGAGAATCCAGAGGGAGAGCTCAAGCCGGGGATGCCCGTGGATGTCAAGATAAGAATGAATGCATCGGCTTCGGGTGAGCCGCTTTAAAAATAAAGTGTCTCTGGCAATTTATCATTGGTGCTAATATAGAACCTAATATAAAAATAACGATCGCAATTAACAAAAAAGTCATAAATGTCCTTACGTTATCATTCCGTCCTGAAGATATTAGAATTTTTCAGCGCTTTCATACATGCAAGCTGCGACAATTTTATCTTCGCGTTTGCATTGGATTGCTTCACTTTGCGTCCGCAAGACTCGAAATGACATTTTTTATCGTAGCTCTATTCCAGATTGTAAGGCCTTTGAGATTCGTTTTTAACGAGATTGCTTCATCGCTTCCCGCCACGCTCCGCTCGCGGCTTCGGCTCCTCTTTGCAATGAGATATTTTGTATTCAACAATGATTGCTGTTGAAATAAAAAACCTGACAAAAAAGTTTGACCAGCTCGTCGCTATCGACAACATCAGCCTTGAAGTCGAAAAAGGGAAAATTGTCGGCATCATCGGGCCTGATGGCGCTGGCAAGACAACCTTCCTTCGTCTCTGCGCCGGCCTTCTCAAACCGACGCGAGGCTCGATCGTCCTCGGCGGAGTCGATGTCGTCAAAAATCCGCTGCAGGTCAAAGAGCGGCTGGGCTATATGCCCCAGCACTTCAGCCTCTACGGAGACCTGACCGTCGCCGAAAACCTGAAATTCTTTGCCGACCTCTTCGGAGTCCCAAAGAAAAAATTTCAAAAGCGGAAAGAGGAGCTGCTGCATTTCAGCGGGCTTGCTCCTTTTGAAGAGCGACAGGGATGGAATCTTTCGGGAGGCATGCAAAAAAAATTGGCTCTGGCCTCGAACCTTTTCCATACCCCTGAAATCCTGCTTCTGGACGAACCGACAACAGGAGTGGACCCGGTCTCAAGACGAGAGCTCTGGGACCTGCTCTTTCAACTGAACGAGCAAGGGACAACGCTTTTCATCACCACGCCCTACATGGACGAAGCTCAGAAATGCCACTCTGTCGGCTTCCTTTACCAGGGACGCCTGCTGAGTTTTAAGCCTCCTCAAAGCTTAATTCAAGAAATGAAGGATGAGGTTGTGGAGCTCGCAACAGAGCAGAAGCAGGCCCGTGAGCTGCTGCGGACGATTCCAGGCTTAAAGAACATCTACCCTTACGGAGAAGCTCTCCACCTCATCTTTGAGCCAGGAGAAAAAGGGGAAGAAAGGGCTAAGGAGTACTCGGAAAGACACGGAATTCGTGTGCAAGGCTTAAAAAGAATCGCTGCTTCTTTCGAAGATGTGTTTCTCACTTTGGTGATGGAACAAGAGGCCAAGAGCGGGGCAAAGCCCGGTCCGGAAAATATCCCGGTGGAGCAAACGTAAAGCCCATGCAGGGTATCGAAGTCAGAAATCTCACAAAACAATTCGGCCAGTTCACGGCTGTCGACCGAATCACTTTTGCCGTCAAGAAGGGAGAGATTTTTGGCTTTCTCGGTCCCAACGGTGCTGGCAAATCGACCACAATCCGTATGCTGTGCGGAATCCTCAGGCCAACTTCAGGCTCAGGCATGGTGGGAGGATTCAGCATCAGCACCCAGGCCGAGAAGATCAAAAAGATTATCGGTTACATGTCCCAGCGTTTCACTCTCTATCAAGACCTCACCGTGGAAGAGAACATCGATTTTCATGGAGGAATCCATGGACTCTCTCCTTCAGAAAAAAAAGAAAGGAAAGATTGGGTCATAAAAATGGCAGGCCTCAAAGGGAGGGAGCGCTCCCTGACCAGGGAGCTTGCCGGCGGCTGGAAACAGCGCCTCTCGCTGGGATGCGCTATTCTCCACCGGCCGCAAATCCTTTTCCTGGATGAGCCGACGGCCAGCGTCGACCCGGTTTCCCGCAGGGATTTCTGGGACTTGATCTATCATCTCTCAGAAGAAGGAACGACGGTTTTTGTGACCTCGCATTACATGGATGAAGTCGAACGCTGCCACAGGCTGGCCATCATCTTTTCGGGAAAAATCATCGCCCAAGGCTCCCCCCGAGAGCTGAAGATAAAGCTCACCGGAAAAGAAGAATCGACTCTGGAGGAGGTATTCCTCTCGGCCATCCAAAAGGATAAAACTCGTGAGAAATAGAATCCTTCCCCTGGCGAGGAAAGAAGTTCTGCACATCCTCAGAGACCCACGAAGTCTTTATCTGGCCATAATCCTGCCGATCATCCTGCTCATCCTTTTTGGCTACGCCATCACTTTTGATGTCAGGCATATCCGCGTGGGAATTGTCGATGAGGACAACTCCTTCCTCAGCCGGGAACTCATTTCCAGACTTGAGGGGAGTGAATATTTCGACCTCCTCTATCTTATGAGTCCCTCGACCGAATTTGAAAAGCTTCTGGATGAAGGCAAGGTCAAAATCCTAATGGTCATTCCCAAGAACTTTTCTCGCGACATCCAACAAGGAAAAGACACTCCGCTTCAGCTTCTGCTTGATGGGAGTGACAACAACACAGCCCAGATCGCCCTAGGATACACTTCGGGAATCATTCTGGACTTCTCCTCAAACATCCTTCTCGAAAGACTGGATAAACAGGGCGCTTTGCTCAAACCAGGAATTCCTCCGATAGACATCAGGCCAACTGTCTGGTATAACAGCGACCTCCGCAGCGAAAACTTTATCGTTCCCGGGTTGATTGCCGTGGTGATGATCATCCTGGCCGCCATGTCATCCTCTCTGACCATTGCCCGCGAGTGGGAGACCGGCACCATGGAACAGCTTATTTCCACTCCGGCCAAGCCCCTTGAAATCATCATCGGCAAGCTTCTGCCTTACTTTGCCCTGGGCCTCATCCAGATCTCTCTCGTCATCCTCATCGGAACGTTTGTCTTTAACGTCCCGCTTAGAGGAAACATTTTCTACCTCTTCTGTGTCTCCGGGGTCTTTCTTGTCTGCGGCTCTGGGATAGGACTCCTTATCTCCGCGGCCACCCGGTCCCAGCAGCTGGCTTTCATGCTCTCCATCATCTTCACCCTTCTGCCCTCGTTTATTCTCTCCGGCTTCATCTTTCCCATCTCCAGCATGCCCCGGGCGATCCAGCTTTTCACCTATCTTGTTCCGGCCAAATATTTTCTGATCATCATCAGGGGCATCTTTCTCAAAGGAAACGGGCTGGCCACCCTCTGGCCTGAAACTCTGGCGCTTGTGGTTTTTGCGCTAATCCTTATCCTGGCCTGCAGCAGGAGGCTGAGACTCAGTCTGGAGTGAACATGTTTCAAACCGTTCGCCACATTGTCCGAAAAGAATTCATCCAGACGTTTCGCGACAAAAGGATGCTTCTTCCCATCTTCGTCGCGCCTGTCATCCAGCTCATTCTCTTTGGCTTTGCGGTCACAACGGATATCAAACATATCTCTTTGGCCGCGCTCGATTATGACCGCACGACCGAAAGCCGAAGGCTCATCGCCTCCTTCAGCCAATCCCTGAGTTTTGACCTCGACTTTTATCCGCGCTCTTACTCTGAACTTGAAGAGCTCCTCCAGGAAGGAAAAATCCAGGCCGCAGTCGTTATTCCTCGAAAATTCGGCAAAGACTTGAAGAAGGGAACACAAACCTCGCTTCAAGTGCTTCTCGATGGGACAGACGCCAATACGGCAACCATCATCGCCAGCACCATCTCCCAGCTCGTCGCCAGATATTCAGAAAATGTCCTGGCAGAGATCCGGGGCCAGAGAGGCCTGGGAATTGCCGTTCCTCAGCCGAGGGTCTTGTATAACCCGAACCTGGAAAGCTCTGTCTATATGGTTCCCGGAGTGATTTGCCTCATCCTTCTTCTGACAACTCTCATCCTGACCTCATTGGGCCTGACCAGGGAAAGAGAGATGGGCACGCTGGAACAGTTGCTTGTCTCGCCCATAAAGCCCTGGCAGCTGATCATGGGCAAAACGATTCCTTATGTGCTCATCGGCTTGGCCGATGTCGTCCTGGTCATCTCAGCCGGCCGGCTGATTTTTGGCCTCCCGGTCAGAGGCAGCCTCTTCTTTCTCTTTTTGGTAGCGCTCCTTTTCATCCTGACAACTTTAAGCATGGGACTTCTCATCTCCACCATCTCCCGAACCCAGCAGCAGGCGATGATGACAGCCTTTTTCTTCATCATTCCCGCGATGCTTCTCTCGGGCATTTTTTCTCCAATTGAGAACATGCCCCGCATCATCCAGCACATCACGCTTCTCAACCCGCTGCGCTACTTCAGCACCGCCATCAGAGGAATCCTCCTCAAGGGAAACGGCATTTCTGTCCTCTGGCCTCAGGTCCTGGCCCTTCTCGCCTTCGGAATCGCCGCCTCTGTCTACAGCACGCTGCGCTTCAGGAAATATCTGGATTAGAGCCAAACATTAAATTCTTCCGTTTGCCTAAATGAATGAGAATTGATATAAAAATTTTTTGTGAGATTATTTTTCAAGATAAAAACTGAGTGCATGTTTCTTTAGTCTATTATGAGACCTGAGCAAGGATAAAGGCCATGAAATTTAAATCGTTCTATCAAGATGTTTTTAAAGGCGGAATGGACATTCTGATTGGATTATCTCTCTTGAAGCTCTCTATCCATCTCTTCACCAATGGCTTTGCCAGCTACGGTATTTTCCGCGACGAGCTCTACTACCTCGCCTGCAGCCACAGGCTTGCCCTGGGGTACGTGGATCAGCCGCCTCTCTCCATCTACATTCTCGCTTTCAGCCGTCTACTTTTCGGAGAATCGTTATTCGCCCTGCGGCTGCTCCCTGCAATTGCGGGAGCCTTAACTGTTTTTCTGACTGGACTCATCGTCCGCAAGCTTGGCGGAGGAAAAGCAGCGATCATCGTCGCCTCGTTGGCTGTGATCTTTTCGCCGATTCAATTAGCCACGAACACAATCTATTCGATGAATAGCTTCGATATTCTCCTCTGGGTTCTTGCCGTCTATGTTTTAATGCTCATCGTCAAAGATGGAAGCCCGAAATTATGGATTATCCTTGGCTGTGTATTAGGACTGGGGCTGTTGAATAAGGTTGGAATGCTCTGGTTTGGTTTTGGGCTGTTTGCTGGACTGATTCTGACAAAGCAGCGGAAATCTTTCAAAACCATCTGGCCCTGGGTTTGTGCCGCGCTGGCGTTCAGCCTCTTTCTGCCTTACGTCATCTGGAATTTCAGCCATGACTTTGCCCATGTCGAGTTTATCAGGAATGCGTCTTTGTACAAATATTCAGGGCTGAAACCTTTTGATTTTCTCTTCGGCCAAATCTTCCTCCAAAATCCAGTTTCTCTTCCCGTTTGGCTGGCAGGGCTGTATTTTTTCTTTTTTCATAAGGAGGGCAAAACTTTTCGCCTCCTGGGATATATTTATCTCACGGCGTTTTTGATACTCCTTGCGAACGGGACGAGCAAGCCAGAGTATTTGAGCCCCGCTTATCCGATGCTTTTTGCCGGAGGCTCTGTCTTTCTGGAGAAGTTGAGTTATAGAAAATATTGGAGATGGTTGAAATTTGCTGTTCCGATTTTAATTCTCGCCAGCGGGATTGTCCTCGCGCCGCTCACGCTGCCCATCCTCCCTGTCAAAACATACATCAGATACTCCAATTTTCTGGGGATGAAGCCGATCTCGTATGAAGGAAAAGAACTTACAGAACTTCCTCAATACTATGCGGATATGTTTGGCTGGGAGAACATGGCCAGGACAGTGGCTGAAGTCTATCATTCTCTTCCGGAGGACGAGCAATCCAGGACAATCCTCTTCGGGCAGAACTACGGAGAAGCAGGTGCGATGGAATATTACCGCAAGACCTATGGCCTGCCCAGGGTCGTTTCCTCGCACAACAACTACTGGATCTGGGGATACGGCAGCGAAGATTTTGAAACGGTCATCTTTATCGGCGGGAGCAAGGAAGATTACGCCGATTCTTTCGAGCAGGTGGAGCGAGCCGCTGTCGTTCGGTGTGATTACTGTATGCCCTATGAGAATAACCTCCCGATCACTATCGCCAGAAACTTGAAGGTCAGGATGAGCGAGCTCTGGAGCGCAGTGAAACATTACGAATGACAAGTCAGTCGTAAAACGAGCATTCTCTTGCCCATCAGCAGACTTGAGAGTCTCAATTCTTTGAAGATAAAAAATTTTGAGCATAAATTCCTGAGCTTTTCGATATCCAGCTTTTTTCCCTGATGAAAATTTCTCAGAAGTATTTACGTCCCCAGCCCTGCTCGATAGCACCAAATACGATTTGAAAAAAATCATCTTTGTCTTTCATTCGATTGCGGCTCAGGCATTCTCAAGCCCAAGACACTCAGGCCGGACCCCAGCGCATCAGGACAGGCGGGATGAGGGAAAGGAAACCGAAGAAAACCCAGAGGAGGAGAAGCGGGATAAGCCATTTCGCCCATTTCTCCCAGCTCAGCCGGGCAAGCCCCAGCACGCCCATGGTTACTCCAGATGTTGGCAAAACCGGATTGATGTACTCGGCTAACTGGAAGGCAAAGACCGATGTCTGGCGGGTAATGCCCACCAGGTCTCCGAGTGGAGCCATGATGGGCATGGTCAGGGCAGCCTGCGCAGTACCAGAATGGACAAAGAAATTGATGATGCACTGGCAGACGAACATCAGTTGCGAAGAGAGAATGGGATGGAAGCCGGAGATGGCTTTGGCCATATAATAAAGCGTTGTGTCCAGAATTTTTCCGTCCATGGCCACAACCAGAATCGCCCGGGCGCAGCCGATGATGAGCGCAGCGTTGATCATATCCTTTGCGCCACTGACAAAAGCTCCGGCCAGCTCCTCTGCATTCAGCCTGCCCAGAATTCCGGAAAGAATTCCTAAGGCGAGAAAAAGGCCGGCGATCTCGTTGATGTACCATTTGTAACGCAGAATGCCAAAAACAAGAAGCGCCATGCCAAGCAGGAAGAGGATGAGAACCAGCTTATGGGACCTGAGTATCTTGACTTTTTCGACTGAGAGGTCAAGCTCGAGCCCTCCTTTCTTCTCCCTATCTTCTTCATAACTGGGGCTGATTCTTGGATTTTTCAAAACCTTGGAGGCATAGCGCATGACGACAGCGATGGCTATCGCTGTTCCAACGGCCCAGACCGCAAGCCTGTAGCCGATGCCTGAATAAAGGGGGAGGCCGGCAATTCCCTGGGCGATTCCCACTGTAAAAGGATTGAAGAAGGCTCCTGCAAAACCCGAAGCCGCCCCGACAAAGGGTATGCAGACTCCGACGATGGTGTCATAGCCGAGTGAAAGTGCCAGGGGGACGAAGATGAGAACAAAAGGCATGGTCTCCTCGCACATGCCGAAGACTGCGCCTCCCAGGGAGAAAATGACCATGGTGACGGGAATTAGCAGGGCGCGCAGAGCTTTGCTCTGGCCGAATTTCAGGGCAAGGCTTTGGATAAAAACTGTGATGGCGCCGGTTTTCTGGATGACAGCAAAGGCGCCGCCGACAACAAAAATAAAGATGATGATCGGAGCGGCTTCAATAAATCCCTTAACCGGAGAGATAAAAAGTGCTCCAAGCCCCTGGGGCTGGTGCTCGCCAAACTGGAAGGAGCCGGCAACCGGAATTGTCCGTCCGTCCTTTTCCACTCTCTGATACTCGCCCCCAGGGACAATCCAGGTGGCGATGGCGGTCAAGACAACCATGGCATAGATGAGAACAAGAGTGTGGGGCAGCTTTGTTTTCTTTATGGCCATTATTTCAACACATTTTTTGTCTTTAGATTGAATCTGTCGCCGGCCTTTAAAACATGCATTTTGATGTTGGAGGCGCTTAAGGATTGAGAGTGAAGGATTTGAATCTTTGCCCGGGAAGCGTCATAGACGATAACGTTTCCCTCGCCGATGACTTCAAACGCTTGATCTGGGTTGACAACGATGGCTGTCGACTCATCGATACCGATGCCGAGCAGCTCCGGATGCTCGGCGATGAGGCTGATGAGCCGGTTGTGTCTTTTGCGCTTGATAAAATGCTGGTCGATGACCGCAGCCTTGATGAATCCAAGGCCCTGGACTATGATGATGTTTTGAGCCTGGATCGTCTCGAATTCATGACCTTCCTGGACTTCTCTCCTTTCATCGCCGGTAATCATGATCTCGCTCATCACCGCAGCTCCAGCGCTTGTCCCGCCGATTGTCGCGCCTTTCTCGTATATCTCAAGGAGTTTTCGGTGAAGAGGAGTGTTGACCAGAATATCGGTCAGCCGCGACTGCACTCCTCCGGAAAAAAAAACTCCGCCCGCCTCATCCAGAATTTTCGCGCTTTCCTCCTCCATGGCCTGTTCCCGGCTCAGAATATGATACTCGACATCACGGGCGCCATGTTTTCGAAGCTCCTCTGCCTGCGACAGCCCGACTTCAGCGGGCGTGGCGCTGGCCGTGGGAAAAATGACGATTTTCCCGCTTTTGTATGTCGCCGCAAGCTCGACAAACCTTCTCATCATGCTCTCGGGCCGGGAACCGCCGCCGATGATGAAAAGATAACCTTTGACTCGGTTGTGAGCCGAAAGAGGGAGAAAGAGAAGAAGGCTAAGGAACGCTGCAAATGATTTTTTTATCAATTCTTCATACTCCCCTTCAACTTCTCATGGAAAAACGCCTTCTCTCTGAAATTCTCGCTTTGAAAACGGAAAAAGGGGCCTGCAGGCTGTCCCCTTTTTCTTCTTCTTCCTCTATGAGACAGTCATTGTTTGAAGTCCAAATTATAATATCTTACCCGGTCTTTAACAATCGAAAAAAGCTCAAAGAGGAAACCATCGCCGTCAAAGGATTGACTCAACCCGTCGAAACCATCAAGATTTTCAAGATTTTCTTGACATAATTTTCTTCTCCTTTTATATTAATAGCCAATTAATAATTAGGTTTGGAAAGAATAAATTAATGAAAAAAATTATCATTTTTACCTGTTTTTGCTTTTTCATTTTTGTTAACCTTTGCTCTTCATTATCAGCAGATACGCAAAGGGGGTTCAATGTTGGTGTCAGCACCGGAACGTTTCCTTTTGTCTGGGAGCCATCCGTTGGCGCCTGCCGCATGAATTCCTTGCGCTTTGGCGCTCAAATAGGCTATCAATTTACAAAGCGATTAGGCATAACTGGTGAATTTGCTTATGCTTACTCTACCAGCTCCTGGAAGACGACCCGGCCATCGCTAGGGATGGAGACCTCTGCCAAAACGACTTATTCCACAATCCCTATAAATGCATCTGTATTTTTTACGACACCCGTGGGGGAAAATTTTTCAGTTTGTATCGGATTAGGTCTCGGATATTACACGATAAAATATAAAAAATTTTACAATCAGACCAACGGCACAGTGGAAAGCTGGACCGAATCCGATAAGATTAATGAACTTGCTCCCACCTTCAACCTTGGTTTTGATTGTGATGTCTCCAAAAGGTTAGCAATTTTTTTTGAGGTTAGAGAGATTGTTGGAAAAACTAAATTTAAAAGTACTCGGCCGGACATTTATGATGTGGAGCAAGACCTAAATTTTGGCGGTACAGAATTCAAAATAGGAATAAAATTCTATTTTGGAGAAAAAAGCCCACAGGATGCTCGCGGCAATAAATGAAGCGTTCTTTACTGGAGGAAAGTCTCAGCATCTTCTCTCCTAAATCTTACTTCTATCTCGCTTCTATCTCGAATTTCCTCTCGGTGTTTGGATCATAACCGTCTGTTTTATCCTCTTTGATATTGGCGAAAGAAGAAATTAACCTTGAAAAAGGGGCCTGTCCCCTTTTTGTTTTTTTGATATTGGCGAAAGGAGAGGTTAACTGTGTAAAAGCAACCTGTCTGCTTTTTTAACTTTTTTAAAAAATAAAGGCTTTATCAAATTGAAGGCAGACGAGTTTCTTTCCTATCATCTGCAAAACATCAAGAGGAGCCCTGTAGATGTAGATTTTGACCGGAAAAGCCTGCTCGCTGCCGGGCTGAATGTCCAAACCCCAGGACTGGCATTCGAGCTCACCGAAAGCCAGCGGTCCCTTCTCCAAGTGGCTGTAAAGCTGGATGGCATCGCCGTTTGTCTCCTGCTCTGTTTTTGGTCTGTCCACATACTGGGGTTCAGGCTTGACAGGAAACATCATAAAGACGATGAAGGTGTCTCCTTTCATTGTCTTGGAAAGATAGCAAATCACTCCCCGGGCTGACTCAGGTCGAATACCGACCTTGTAACGCTGGCTGCCGTGAATGTAAAAGGAAAAAGAATCTGGGTTGGCTTTGACAAATTCCTCAGGAATGGGCTCAAAATATGTCGCTCTCCAGGCTTCTTTTTCTATCTCAATCACAGGCACAATCATCGTCCCTTTTGGCGGAATCTGGATCAAAGACCACAATCCTAATATCCTGTCGAGAAAAACATCCGAATTATTCTTGAGCTTATGGACAAAGTCGATTCCGAGAAAACCGTATTTCAAACCTTTGAAATCGGGGTCATCCTGAAGAGGGTCTCCTTCATGCCGCATTTCTCTGGTCAGAGTCAGATTATATTTTTCTTTGCCGTCATTAGAGGTCGTCTGGAAAGTATTCTTAAGCACAATCGACTTATTCTCCTTGTGAGAGGAAACAACGTAATTTCCCGGATCGAGCATGGAAAAGTCTCTGGTTCCTTTCCAGTCGGGCCCGAAGATAAAACCTTTGTCTCCTCCTTCCGGAGAAATCCAAGAGCGCTGGCCTCCCTGTCCTTTGAGAATGTCAGGATGGACCCAGAACAGATTCTCTCCCCCCACTGAGACAGCCAGAATCCTCGCTCCGAATTTAGGAACAACAACAAACTGGTTTCCCTGGCTGTTGGAAAAGATAAAATATTTAATATTATTGGCTTTCAGGACTGAAATTATGGAATTCATGTCTGGCATCTCCCCTGATGAATTTCCGGCTTCAAGCGAATGAATTGTCCCCGATACAATCAAAAGGATGATCAAAAAAGAGGGTATCCGTTTCATCATTCTCTCCTTTACCGGAATTCTATCCCCTCATTTTTGTCTTCTGCGCAAATCATTTCTATATGAAAGGCCGCGAAAAGTCAAACGCTGTGACGCCTGAAACTTATGGAAATCTTTATGCGTTTTTTCAAACAACGGCGAAGAGACGATTACGTTCGAATGAGAAATCGCTTTCGCCTTCTTAGCGTTTCTTCAGAGGATTGACGCGCAAAAAAATCTCATCAGCTGCGTAAACAAGCTTCTTATTTATTTTTACGTTGCGTTCTGTTCGGTTTTTTACCCAGGAGATTTCTTGAAAAGCTTAACGGTATCTTCTCTTATCAGGATGACGATGGAATAAACTCCCAAGGCTGTTCCCAGAGGAAACCAGAGAAGATTAAAGAAGGAAAGAACCAGGACCAAAATTCTTGCCCATTCTTTCTTTTTCATCAGGCCAATGCCGCCGATGATATCGGGAGCTGCGAGAACGGCAAAAAACATGGAGCCCCAAACGGCGATAATTCTCAGGATGACAACCGCATCATACTCAATATCGGGAATAAACGTAATTCCAAAAAGCACGCCAAAAATCATGAATGCCATAAAGAGGCCCAAAATCCCGGAAATGATCCACAATATGGAAATGATCTTGACATGTTGCTCCATTTTCTCCCCCTTTCTTATTCGTAAACAACAGCTGTCCCGCTGGCGCTCACCATGAGCATCCCGCCAGTCTGGCCGACCTGTATGGTCTCGTAATCGAGGTCAACGCCGACAACGGCATTGCCGCCCAGGGCCTTGGCCTCTTCCATCATTTCGCCTACGGCTATCTCTTTAGCCTTGCGCAATTCTTTTTCATAGGCGGCTGACCTTCCACCGACAATGTCGCGGATTCCGGCAAAAAAATCTTTGAAGATATTGGCGCCCAAAATGGCCTCCCCTGAGACCAATCCCATATATTTTACGATTTTCTTGCCTTCGATACTTGGAGTGGTGACGACTAACATCGCTCCTCCTGTTAATACACTTTATGCTTTTTTATATATACGTATTTCCTCACCCGGCGTTTCTTTCCTTCAAGAAAGAGTATATCCTCTCTCTCCTTCCATAAGCAATTGACCTTATTCTTCAATTTAACCGTAAAAATAAAGAACTCTCAATTATCTAATTAATGAGGAAAGAATGAGATATATCGTTATCGAGAAAAGGCCTGCAGCCGGGAGAGATATAATCCAGGCCGAAAAGATTTTTTTAATCACATTCAAATCGATGGCCGATATCCCCCGGGCCAAGCCAACTCCGATGATATTTCCCACGCAGACATGGGTCGTTGAAACAGGCAATCCGAGTCGTGAACAAAGAAGCACGGTTACGGCTGTTCCGAATTCGGCAGAAAAACCTCGCGTGGGAGTTATGGAGGTAATCTTTTTTCCTACTGTCTCCATAACTCCGCGACCCCAGCCATAAGTCCCGATAGCTAGACCAACACCTCCAAGAAGAAGCAGCCACATAGGAACGGCAACTTTCATCTCAACCCTCTGGGTTTGAAAAATGACGACAATCGCAGCCACAGGGCCGATGGCGTTGGCCACATCATTGGCTCCATGAGAAAACGATTCAAAGCTGGCCGAAAGTATCTGTAAAGGGCCTGACATTTTTTCGACCTGAAAATAGGGATCGGTTTCTCTTTCTTTATATCTTCTCAGAAAAATAGCGCCAACAAGATAGCCAGCGGCTCCTACGGCGAGAGAAATAAAAAACGCCTTAAAAAAGGGTAGGTCTAGATGAAGGTTTTCCAGCCCCTCATAGATTATGGCCAGGGTAAGAATAAAAAATACTGTTCCAATAAAAAAGGGGCCAATCCTTTTCGTCTGTTCTATGGGCTGAGGAGAGCTCAGAATAAATTTCTTGATGATAGAAAAAATTATGAACGAGACAAGGCCACCGGCAACAGGAGAGATAATCCAGCTCAACACGATAAAAATGACCACTTTCCAGGTTATACCTGAAAATCCAACGCTAACCAGACCAAATCCGATCACCCCCCCAACGATTGAATGGGTCGTGGAGACAGGAAGCCGGAGATAAGTGGCGATATTCACCCAGAGGGCTGAGCCGAGGACAGCAGCCAGCATCCCGAACATGAGCAGGGTCGGCCTGTCAGCGAATTGCGAAGGGTCGATAAGCCCTTTGCGGATGGTGTTGGTCACGTGAGTTCCGACTAATATCGCTCCAAAAACATTACAGGTCGCAGAGACAAGAACTGCCTTTTTGATGGTCAGAGTTCCCGAAGCCACAGAAGTGGCCATGGCATTGGCCACATCGTTGGCTCCGATGTTGATCGCACTATAAAGACCTATGAGTAGAGCAAAAACCAGAATGAGAAAACTAACGTCCATGCCAACTCACCTGACTTATTAATACAAACGCATTAAATATCTTCACATTGTCATACATGCGAGCGACCGAAGGGAGCGTGGCAATCTTCCCTTATTAAATGAGATTGCTTCGTCACTGCGTTCCTCGCAATGACATTTTATTTAGTGCGTTTGTATTAGTAAAGGCACAGTCTTCTTCATTTCCTCTAAAAGCGAACGAAAAATTTTTTGAGCTGCTTCAGCTGCCATGGAGCATGATTCTCATTCGGTCTCCGGTGTTCTCAGCATGGTTGGCTAAAGTCCCGAGCTCTTTGAAGATGTGCATCCACATCACAACAGAAACAGGGTCCAGCTTGTTTTCGATGGCAAACAGCTTTCTGGCTGCGGCCATCTGGGCTTTATCCGCCTCGTGCTCTCTGAACTTGAGCTTCTCGATCAATTCAACGACTTTATGGGCCTCAACACCTCCGAAAGAGGTCTCAGCCAGGACTTTGATCTCGCTCGAGACTTTCATGGCCGTCTCGTAAGTCGCCAGAACTTTATCCACAAAATCTTTCAGCTCTTCTTTGATGTCTTCAGGCAAATTTGGCTTCCGAATGGTGAGTAAAACAGCCAAGTCTTCCGCAGAATCGGCGATATGGTCCTGCTCCTTCAGAAAGCTCAGGAGGTCTCCTCTGGAGACAGGTAAGAAAATGCTTTTCGGAAGATGACTCCTGATGTCCTTTTTCACCAAATCCGCGTCATGCTCCGCCTTATAGATTTTCTCGGCGACCTCTTCCGCTTTCTTATCATCTCCGGCAAGGACGGCATCCATAAACGGCTTGACCAGATCGACGCAAGCCTTAACCTTTAACATATGCTGGTAAAGGGGCTCAAAAGGGGATGTCCCAAACAGCTTGCTGATGATGCTCATTGTATCACCTCACTTTTAGGAGGGAAATCAGTTTAGGCTTCATTCTATTAATCCAAACAAAAGAAATCAACAGATTCATGGAAAATGTAAGCCTTTTTTTCCGTGGCGAAAAATCATGTTATGGATCAGGCAAGGTGCCTCGAAAACACGCCGCTTTTGCCCCAGCGAGTCAAAAGCGGCTCGATTCCAGGCTTCGTTCTCCTCTCCCTTCAGTCGAGGAACCATGCCCGCTCAGCCTTCCATACGGTTTTCTCAGCACCCAGCCTGATCCTGCACATCACAGAGTTACGGATGCTTTCATGGAAAATTATGAATTTTTTTAGAAAGGAAATTAAGCTTTTGGATTGTTGTTAATTTTTTTGACTTGACTTCTGCCTGTTTTCTTTTTTTTCTCTCTCAAAATTTCTTTGATTTTGAGTTCCATATCAAGGATGTGCGTTCCGCCCCAGAAGACACGGCCGCATTGGGGACAGAGGGCAAAGGCGCTGGCTCGCTCATAAACAAACGGAGACACAAGATTCTTGGCAGCCTTCCTGGGAAGGTCTTTGAGTTCGACATTGCATGTGATGCAGCGTGAGTAAGGGCTCACATCCTTCCAGAGATTAAAACTATCCAAAACCTGTTTGACCTGAGTGTTCCAGTTCTCGCTCTCTATGAACAGGGTCTGGATTCTGCGAGATTTCGCGAGCAGGCCGTTATCCCTGGTTAGAAGAGTCCTCTTTTCTTTTTGAGCCAGAGCCAGGAGCTCGGAATCTTCGATTTTGCTGAAATAGAGGGTGTCAAAGCCGAGAATCTTGAGCCATTTGGCCAGCTTCCCGAGCATGCAGTCGACGATGAACTTCATGAAGAAAGCCCAATCCGGATGATAGACAATTGCCGAAAACTAATCAACCGCTAGAGGCCGAGAAATTGGACGCTAATTCCTGAAAGAAAAATCATCGCCCCGGCCAGGGCATGGACATATCTCTCCAGCCGGCCAAAGCGAACAAAGCTTATCCCCCAGGAGGAAATGGCGATGATGGTGAGCATGGTCAAGATTGTGACCAGGCTAAAGACTGATGCGACCAAGATGACTCCGGGGATGTTGTGTTTTGCCGCCGGGTACATGACCAGAGGAATGAGAGGCTCGCAGGGACCGAAGACGAATATGGTAAAAAGAATCCAGGGCGTCAGGCTGGTCTTTTTCTCCTGGTCATGAACATGTGCATGCCCTGATTCGTGGCTATGAAGATGCTCATGCTCCTCGCCTTCGGCGTGGAGATGGAGATGCTTATGCGGCCTGTTTTTGATCGCCCTGTGCAGGCCCCAGATAAAATAGGCAAAGCCAAAGCCGATGAGAAGCCAGGCTGCTGTTCCGCCGCGAAAAGATTCGATAGACTCCAGGCGGAAGACAGCCACTCCCAGGGCAATCCCGACCAATCCAAGTACAACAGAGCTCAGGACGTGACCCAATCCGCATAAAAAGGAAATGAGCAGCGTCTTGGCCAGAGTCCAGTGCCTGGCCCGGCTGATGACGATAAAGGGAAGGTAATGGTCGGGCCCGAGGACGGTGTGGACAAAACCCAGTGTGGCCGCTGTGCCGGCTATGACTAAAATCTGGCTGCTTATCATTTTTCTAAAAAAATGGTGGACGGTAGGGGACTTGAACCCCCGACCTCAGCGTTGCGAACGCTGCGCTCTCCCGACTGAGCTAACCGCCCACGCCGAAAACAGATTCAACAAGGATTTAAAAATTTACCACGTTTGCAGGTTTTTTTCCACTTCAAGCAAAAAACTTTAGAGAGTTCAATTTTAAAGGAAAAAAGTTGGCGCAGCGCTCAAAGAAATCCATCCTGCAACTCAAAACAGGATCAGTATAGGCAAAATTCCATCTACCGTCACTCCCCCGCTCGAAAGAGCTGCAAGGGCGAAACCGTCTCTTAAGGAAAGTTTCTAGGAAGCTGTTAAGGTTTGTTAAATTGACTATCCGCTTCGCCCCATGCTCATTAGAATATAACGTATGATTCTGGGGCAAACGTTACAAACGCTAACAGATAATGATTTCCCTGTGCTGACCAAATTACCTTTTTTCGATTAACTCCAGAATAAGTCTCTTTTTCAGTTTCATTCCAGCAGCACCGAGAATGATTCTGATAGCCTGAACATTCCTTCCCTGTTTTCCAATAACCTTGCCTACATCTTCCGGAGCAACCTTTAATTCAATGATCGAGCTCTGTTCCCCCTCTAATTGGGAAACCCGAACCTTGTCCGGATTGTCCACTAATGATTTGGCAATCAATTCAACGAGTTCTTTCACTGTAACCTCCCTTAATACCTAAATTGTTTTTTTCACCTTAGAGAAATTCTTTCTACTCACCCGTCTCCCCTCAGCCGCTAATTCGCTCATGTGTCTTTTTTTGTTATTCGGAGGCTGAGGCTTTAGAGTCTTTGGCTTCTGCTCGGCCCAATTGTCTTTCCCTTCTCCTTCCTTTAAAGCTCCATTGATATCAAGTAAATATTCCATTTTACCGGTTTTCTACGTTTAACCTGAAATCCTTCCTTTTCTTTTCTCCCTCCCTCTTTTTTCTCTTTTTATTCTCGCTTTTTCTCTTTTTTCTTTGTCTCTTCTCTCCTTTTCTCTTGTCATTGATTTACTTCCTTTCTGAGGAAAATCAGGGTCTAAGGGAACTCACGCAGCCCAACCAACCTTTTCTTAGTATCCTCTACCTCAGCAATACCAGGATCAGCGTCTTTCCAGAGGTCAAGGAATTTATCATAATTCTCTTGGCTTTGCCTTTCGCGCGAGTTCCATGCTCATGAGGTTTTCCTCTAAGAAGTCATAAGAAAATCTCCCGCGAGAAAAACTCCTGGGAAATAGGTTCGGCTATTTTGTAAAGGACTCTAGTTTTTGTCTGTAGCTAGAACACTTTAACTTCCTTATCGCTTTCTCCTGGATTTGCCTAATTCTCTCACGCGTAACTTTGTATTGCTGCCCGACTTCTTCCAGGGTATGTTCGTTACCATCTCCCAGCCCAAATCTCATTTTTAAAACGTTTGCTTCTCTCTGTGTATGCGATTTCAGCGCTTCCTCAATTTTTTCTTTCAAATTAATATGAATGACTTCATCGGGAGGCGTAAGGATATCTTTATCTTCGATAAAATCACTCAAATGGCTTTCTTCTCCTTCTCCTACTGGCATCTCGAGCGAAAGGGGCACTTGGGCAATCTTCATGATTTTTTGCACTTTACTGACGGGCATATCCATTTTTTCTGCAATCTCTTCATGTGTTGGCTCTCTGCCTTTTTCCTGGACAAGGCGTTTTGACACTCTATTTAACTTGTGTATGAATTCGATCATATGCACAGGAATTCTTATCGTCCTCGCCTGATCAGCAATTGCACGTGTTATTGCCTGTCTTATCCACCAATGCGCATAAGTTGAAAATTTATACCCTCTTTGATATTCAAATCTATCCACTGCTGTCATCAAGCCTATGTTTCCTTCCTGAATCAAATCAAGAAACTGGAGCCCGTAGTTGCTGTATTTCTTGGCTATGGAAACCACGAGTCTTAGGTTAGAGGCGACAAGCTCTTTCTTCGCTCGATCGCAGATCTGCTTTCCGCTGGCAATGGTTTGCAATCTTTTTCTTAATTCCTGTGAATCAAGACCGATATCTTTCTCGCATATTGTCAGAAGATTGTCGATTTTCTTAATCCTAAGTTTCAGCTCTTCTTCCATTTTCTTGTCCTTAGCTTTAGGGAAACAAGCATTCAGCTCTTGCTTGGTTGTTTCTAATTCGTCGATGGCCTTGAGCTTTTCACGAAGATTCTCAATTATCTTTTCTCTATAACGAGAGCGGATATTAAGTTCCCTGATGAGGTGGCTCATTTTGACGATGAGACGCCCACGTGCAACAGCATATTTTTTTGATTCGGGGATCTTTTCTAATTGGGTGCTTAACTTTCTTATTTCATTGATGTTGGCCAGAATCTTCTTTTTTTTCTCGAGTTTTCCTTTTGTGAATTCATCTTCGCTGGAATCAAACACAGTTTGGAAGGTTTCATCATCTTCATCTATTTTGTCTTCCAGTGAGAGAATTTCATTGTGAACAAATCGTGTTTTTGAAAGGGCTTTAATAATTATCTCTTCTCCCCTTTCAATTTCCTTTGCGACGAGTATTTCTCCATCTCTCGTTAGCAATGGAATGTTAATCATCTCTCTCAGGTAGATTCTGAAAGGATCCGATGTTTGCCCCGGACCCTCGAACGAAACGATGGGGGAATTTCTTCTTTTAGAGCAGACTTTTCTTTGTTTATCGAGAACTTTTATCCCGCGATCACCCGTTGCCATGTTCAGGACTCCAATACGAAAAGAGCAGAATTGTTAATGTTCTTAAGAAAATCTCCAAGTTTACATTAAATTCCTTCTTTTTCTCTTTTCTCTCTTTCTTTTCTCTCTCCTCCTTTCTCTTTTCTTTCTTTCCTTTCTCTCATATTTTTTCATACATTACTCCTTTTTGGAATTTGATAGTTGAACACAACTTCTTACATTCCACTTCGGGTACCTCTGCCTCTCATGGGAGGCCAATAATCAAACAGCCTGATATTAGCAAACAATCACGAGGATGAATTAGGCATCTTTCAGGCAGAATTTTTCCTTCTTTTGGCTGGGGTGATAGGAGTATTTACGAATTTGTAGAGGCATCTGGCCAAGCCAGGCAGCCCTCAAATCTGCTTCAATGCAAAAGTTAGCTACGATTTTGAATGTCCGAGTGCCAGTTATCAGAAGCGTCTTCCACCCCCGAACCCACCTCGGCCGAAGCCTCCTCCACCTCGACGGTCATCACGACGAGGGCGGGCCTCATTGACCCTAATGGCGCGCCCCTTCAAATCCTTGCCATCAAGCCCGGAGATCGCGGACTGGGCTTCGGAACTGCTGGCCATCTCCACGAATCCGAATCCCTTCGAATCCCCGGTGAATTTGTCTGTGATGATTTTGACAGACGTGACCTGCCCGAAGGCTTCAAAAGCCTTTCGCAAATCTTCTTCAGTGGCCTCTCGCGCTAAATTCCCTACATAAATATTCATTTCTGACTTCCTTTTAATATTAGACTTTTAATAAGGGGGGAACATATTTTTTACTTGTTGAAATTTTCCCTGATCCCTTGTGATCCCTGCCTGTTCATACAACCGGGCAGGCATCTTCAATTTCAACGTGGGTAATACTATCACAGGTAAAATTCAAATTCAATTTAATCTGAAAGCAAATCAAGACAATTTAAAATTATGTCATGGAACTTTGCCCGAGGTTCTCCTTTTCAACCCAAGCCTTGATTAATGCTCTTATTTCTAATTTCTTCATATTCCAAAACAAAAATTGTGGCCCAAATGAGGGAAGTGGAGTGATTGACAGGTTAAAAAATTTTATCTATATTCAGCCTGTAGATGGCTTAGAATTTAGAAAAAAACTTATATCTTTCCAGATTTAAAAATGATAAGTGAGGAAAAAAAGATGAGAAAATTAGCGATTGGTGTGATGTGTGTCTCACTCTTTCTATTCCCAAATAAAGCCTTTTTTCAAGAAGAAGAGTTTGATGTTCCCTACGTCCCCTCGCCGTATAAGGTGGTTGAGGAAATGCTCAGAATAGCAGAAGTGGGAAAAGATGATACGCTCTACGACCTTGGGTGCGGTGATGGACGAATCGTCATCATGGCTGCTCAACAATTTGGAACTCACGGCGTAGGAGTGGATCTCAACCCGCAACGGATCAAAGAAAGCAAGGAAAATGCAGCAAAAGCAGGAGTTGAAAGCCTTGTCCAATTTATTGAACAGGACTTTTTTCAGGCTGACATCCACAGGGCAACCGTCGTATCGCTTTACCTTCTTACTTCAGTCAATCTCGAATTGCGTCCAAAACTCTTGAGGGAGCTAAGGCCGGGCACTCGTATTGTCTCGCACGATTTTGGCATGTCAGAATGGCGGCCTGATAAGAGCTCGCTGGTCATAGATAATAATGAAACCCACAATGTCTATTTCTGGATTGTCCCTGCCAACGTAACGGGCACCTGGGAATGGACCATACCGGCTGGAAAGAGAGAAACTCATTATATGCTTCAAATGGACCAACTGTTTCAGTCCGTCAGTGGGACTGTCACCGTAGGCCAATCTAAGATGGCGATAAAGGATGCGAAATTAGATGGAGACAGACTCCAGTTCGTGATCGAGCAAAATGTTACGGGGCAGCCAGAGACTTTGGTGTTTGAAGGACGCGTGAACGGCAATTTTATTGAAGGCGGCGTGGAATCTCAAGTCAACCCAAAGTCAACCAAAAAAATCTGGAAGGCTAAGCGTAATCCCTCCACTATCAAAGCCTTGGACATCCCTAATAGTAAAGGAGACAGTCTATCTCACCATCTCTCCTAGCCGCAGACAACTCTTTACACAAAACGCTTGATCTGTTTGGCCAGAAACTGGGCGATGTCTGAAATTTCATAGGGCCAGGCGTAGACTATCTCAAGGTCAGGGTAATTTTCCTGGGCGTTCTTGAGAGCTAACGGGATATCCACTTCAGAATGCTTGCCTCCCCGTGTCATCATGGGCGTAATGACTACGATTTTTTCAGGCGATCTCGCCGCAGCCTGACCGATAGCCTCTTCTATGCTTGGAGCACAGAATTCATTAAAGCCAATAAAGACCTCAGCCTTTAAAACTTCACTCAGGCTTCTGGCGATTTGCTGGGATGAAGCAAAAAAGGGATCGTTTTCCGCGGTTCGCGGCCAGTTGCGCATTTTCTCTTCTAATTTTCTATGGCGCTTTTCCAAGTCCTTGCGCTCGGCTTCGCCGGCAGATTCCAGCCGCTGGTACAGAGCGAAAAGCTCCATCATTTCATTTTTCGGAAAATCTCTCGGTGGAGTCCCGTGCATGGCAAGAACTACAATGATGTACATCGTTATCCTCTTCATCAAAAATTAAAAACAAAATCTATGCAACGTAATCTGAGATTCTCTTTAGCTGATTCTCAGAGCCTTTGCTCCGCGGATCTTTCTTTCCTTAATTTCCACTAGAGCCCTATTCGCCTCTTCCAGCCGGTATTCCTGTACTTCAGGCTTGATGGGAATCTCAGCCGCCAGTTTAAGAAATTCCTCGACATCAGCTCTCTTAATATTGGCCACGCTTTTAATCTCCTTTTCCATCCAGAGATGAGCGGGATAATCCAGTTTCAGGAGATACTCTTTGTCCACATCTTCTTTGCGGATGGCATTGATGACGAGCCTTCCTCCACTATCCAGATTCCACAGCGCCTCGACCATCGGCTTCCACACAGGGGTTGTGTCGATAATGCTGTCCAATTTTTCGGGAGACGACTCTCCGGTGTCCCCTGCCCAGACAGCACCGAGCTCCCGGGCAAATTCTCGCTCCTCCTCGGCTCTGGCAAAGACATAAACCTTTGTCTTCGGAAATTTGTGCTTGGCGATCATCAGGACAAGATGTCCGGAGGCTCCGAAGCCGGTCAGCCCGAGGTTCTGGCCGTCTCTAAGCGCTGTCAGCTTTAACGAGCGGTAGCCGATAGCGCCCGCGCAGAGGAGGGGCGCAGCTTCTAAGTCTGAGAAAATTTCGGGAACTCCATAGGCGAAGTCCTCCCGGACCGTCATGTATTCGGCATAGCCACCGTTGACATCGCGTCCGGTAGCTTTGAAATCAGGGCAAAGATTCTCCCTGCTGCTTTTGCAGAATTTGCACGCCCCGCATGCCGAGTAAATCCAGGCGACTCCAACTCTGTCGCCCGCCTTGAACTTGCTGGCTTTGTGGCCGGTTTGCTCTACACGCCCCACAACCTGATGGCCGAGAATGACCGGTACTCGCGGAGGAGGTGTTCTTCCCTCGATCTCATCCAGTTCTGTATGGCAGACGCCGCAGGTCAGAACCTTGACCAGAAGTTCATTCGCACCTGGCACTGGCTTCGGGACGTCTCTCGGCTCAAGAGGATTTTTATTTTCATTTAGGTCACATATCTTTGTCATGACCATAGCCTTCATCGCCAAAACCTCCTCACCGAGCTTCAGAATTATCTCTGCCTCTGCCAAATAGAGAGGATTACCGTTTATAGAGAAAAATGGTATGAGTCTCGCCCTCCTCATCGTTCACTTCCACCACTTCGACCTCTTTTTCCTCCCACCCCGGAATAGAGTAGTTATGAGAGACAACATATGTCCCCGGTCTTAGCTGTTTATCAAAGAGAGGACGAAGCAGCTCATTGGATTCCGGCAAGAGGTAGAGAGTAACGACCGTTGCCTCGGAAAAATCCATTTTTGTCAAATCTCCGAGCCGGAATTCAACCAACTCCTCCACACCGGCTTTCTTTGCACCTTCCCTGGACTCCTTAATTCTTTGAGGCACGATATCGATACCGACACCACGCGCACCATACTTCCTGGCCGCGGTGATGACGATCCGTCCGTCTCCGCAGCCAAGGTCGAAGACGACATCGCTTGCATCGACCTCTGCCATCTCAAGCATCTTCTCCATCACGGCCATGGGCGTGGGCACAAAAGGCGCCAGGTCAACGGCATCCTCCCTGCCGTGTGATCCTTCATAAAGATGAACCAGGTTTTGATTGTCATAGCGAAAAGAATAAGGTTTCCCAGGAAAAAGAAAGCGAGTGTCCACACGGTCCACACGTTCGTACGTGATGTCTATGCCCGTATGACCGGGATAGCGATGGATCTTGCCTACGTCCAGGGACTTTTTTTCCGGCTCTTCGTTAGAAGTAGACGGCTTGATCCAGTAATGCACGGTGCCATGAGTCATGTTTCGGACGGTGATGGCGTCTTCAGTTGTGGCAGAGATGCTGGAAGACTTATATTCTTTGTGGCTGGTGTTGGTATTTAAAGTTGTCAAAAAAAAGACGACGGCAATAATCACAAGCGCGATGGCGAGTAAAGTTTCAACTTTTCGTTTCATGGCTTTCTCCCAACCTTGCTTTCGGGGTTTTCATGATTTTCTTCACGCCTGAAAATGAAGACTCATCTCTTCCGCTCCATAAACGAGGAGGACACGCTACTTAATTCAAACCTGCATGTCATATTTGACATTAAGACAAAATAGGTTATGTGTCGTCGCATTTAACATTTACGCAAGGACTTCAGAGTCTTTTATTATGGCACAAATCTTGATACAAATTAAATAAAAGGATGATGGAACCTTTGACGACAAATTTCGTAATTTCTTTTATAAACAAGATAATATCCGAGAGGAGGTGCAAGGCATGACGCAGCCGTACAGAAAGAGCCAACTTGTTATCCTGGTTTTTGTTCTTTGCCTCTCATTTTGTATTGCCGGACTGGGGATCAAAGTTTTTAGTCAGGAAGAAAAAATATCAGCTCCAGGAAAATACAAAGGCTATTCAAAGGCTATCTACGAGGAGTGGGTGCGGACATCTCAGTATGTCGCAGTGCGTGATGGGACCAAGCTGGCAGTGGACATTTACCGCCCTGCTCAAAACGGAGTTCCGGTCAGTGAGCCTTTGCCCTTGATCTGGACGCATACTCGCTACCACCGGACAAACTACACAAAAGAGGGAAAAGTTCGCTCGACAATCGACTCTCCCTGGCTTCAGGAAATTCTTAAACACGGATACATCATCGCAGCCGTGGATATCCGGGGCAGTGGAGCTTCTTTCGGGACACTTCGAGGCGCTTTCACACCCGAGGAAGCCCAGGATGCCTATGACATCATCGAATGGTTTGCCCGGCAGCCCTGGTGTGACGGAAATATCGGAATGTTCGGCGGCTCTTATCTGGGAATCACCCAGTACATAGCAGCGGGCATGGAACCTCCGCACCTTAAGGCCATCATCCCTGTGTTTGCGATGCTCGATGTTTACTCCTTCTCCCATCCTGGAGGTGTTTACCAGGACGACTTTGTCCGGGAATGGAGCCAGCTGGTCAGGCAGCTGGACGTCGAGACACCTACGCCGCCCGTGGACGAAGACCTTCAGTCTATCATGGCCAGAGATGCCGTTGAAATGCATAAAGCCAATATCACTCCGTTCGAATATACAACTCCAAACGCTTTCCGCGATAGCCTGATTCCTGGCACAGCGACGAGGCCCAGCCTCGAGTGGAGCCCTCATTATTATCTGGAAGGCATTAACAAGAGCGGCTCGCATCTGGCCGTTTACACTGTGGCAGGCTGGTACGATATGTGGCCGCGGGATGCTTTGACCTGGTACAACAACCTTAAAGTTCCTCAGAAAATCATCATCCTTCCCTGGTCTCATGACATTGGGGGAGAGGGCTGGAAAAAGACAACCGGGCCGCTCATCGGATTTGATTTTGATTTCAACTTCCTTGCCGAGCACCTGCGCTGGTACGATTACTGGCTGAAAGGAATCGACAACGGCATCATGGATGAGCCGCCCGTTTATTACTTCACCATGGGAGCGCCAGAAGGCAGTGCCTGGAGGACAGCCAAAAAGTGGCCAATTCCCCTGGCAGAGCCAACGCTTTTTTATTTTCACCAAGGCCCTTCAGGTAGTTCAAGCTCCTCCAATGATGGCCTTCTGAAGAGAACTTTACCGCAGAGTCCCTCAGGAGAAGATAAATATGTGGTGGATTATACGACCACGTCAGGCACAACAACCCGCTGGACTGATGGCCGAGGAAGAGGTTTTGGTTATGGGGACATGTCCGCTAACGACGCCAAAGGCTTAACTTATACCACTGAGCCTCTGGAGGAGAATCTGGAAGTCACCGGACATCCTGTGGTTAGCCTCTGGGTTAGCTCAACGGCTGATGACGGTGATTTCTTCGTCTACCTGGAAGAGGTGGACAAGGACGGTTATTCCCATTATCTCGCCGAAGGTGTTTTGCGGGCTTCTCATCGCAAGCTTTCCAAGCCGCCTTACAATTACATGGGACTTCCCTATCATCGAAGCTATAAAGAAGATATCGAGCCCCTGCCCGCAGGCGAGCCTGTTAAGCTCGTTTTTGACCTGCATCCGACGTCCAACATCTTCAATGCCGGCAATCGCCTTCGAATCACGGTCACCTGCGCCGACCAGAAAAATTTCGAAACGCCGGAACTTTCTCCTCCACCGACCATAACCCTGCACCGCAGCAGCACCTTTGCCTCGCATGTCTCTCTGCCGGTGGTCTCACCGGAAGTTCCGGTGCTACCCGTTAAAGAGAACTTGTTTCTCATTGTCCTTGTCGTTCTGGTCGTGATTGCCGCTGTCATCATCCTTTCCCTGTTCATAAGAGCGAGAGTGAAGAAGTAACCTGCCTTTTTTATAAAAATTTCGCTTAGGAGAAAAACAGAGTGAAAGTTGAGAGGGAAAAAGGCATGAAAAAAGCGATCATTTCAAGGAGTTTGGTTTTCAATGGTGGCAGTGCGCTGAGACATTTTGCCATCATATTCCCTTCATCCCATCACGAAACATAATAAATCATATAAAATTTTTACTTTTTTACTTCAACGATGTCTAATTTGCGGAGTCTTTTCTGCTGGGTATTATCGCGAACTGAAAAATAGATTTCGTTTGTTCCTTTACTCAAAGGAACGAAAAAGCTTTCTCTCAACGCGTTTCTTTCTGAAATATTTTTCTTAAGATCTTTGTCAGAAATATGCCTCCTTATCTCTCTCTTCTGCCGGTAAGAGCTTTTTTCCGCAATAAACTTGACCTCTATACCCAGTTCTAAATGATACTCCCATCCGCCATTTTTTTCCTGATATCTTATGGCTCGGTAAGGAATATCAAAGGCGCACTCAACAGCATAGGCTCCTTCCTCATTTTTTTGTATTGCGCCCAGAGATCTGGAGTAATCAAGAAAAGGAAGAAAGGCTGGAAGGGATTCACTCTCCTCTATTTCTCCTATCCATTGATACTTTACCATATTGGGATCGCTCTGGAGATAGGATATCATGGAAAAACGCTTCACCTCCACATCCGTCGTTAATTTGTAATCCCCGTTGCCATCATAATCGACAAAAACAAGGCGCAGAGGCCCAGAGAAATAATCCGGGTACTGGTTGTAGATCCAGATTTCTGTCGGTCTTTCCGTGAAGGTTCCCTCCTCCAACAAATTTGAGCTGAGTTCCCTCAGGTCTTTCTTGAATTCTGTTGAGGGATCTCCCATGCTCTTTTTAATGACATCTGTGGGAGGTCCCAGGAGGATATAGATTCTTCCTCTATCAGTCATCCAGCCTGGAATGCCTGCCCGGAAAGTCTTATCAGCCACAGCCAGCCTGGTGTAGTACTGCGAGCGGAATTCGTTTTCAGGAGTCGAGGAGTCTGGATCACGCCTTGCCCAGAAATCCGTGATAAACTCTCCTCGGTCTTCGGGAGGCATTTCCCGGAAAATTCTCTCTTCCTGAGAGGTGATGATATAGCGGATTAGATCTAAAAATTTCTGGCTGTTGGAGTCAAGAGGAGGTTTTAAGATTCGGTGAGAAGCGCAGGCCGAATGGAGCAAGAGAGCAACAGCAAGTGAAAGCAAATAGAGCAAGTAACTTTTTTTCATGATTTTATTTTTAAACATGGTTTTATCTCGTAAAAAGTTGGGTTATTTCTTGCACTGCTCAATAAGGGCGTCTAATCTTTCTCTTTCAGCGGGAGGCATGAGATGAGAGTATCGTTTCTTATACTCATTGAGCAAATCAAGCGCTTTGGCTTTATTGCCAGTGTTTAAATAGGCGAGGGCTAGATCAAAATGAGCCTGGCTGAAATCGGGATCTGCGGCCAGAGCTTTTTCCCAGCAGGTGATGGCTCCTCCCAGGTTTCCTTGCTGCCTGTAGGCGTGGCCTAATCCATAGTAGGGAGCTGGATATTCGGGATCCAGTTCTATGGCTTTTTTGTAGTAATCGAAGCATCTGGAAAAGATGAAGGTATCTTTTGATTGCAGGCCGTGGGAATAGCAGGCATTGGCAAGGTTGTTGTAGAGCTCTGGATGCCTATCATCCAGGGAAAGGCCCATTTCGAAGGCTTTGATCGCCTCGTCAAAATTGCCTCTCTTGGCATGGGCGGTCCCGAGGTTACTCCATATTTCAGGATCATACTCAGCTTCTCTCATGTTCATTTTTTCGAAAGAGCTGATGGCTTTGTCATACTGTTCGGCAGAAATGAGCGCCTTCATGTATTCGATAAATATCTCGTAGCTTGAGGGAAGAGCATTGAGCCCTCGCTCCAGGATGACAATAGCCTCTTCTGTGTTTCCACTCTCTTGATAGATGGAACCAAGCTGTTTATAGGCCAAATCTATATCTTTTCTTTCTTCGATGATTTCCTTTATGAGCTTGATTCCCGCGTCTTGTTTTCCCTTCTTGTACAGTTTCCAGCCTTCACCAATTTTATTTATATAAGGAAGGAGGACCTTCACATCATCTTTAACGCTAAACTCCTTCTTTTGCGAAATTCGAACGCTTGAGATATAGCCTAAGCTTGCCAGCTTTTCGCGAGTTTCGCGGTCGGGCTTTTGAGCCGCGTCAACTTTCTCAGAAGGTGTCAGAGTTTGGATAATTTCCTTGAGCTTCGATGTGAGTTGAGCGGCTTTTTCTTTCTCGGCAAGGTTACGGAGCTCATCAAAATCATGGTTCAGGTCATAGAGCTCGGGAAGAGGAGAATCGATAAATTTTTTCTTTCTGAAAATAAATCCCTTCAGGGGAGCCCAGCCACGGCTGTAAAAAGGATACAAAGATTCGAAGTAGATTGGCCTTTCTGGCAGTTTCTTCCCCTTTAAGGCCGGGAGGAGAGAGGTTCCCTGGAGAAAAGATGGCCTCTTGATTCCCAGCACATCGCAGACTGTCGGGAAGATGTCGATATGACTGACATAGTCATCGACACGACCCGGGGCTTTTTCAGGAAGGGAAACGATGAGAGGAACCCATAAGGATGAATTGTAGGCGAAAAAACCGTGAGTCTCCTCGCCATGCTGGCCCAATGACTCGCCATGGTCCCCGGTAAAAATGATGAGAGCCGAATCGAACAGGTTATTCTCTTTCATATAATCGAAGAGCCTTCCCAGAATCAGGTCGACGTAGGCGACCTCCCCCTCGTATGGATTATCTCTGTATTGAGTCTTAAAAGGCTCCGGCGGATCGTAGGGGGTATGCGGATCCCAGCAATGGACCCAGAGAAACCAGGGCGATATTCGGCCTTTCAGCCACGCAAGGGCAGCGTCGATCACAGCTTCAGCTTTTCTCTCTAAGGAGGAGAGATTGACAGAGTGAATGCGGCTGTATTTATCATCGTAGAGGTCGAAACCCTGGGATAATCCAAACCTCGAATCGAGGGGGTAGGCTCCGACAAAGGCTCCGGTTGAATAGCCATTATTCCTGAGATGCTCGGCCAGGGTTAATAGCTCTTGGCTGACGATGAAATTTAAATTTTCATGAACTCCATGATGGTTTGGAGTTGTCCCTAAGAGTATATTCGCATGAGATGGCAGTGTGGTCGATGTGTTGGCAAAGGCTCTGGAAAAAACGACACCTCTTTCGGCAAGCTTATCAATATTCGGAGTTTTAGGGTCTTGGCTGCCATAGCAGCCCAACCTGTCGGCTCTGAGTGTGTCGATGGTGATAAGAAGAACATTTTGCCTTGATTCTTCCTTCCTTAGAGAATACATAGACGCTGGAACGAGAACAATACCGATAAGAAAAAGCACCGGCAAAGACCAGGGGTAAATATAAATTTTTTTCATATCCCTTCTTTCTTTAGAACTTCCATTTGAGATAAAACTGCGCTTTAAAATTTCATGTTTCTTGATATGTTTCCAAACGAAAAAAATATTTCTTTCTTCACCTCAAATGACTTAAGAATTCCCCTCAAATTCCAGCGCAGAAAAAGGGAGGGAGGGATTGCTCCCTCCCTCTTATCTTGTCGAACTAAGCAGACAGCTCTTATTGCCTCAGAACGTGAACCTCGCTCCAAAACGGACAGAACGAACACCATAGCAGCTGGTCACGAGTCCATAGGTTGTACTGAGTTCCATTCTCGGCGGGTCTTCATAGGCGTAGATATAGGGACTGGGGTTTTGGTTGATATTATATCCGCTTCTTCCGCCGAGGTTGAAGGCATCGATAAAGAGACTCATCTTGCCGAATGTCCCAAAAGTGAAGGATTTCTCCACCCTCATATCCAGCATGGTGTAGGAAGGATTTCTTCGAGTTCCGTAAGTTTCGGCAGCGACCCAAACATAACTGTATTGAGTTGGAATGTAGTCGGGGTGGGTGGAGGGGGGGAAGTAGACACGCGCTAGCGTCCTTCTCCAGGCTGATCCTGAACGGAACTGAAAATAACCGGTGAGGACGATGTCGAAGGGGAGGATGACAGATCCCATGACCTTGACCTGGAACGGCCGGTCAAAAGGAAGCCGGCCGTAGGAGTTAATCATGTAATTGGGGGTATCGAACATGTCGTCCTCGCCCTCTGTTGCGCTGTATCCAGGGTCGCAATTGCCTTTGAAGGCAGAATACAGGATCGAACCCTGCAGCTGCCACCGGTCGGACATCCTCTTGTCGAAAGTCAGCACAAGAGCCGTGTATTCTCGCTTGGCTTCCGGTGGGTTTACACCGTGGAAAGTCGGCGTTCTGGCGTAATCAGCCAGGCCATAGACGGTCATGTTCTGGTCGTCTTCTGTGCCCCATATTCCATCCCAGCCGGGGTCAATAAAATCATACGGCAGCCAGATCCGCCGTCCCTGGTCATCAAGGGCTTCAGGATCGTAGCCGTTGTACTTATCCACGTCTTCGACGATGTTCTTGTTCACTTTGTAGATGAACTGGAGTCCCAGTTTGAACCCCTTGGTCAGCTCGTGCTCGATGCCGGCCATGAATTCATGCATGTAGGGAGCCTTTAGGTTATCAATGTAATACATGTAATTAGGGTCTTGAACATCATAACTGGTTAACCTGTACTGATCGCCAGGAAGCCCATCGCCGTCGGGATCATGAGTAACCCCATCGTCAAGGTACAGCGGGTCAACGGGTGAACCGTAGACGCCGCCGGGTCGAGGGAGATCCATGTATCCGTTGCGGTTGAGGTCATACCAGTACCAGTTCATGGCCTGGCCGCTCAAGATGTTGCTGGCGTTGTATTTGGCAGACCAGATGGGCTCATAGAGGCGGCTGAAAGAGACCTTTAAAGCCGTCTTCCCGTTACCGAAGAGATCGTAAGCCAACCCAATTCTCGGCGAAAGCGTTGTGAACTCAACGATTTTTTTGTAAGGGGTCGTAATGGGATCAAGAGCAGAGACCTCATTGAACTCTATGCTCTCATCGTTGTGATACTGATCGTTCAGCGCTTTGAGTATCCAGTTGGGATCCTGTGCTGACAGAGCGGGATTCATGAATTCCGGCCCGACTTTATACCGGTCGTACATAGCGGGCCGTGATTGCTCGGGTTCGTACTGGTAGCCGTAATCAAAACGGAGACCAACGTTGATTGCCAGCCTCCCGGAGACAATGCTGTCCTGGGCAAAGGCAGAGAAACGGCGGGTGTTGTCATATTTCCAGACGACGCCCCTTTCGGCAAAAGGACGCATTCTGAGCCGGCCCTGCCTGCCTGAGGGTGAATAGTAATACTTGTTGCCAGCGTTGTAGTCTCTCCAGTATGTGTAATAGGGATTGTCTCCATACTCTACGCCCTTGTACCTGTCGAGGCCGTAAATCGTGCTTTCATACTCAGCGCCAAACTTTAGTTCATGGCTTGCTCCCAAGAGGTTATCTGCGAAGTGGGTCAACGCAGCCGAAGCAAGGAACTTTTTGCGGAGATAATCGTCACCGTAATACGTGTTCCCCCAGAAAACATCATACAGCCGGTCGTAGACCATATAGCGGTTAGAGTATTCTGGCCGCATAAGGATGGGAAAACGGCGGTAGACATAGGTCCCGCGGACGTCGATGAATGTATTCTGGCTCAGGACCCAGTTGAGCTGGTGAGTTGTGGTGTGGGTGTTCTCGTGGTCCCAGACGATGGTGAGCGCAAAAGTGTAATCATTGCCAGTCCTGTTGGAGTAAACAGGTTCATAGATGTTGTTCCAGTGGTACATGCCCATATAGCGGATGTTTTTGGCGAGCTGGAAAGTCAGCTTGCCAAAGCCCAACCACTCCTCATGTTCGATATCATAATGCTGCAGCTCTTCCGGGGTGAACGTCCATTCCCTCAAGTTGATATTCGCCAACCGGACATCATGCGTCTCAGGATTGGCTCTTTCCGAGGTCAGGCGACGGCCGTTGACAAAGAACCAGAGCTTGTCTTTGATGATGGGACCGCCAAGGCTCAAAGTGCCGTCCTTGTAATCCCTGAATGACTCGGGAGGATTGACGCCAATCGCTTCCTTATCTTCGTCAGACAGCAGCTGCTCGGTGAAAGTTTTGCCGGTATAATAAGCGGCGACGCTTCCGGAAAACTTGTTTCCACCGGTCTTGGTGACGATGTTGACAAACACCGAGTCTGTCTGTCCCACTTCGGCCGGAAGCGCTCCGATCCCGAATTCAATCTCTTCGTAAACATCGACGTTGATGTTGGCCATGGGATAGAAGGTGGCAGGGTCATTCATCGGAACGCCGTCCAGCAAATAGAGCTGGCTCCGGACCGTTCCCCCGAGTATGGAGGAGGTCCGTCGGTAGTCGACTCCTTCAGAGATGGCACCAGGGATGGAGTTCTGGATACCGTAGAGGTCCCGGTCCATCGGAAGATTCGCAATGAAGTCAGCGGTGTAGATCACGCTCGTCTTGGATGACTCGACATCGACAACAGGAGAGGCAGCCACGACTGTGACTTCTTCTTCGATGGTCTTCACCTCGAGGACAATGGTGACAGCCGTGGTTTGGGCCACACTGACGATGAGGCCGCCTCTGATGGTTGTCTTGAACCCAGGCAGCTCCGCTTTCAGTTGATAATCACTGCCCGGGTAAAGGGCGGGAAAGCGGAACCTGCCCGTATCCGATGTCACATAAGTTTGCGTGCCGAGAAGTGCGGGCCCGGAAATAGTAACGGTACATCCAGGGAGAGGGTTTCCTTCTGTGTCGACGACCGTGCCGCTGATGGATCCAGTCTGTCTTCCCTGAGCCAAGCTGATGGATGCCAACCCAAAAGATAGCAACAGAATCAGTGCTGCATTCAAGATTTTGTTCTTCATAATACCTCCTTCCTAATGATTTGGATAAACTTTTTCGCTGTTTTGTAGTCTTTTTTGTCTAACCACCTCCTTTCCATTCAGGCCCCTTTGTCCCAATTCTTATGGCAGTCTGTCAAGTAGCAGACTCCGGTTGCTTATAGGCAAAGATTTGAGGGCCATTGGCATTTATCCTCTAAGGTCCGCAGGATTTTCTTATGTTCTTGTATGAATTTAGCCAAGACTGCGGGCTCTTAAAAGCAGGGATGCTGGAGTTATTAAAAGTGATATTTTCAGCAGACATATTTTATATTTTATGAAAAATTATGACAAAAATCATAGAAAAAATTGGTTCTCTGCGGCGCTACCCGAGGACGCATTTTCACTCCTATTCTCCCCTCCAACCATCGTAAGGAAGTATAAATCATGACAAAAAAAGATGTCAAGAGGGGCTTGGGCTCGCGGTGTATATCCGCAAAGCCATCCGAGGCGCCAAAAGTGCCGAAAATCACCCAGACCTCTCCTCCCGAGCGAAGAGAAGGTTTCGTGGAAGCTTTGATCTTAAGAATTATCGCGACAGCTGAAATCATTTAAGCCATTGCGATTTCTTTTACTTTAATCTCTGCGCCTTCAATTTTTGGCATTGGCTTATGATCTCTGATTGAATTTTATGGAAGACACTCTTATAATCAGTCTGGTCAAAGTCATTCCGATGCCTTCTGTCCAGGAGCTGAAGCATTTGCTAGCCTTTTTCAGATTTACTGATAATAAAAGTATAATAAATGTCATGACATTGTCACGCGAGCGACCGAAGGGAGCTTAGCAATCCGATGGAGCCGTCGAATCGTCAAGTCGTTTCGTCCTTCGCGATGGCACTTTTATTATTACGTTTGTACTCGCTGGAATAGCTTTTTAAATATTCAATAGAGATTTTTCAAAGGATGGAGGCAAAAAATGCTAAAAACGACAACTTGCGCCTTGTTTATGATCCTGCTGGCCTTTCAATTCGTCATGGCCGCTCCTCAAGACCTGAGCAAGTACGAATATTTGAAAAATCCCCAGATCAATCAGATGCCGCGGCAGCACATGCTCGTCGTTGAAGCCAAGGGTGACCCGAACGTTGTCGGAAAGGATGCCTTTGCCTCGCTATTCAAGGTTTTTTTCAGCCTTAAGGGAGCCAGGATGGCTGCACCGCGGGCTCGCTGGCTAAACCTCGCTACCGATCCCAAAGAGGAATGGGTTGGGCTTTACGGAATGCCTATTCCCGAATCCATAACCGAGCTGCCAGCCGCTGCCGAGGGCGTAAGAATCGAGGACTGGGATTATGGAGAAGTTGCCGAGATTCTTCACATCGGGCCTTACAGCGAAGAAACTCCCACGATCGAAAGGCTTCATAAGTTTATTCAGGAAAAAGGCTACCAGATCGCAGGGCCTCATGAAGAGGAATATCTCAAGGGCCCCGGCATGGCGTCAAATCCTTCAGAATACTGGACAATCATCCGCTATCAAATCAAAAAGAAATAAAGCCAGAAAAAAAATGCCAATGCCTTAGGGTCGTCTGGGTCTGATCTCAATAAAAACCCTTTTCTTTTATAACAAAATCCGCTAAAATAATCCTATATAAATTATAGGAATTAGGTGAATTCAATGAGAAAAAAAATAACCCTGATTTTCATCATTATTGCCGTTCTGACCGTGTATCTGAGCCTCAAGCCAGCCTTCAGGCAGGAACAAAGGGCTGAAGAATCGAAAAACGGAGAAAAAACCATGATCAGGAAAATAGAAAAAACAGACAAGGAATGGAAGGAGATCCTGACTCCAGAGCAATATCGCGTCATGAGAAAGCGGGGGACAGAAAGACCTTTCACCGGGAAGTATAACGACCATTATGAGAAAGGCACATACGTCTGCGCCGGATGCGGCACCCCCCTCTTTAGCTCTGAGACCAAGTACGATCACGGCAGCGGCTGGCCGAGCTTCACTGCTCCTTTTGATGAAAGTCGCCTTGAAAATCTGGACGACTATTCGCATTTCATGCACAGGACAGAGGTGAGGTGTGCTGTCTGTAGTGCTCATCTCGGCCATGTCTTTGACGACGGACCGGGTCCCACCGGCAAGCATTACTGCATCAATTCCGTAAGCCTGGACTTCAAGCCAGCCGAGGCGAGAGCGGAGTTAACATCTGTTTCCTCCCGGAAATCCGACGAGAAAATAGAACAAGCAGTCAGGACTGAAACGGCGATCTTTGCCGCGGGCTGCTTCTGGGGAGTTGAGAATACGCTCAGACAAGTGCCTGGCGTCTTTTCGACAGAGGTTGGATACACCGGCGGCCATACGAAAAATCCGACATACGAGCAGGTCTGTACCGACAAGACCGGACATGCCGAAGCGGTCAAAATCACCTTCGACCCTGCCCGAGTCAGCTACAAGGATTTGCTCGAAGTATTCTTCCGCATTCACGACCCCACCCAGGTCAACCGCCAGGGCCCTGATATTGGCACGCAGTACAGGTCGGTTATATTCTATCTGGATGAGGAGCAAAAAGAAGCTTCTGAAAAATTCATCAAACAACTCGAGAATTCAGGCCGATTCCGAAAGCCTATTTCTACCCAGATTGTCCCTGCTTCTGAATTCTACAGGGCTGAGGAATACCACCAGCAATACATCGAAAAACGCAACAAAGGCTCCAAATCCTCATGCGGAATGAACAGGTGCGGATAAGGAGTAAATCATGGCGGAAAAAATTAAGGTGATTGATGTTGCCCAAGATAATATTCACGAATCGCCCCGCTGCGGAATCAAGGACAGAGAGCACGAAGGGTATAAACGGAAAACGAGCTGGCTGACTACCAGATTAGCCGGTCAAGATTCAGGAATATTATGAACAAGATCTTGTAGCTTCATTTCTTCGCTCATTCTTGCTCGAATCGGCAAAAATTGAATCTTATGCCCCAGATTATTGCCTGAAAAATAGAAAAATCTTTAATCGCGTCGAAACAAGATGAAATAAGGAAACCTGTTTTTTATCTCATCGGTCCACTTCTCTATGAGCTCCTTTTGGCCTGTTTTCTGAGTTTTAACAATAAGTCCTGCACGACGGGCGCCAGTGCGCATTTTCTGTAATATCTCAAGATTCACACATTTGGCCGTCTGGTCACATTCGATACATTCTGCAAAATTCCTCTCAGCGGCACAGGCTCTTATCTCACAGCTTTCTCTGCCGCCGCCTTTCAAGCATCCTGGACAGAAAGGCAGGGTTTGGATCGATGAAAGCCCTTTCTCAAATTCCCTGAAATCAAAGTCTTTGGGACCCCAGTCTTTCAAGCCATATCCTTTGATGAGCTCTTCATATCTTCTTGTCAATTCTCTTAAGATTCCGTTGCCGACGATACAGCTTCCACACCAGATCCCACAAAAACCGATTTGGTTTTTCACGTTCTCAAAAGCTTTAGCGCTCAATGCCCCTAACTCCTTAAAATAGAATTAAAAGAGGTAACTCTCCATTTCTTAATGTGCGGAAGGCCCAATCTGCAAACTTCGCTTAATATGCCTCCGGGCCAGGCAGAGCAAAACCGCTAAATTATAGATCAACTGAACAGAAAGAAAAAAATACAATATTATCCACTCGCCTGCGGTTTCCCATCCTAAACGGTTTTCTCGAGCAATCTCGTCAATCATTGTCTTTTCGCCCAACATCAGGAATAGACAACCTATTGCGCCCGCGATGAGGGCAGCCAGCCCAAAGTCATATCGATTACGAACTTGACTGATCCACCAGGCCAAAGATGAAAGATTAAAAAGTAGAATAAGAAGGAATCCTCCAAGGATGATAAATCCAATCAAGGCCAGTTGTGCTTGATCAGACAATAATTCTTCCCGACGCGCAGAAATGGCTATCATGTTGAAAACCAGACAGCCGGTGGCGAGAACACCGAGAACCAGAATAGCTTGGCTTATCTTTCTCATTGGTTTCTCCATTTTTACCCTCTTGATATTTTATTCATAAAATTAGAAAAAAATCCAAAATTTCCTTTACTTAGGTTTGCGGGGCTCTTTGACGGCGCGGAAGCCGAGACTGCCAATCCGCCAGTCTTTACTGGTAGGAACAACATGCCCGTTATAAACAATCATATAAACCGTGTTTTCGTCTTTTTCGGTGGCTGTCCACCAGTAGATGATGAGAGAAGTCGTATCCCAGAGCGGCGATTCCTTGTCGGGCTTTTTCCTATACTTGGCGCGAGCAGAGATAGGATCCCAGACGCCGCCGCAATTCTGTCCGTGGCGGGCCATTGACCTGACGGCTTCTTCCACAGTCGGAAGGCGCCAGATATCCTTCGGTTCCGGAGTGATTGTCTTTCCGTCTTCTGAAAGATGACGGCAAATCTTCTTGGCTTGTTCCCAGCTTTCGCTGTGCCTGGGCCAGCCAGGGCCTGCAGGAGCCCAGATAAGTCTAACGCCATTTCCTTCGACCAGCCGCGCCTCGCGTATTCCGTCATCGATGCGGCCGGCGACGCGCCAGACTGGCTCTATGCCAAAGACGATGACAACGAGTAAAGGAAGGGCCAAAACCAGGCGGAAGGCAAGTTTTTTGGGCTGCGGCCTGCCGAATAAATAAAGGACGCCGATGGCGATGAGAAAGCCGGTCACCGGAATCCAGCTCAGGATAGCGGTGAGCTCTTTGGGCTGCCACAAAGCGAAGATCCAGATGCCGAAGATGATGCCAACTCCGATGAAGATTAAACCGCCGCCCAGCGGCGAAAAGACGGCATAGAGCGAGATGGCCATCGTAATGAACATCGGAGCAAGATAAAGGAATGTCCCCTTGATATTTTGCCAGAGCGTCGGGGAATGCCAGCCTTCATGAAAATTCTCGACTATTCCCCAGTAAGCCCAGAGACAACAGACTACAAGGCTCGAACCAACCGCCACCCAGCCCAGAATAATCCGCTTTTTGCTCATCGCTCCCTCCTGGCTCTATAAGAAGTAAGCATAGCTTTTAAAAAACTAAAGCTCTCTTTTAGAATGCACACAAATTCCTCAAAAACATAAATTCTATTTCTTTTTCTTCTTTCAGCTTCACGAACTTATCCAACAAATCATGGTCAATACTGATCTTAATAAATTAGTGTAGCGAAAAAGGGGACTGTCCCCTTTTTCTCTTTTTCCAGTGGCAAAAGAATAGTAAATCATGAGAAAAGAATCAAGAGAGGCGCTTCTGTTTACATGTGTTTGGCCATATGGGCCCTCAAATTAAGATCAGCTTTTTCTGAGGCGGGGAGAGAAATTCGGCTCCGTCTTTACGGACGACAACCATCTCTTCAACGGTGACAATGCCCCTCTCGAGAACCTTGAGCCTGGGCTCCAAAGTAAAGACCATACCTTCTTCGATCGGCTCAAAGGGCTTTCTGGCGTATTTCTCCCAGGCAGGTCCCAGAAGCGCTGTTCCGTCGTGGGCAAAGCGTCCTACCTGATGGCCGAGGGCATGGGGGAACTCCTCATAGCCTTTGGAAACGATATGACTGCGGGCGATGGTATCGACCTCATGGCCCTTCACTCCGGGCTTTAGCGCTTGCCTCGAAAGCTCGATGGAAGTGACAATGGTTTCAAAACCCTCCTGAACCTCCGGAGAAGCCTGGGTTTCCCCTTCCTTTAAAACATAGAATGTCCTCTGCAGGTCAGAGCAGTAGTCCTCGACTTTTACGCCAAAATCCATGTTGAGAACATGCCCGCGCTCAACTTTCCTGTCCGTAGGCTTATAATGAGCTTCAGCGGTTTCTGGCCCGGTGAAAACAGCCGGGCAATGGCCTTTCTCCCAGGCAAAATCCAGTTTCCTCTTCTCAACCTCTTTGATCATAAAATTGGCGATTTCGATCTCGGTCTTTCCAGGAGCGATGAAAGGCGTGACTAGGTCAAAAATCTCCAGCGTCTGGGCGATGGCTTTTTTGATGCAGGCAATTTCATAGGCCGTCTTTCTCGCCCTCAAGCTCGAGACAATCTTCTCTGCCGCGACAAGCTTTTTCTCGAATCCGGCTTCGGAGAGAAGCTCATAAAGAGTGAGATACATCCCGTGAGTGAGGCCGTCGCAGATTTCACTGTCTCTGGAGTAATTGATGGCAATCGTGGAAGGATTGATTTCCTTTATAGTTTTTATCAAATCCTCTCTGATCCCTTTAACATAACTCAGGATATGCTTGTAGACGCCCAGGTCTTCGACCGTTTTCCTGTCCATCTGACCGACGATGGCATAGGTCTCTCCGGATCTGGTGATGAGGAATGCCGAATGCCAAGTCAAATCCGATTTGACCAGAAAAGCCAGCGACGGGTCCCGGACAATGGCCGTCTCCCGGACAAAAGTCAGCCAGCAGTCGAAAGAAAATTCGTTCAAAATCTTGATGGCCTGTTCAACCTTTTCTTGAATCAGCATCGATTCCTCCTTGCTTTTCATTCTTCCCGCTCCTTGAATTCGCCCGCAATTTTTGTAAACAGAAAAAGGAGGAGAATTCCGAGAACAAGATGCCCTGCCAAAGTAAACCAGATGTATTCGGGGTGATTCTTATCGGCAAAGACTCCAAACAGAGAGGTGTAGATCACACCGCTCAGGGCAGCTCCTATCAAGAGCGCCAGGAAATTGATTCCCATATAGAGCCCGGCTTTTTCTTTGGGCGCAATCCAGGTGATGTATTCCTGAATTCGCGGGGAAGAAATCATCTCTCCTACGGCAAACAGGAAAATTCCGAGAAAGATGAATGCGGCCGCAGAGATTCTTGCATAGCCCAGGATGGAAAATCCCAGAGCGGAAACAAAAAGACCGACAAGAAATGTGGGCAGGGCTTTGAACCTCTCGATAATCCGGGAGACAAGGATCTGAAAAATCATGATGATGTAGCCGGTGTGGGAAATTGTTTCTCCTAAAATGCGCCTCGTTCCTTCGACGTCATGGGATAAAAAGTTGGCAAAGCCTTTGCCAAAAACACTTTTAATGTTGAGGTAAAGCCGCGCCGTATCGATAGTGCTATCGACATAAAGGGCGCAAAGATTGAAAAAAGCCCAGAAAGGAAGCCAGAAGAAAACTCCGAGCAGCACAATAAAAGTGGCAAACTTCAAATCGGCGAGGGCGCGGCCGATATCTTTGAATTTCTGGCCGAGTGTCGCTCCTTCAATCTCCCTCTTCGGCTCTTTGTAAAAGAAAATGGTGACGAGAAGCATCACCCCAATAGCAATGGCCGCAGCCAGGAAAGCATAGTTCCAGGAGATGGCTCTTAGTTTTCCGGCAACAATCGGCCCAAAAGATCCCCCCACATTGACCATGGCATAAAAAATCCCAAACCCGAGCGTTTTATTCGTCTTGTCCGTCACCGACCGGACTGTGCCGGCAATCAGAGGCTTAAAAATGCCGGCAGCAAGGCCAATGCTGAGCATGGTTAACGCTATCCCGGAAAAGCTTCTAGTTACGATGAGAAGCAGGATGGAGGGCAGATAGGCCAGGTAAGAGACGATGAGGACTTTTTTAAACCCGAATCGATCGGCAAACGTGCCGGAGATGACAGGAATCCCGTAAGAAAAAAATAGGAAGATGCTCTGGACGATTCCCAGCTGGGCTTTGGTGTAGCCGAGATGGGTCATATAAATGCCAAAGCCGAAGTAAATGCCGTAATAGGCGAACCGCTCGAGAACTTCGATGCCGTTTGCAATCCAAAAGACTCTCGGAAAAGGCGTTCGTTTCTCCATTTCACACCCTTAACGGAAAATTGAGATTAGAAAGAAAATCGAAGGCACGAACTTCAGTTCGTTGTGCATGACGGTAAGTTCGAGTGGAATGTTATAAAAAAGAAGGGTTATTATCAAGTGAAAACTTTAGAGCAAAATCTAACGAAATTAATGCGGTGAAATATCCAATTTAATTTCAATTGATGGCATTACATTGTCATGGTAAGCGCCCAGAATCCCTTCCACAACGAAAAAGGCAGGGGCTTCTGATGCAGCATGTTCAGGAAGAGAAGGTCGTCCCCGTAGAATCCGCCTTTAAGGTAGGGCCAGTTGAGGACAATAGAAAGCAGGACAAAAACCGTTAAAAAGAAAATCCCTTTTTTGCCCCCCGGCAAATCCCGCTCCATCTTCCGCAATTTCCGTCTGTTGACATGGCAGAATCAGCTTATCACGCTGAAAATAACATGGTCAAAGGTGGCACATTAAGGGCAAGCATGACTCAATTGCCTTTTACAATCAGTGGAAATAACCTCTATCAATTTATAATTATGGAGAAGATGGATGGGAACTGCATGTCAATCGGATTGATTGATTCCGGTCCAATCAACGATTGTTAAAGTGAGATAATTGGTCATAGAAGTGACCAAACTCGAGAGCCTCAGCTATTGATACCCATTCTTATTTGTGATATGATGCTTTTCGTTGAAATTGAAGAGACCTGTTCGAGCATAAGTTTCAACAGGATCACAAGGGATCAAGGAAAATTTCAACAGTTAAAAAAATTCCTCCCCTTATTAAAAATCCAATAAAAGGAAGTCAGAATGAACATTTATGTAGGAAATTTGGTCGGAGAGGTTAAGGAAGAAGATTTGCGAGAGGCTTTTGAAGCCTTCGGGCAGGTCTCCAGCATTAAGATCATCCAAGACAGATTCACCAGCCAATCGAGAGGATTCGGCTTTGTGGAAATGCCCGATAAAGCCGAAGCTCAGGCCGCCATCTCTGGTCTTAACGACAAAGACCTAAAGGGACGAAGGATGAGGGTTAATGAAGCCCGTCCGCGCCGTGACGATAGTCATGGAAGAACCGGATTCGATAGAGGCGGATTTGGCGGAGGAAGACGGTTCTGATCGGCGTGAATCAGTAATTCGAAAACGATCTTAAAATCTTTTTACGGTCTATCATCTTTGAAAATCAGCTCGCTACTCAGCAATTTGAATGCTATTGAGTATACAAATCAGACCTTGATTATTATCTGTAAATTGTTCTTCCGGCTCATTTCACTCTTGCCAGCAACTGGCTGATTTTGTTGGCAACAGGGCTTGCGGCCTGGTCATAGTTGGAAAGCACGGCGACGATATATCCTTTATCCAAGTAAATGTTGAGGTTCGAGTTAATGCCGGGAAAGCCCCCGCCATGGCCGACAACCTTGCCGCTTGGCCCTTCGTCAACCCCGAAACCATATCCGTAATTTTCGCCTGAATGATCTTTCCACATCCTCTCGAGAGATTCCTTGGAAACGAGCTTTCCGGCGAGCAAAGCCTGAGCAAACCGGTGGAGGTCGCTGACTGTGGAAAATCCGCCGCCCGCAGGACCGCCCTTGATGACATGCTTGAAGAGATTGTTCTGCCAGCCGTAGGGGCTTTTCCAGTCAGGGCTGTAGCCGATAGCCAGATTCTCGACCGGATAATCCATCTCGTAGCTGTCGGAGTTTTTCATCCCGGCAGGGTCATAGATATTCTCGCGGATGTAGTCGAAATAGCTCTGTCCGGTCACTTTCTCGATGACGACACCCAGGAGGAGCATCCCCGTGTTGCTGTACCTGAAGCGCTTTCCGGGCTCAAACGCTGGCTTCTCACCCTGGACCAGCGGCTTGAAATCTTCCACCTTCCGGTAAAGCTCGCGCGAACCCTTCGAGTAGGTCTCGTTGAAGTAGCTGCCCAGGCCGGAGGTATGAGTCAGCAGATGAAGGATGGTGATTTTTGAAGTTATGTCCTCAGGAAGCCAGGTTTCATCCACGCACTTCGAGATCGGATCATCGTAAGAGAGCTTGCCCTTCTCCACAAGCTGGACAATTGCCGTGGCTGTAAACATTTTGTTCATCGAGCCAAGGTTGAATTTTGTATCGATGGTGTTGGGCACATGAAAACTCTTGCTCGCCATACCGCAGGCATGAGTCAGGAGCACTTTATCTCCCTTGGCCACAAGCAGCGTTCCCGATAAAACATCTCGCTCGCAGAGCCTCTGCACCAGGTCTTTTATTGTCTGGATGAACTGTGCTTCGGTCGTTTCGGGTTCCTTGACGTCTGTGGGCGTGCGGGCATCAGTGAAACCGAGCCCTGAAACCAAATAATTCTCCGTGCCGTCAAACCTAACGGTGAAAGCGCGCCAGCTCGAAAAATTGCGGTCTTTGAGGATAACGACAGTCTCGTCTTTCCGCTCCGGGACATAGGTGCGGATGCTGTAGAAATCAACTCCGCCTGTCTGGCGCCTTAAACCGAGAAAAACGCTGATGTGCTCATCCATAGGCGCAAAGTTGCGGAATTTTTCCGTGCATTCTTCTTCGATGAAGCGGCGGATTCGGCCTGGATCATTCGAGTTCAGGGTGTCGATGATGGATTGGATCCGCTCGCCTGCCTTGCCTCCGGGCATGGCCGGCTCATCGTGATAGCTGACCTCACCCGGCTGCTGGGCAAACACAAGCACAAAGGAAAATACAAAGATAATGGCCAGAATCGAGCTCTTACGAATCATTTAATATCCTCCTTTTTTATTCGCCATAAAATTAAAAGAGAGTTTACCTCTGTGGCTTTTCATAGCGCTTTATTATTATCTACTACGCCGGATTGCAAATAAAGTTGCATGCCCTCCAAAGGTCCGGTTTGATACGGAAGTGAAATGAAGTAAAGAGGAGTCAAGAAAGAAAACCTTAATGAGCTGGGCAAAGTCATATCGAATAAGAACTTCCGACGGGCTGAGGAAGATGAAATCACGATCGTTGACCTTACGGGAGTGGCTGTGCAAGACATTCAGATCAGCAAAGCTTTCAGGCAGGTTCTAAGAGAAAAATCTAAAAAACAATATTTTCAATTTTTTTGTTTCTGCTGTGATTAAATTTTTTTAAGAGGCAGAATACCATGAGAAAGTGCAATTTTGAAGATCTTATCGATGATTATTTATTGAATAGATTGGATGAGGACAAAAAGAAAAAATTCGAAGAGCATTACTTCAACTGCCCCAATTGTTTTGAGAAAATGGTCGAAAGAGACGAGCTCATTTCCGTCATGAAGCATAAAGGGGATATGATTTTTCATGATGAGCGCGCAGTGGAAAAAGTCAAAGAAGCGAGCGGGTTCGAAAAGATCGTTACTCTCCTTACTCCCAGACAGTGGGCAACGGCTGCAGTCTCAGCCTGTTTGCTCCTCCTTGTCACCTTCAGCCTTATCTTCTATGCTTATCTTAATCCCAAGATTACTTCGCCTTTTTTTGAGCGAATAAATAAAATTGATATAAGGGGTGGAGAAATAAAGATAAAACTTATTCCTCCTATTGATATAAAAAAGGCCCCGATAAAATTTGAGTGGTCAAAAGCAGGTAAAGATGCGGAATACGAAATCTGCATTTGCGACAACGGCAATGTATTGTGGTCTGCCAAAACAAAAGAAAATTTCATAGTTCTTCCAGAAGATGTCAAAAGATGCATAACATCGGATAAGGAATATTCTTGTGAGGTAATGGCTTTTTCTCCCCAGGGAAGGTTTATCGCTCCCGGCGATATTAAATTCAAGAACTGGAAAACCGAGTAAAGCCCTATCTTTCCTCTTTCCAATCCTGAGAGTATTTCCTTCTAATCTTCTTCCACCTCTTCCTCCGCATACATCAGGCTTTTATTTTCGCTTTCATCAGGGATAAGTTCTTTTATTATCTTTTCAGTTTTGGGAAGTCAAGGCTTTAGGGAACCTTGCTTACATTTAAGATATATTCAACAATTTGCCTCTAAGGAAATCATTATGAATTACGTTCAGTTATTTCGATTCGCTTATCTCTCCTATCTCATCGCTTCTCGAAACTTTCCTTGCGAACGATGCCCTTACTTTGCTTTTTAGCGCTATTGACTTGGTGAATCCTCTGGCATTATATTTTTAACATGGTCAACAGATGAGGTCAGAGCCAAAAGAGGAGGGGGAAAAAATTTGATCCCGATCTCAATCTTCTGGATACGTTAGCGACCATTCCCGGCCCATCCCCTGCATCTCTAAATCCGTTTATGCCAGTTTTCGACTGGAAACTCGCGGATAACGGTAATATTGTCTATGGCTACCCTAAAGACTATGAACTGCAGATTATCAATCCTGAAGGAGAAATAATAAAAAAAATATTCAAAGATTATGATCCTGTGGAAATAACCGAAGAAGAGAAAGAAGAACGGACAAAGGATGCTCCTGCTGGAATAACGTTTGATTTTTCAAAATACCACTCTGCCTATTATCGCCTCACGCTCGACGATCAAGGAAGAATTTTTGTCCAGACATGGAAAAAAAAGAAGGGCGAGGAAGGAAATTACCACGATGTCTTCGATTCTGAGGGAAGATACATGGCAAAAATTTTTCTTAAAGCAACGCCCCATGTATGGAAAAAAGGGAAGCTTTATACTATAGAGGAAGATGAAGAAGGGTATCAGTCAGTCAAGCGGTATAAGGTAAAGTGGAATATCTGACTCTTAGAATATTTCTGCTGTATGACATATATATACACGTCTACACTTGACATATATATTTAATTTTCATATAACCAGAGGTGTTCGTAACGATCTTGATTTGAGGGATATCATGAAAACGGTAAACGCTTTAAAGATCAGAAATCATCTGGGTGAAGTATTAAAAGAGCTGAACAAGACCGGGAAACCTATCTTGGTCAGTAAGGGGAGAAAAATTCAGGCGGTCCTCATCACTCCTGAGCAATTCAAAAAAAGATTTCTCGACTATCAGGCTGAGGAAGAAAGAAAACGCCTGCTGGACATTATCAAGGGATTGAAGGCAAAAAGACACGGGACAAAAGACAGCGTTGAGGTGCTTCGTGAATTGAGAGGATACGAGCAATGATCTGGGTGATCGATGCCTCGGTGGCCGTTCGGTGGTTTATTGAACAGGAATATCATCCCCATTCTGACCTGATCCTCGAAAAAGTCCTCTCTCAACCGGAAAGATTTGCCGTGCCCGAGCTCTTTTGCTTTGAGGTCTATGCGGTTTTGTGCCGGATCCATCCCCAGGGGACTGAGGCTTTCCTGAAAGGCATGATTCCAATTTTGAATTGTGGAATTTCGCGTTATCCTATGACTGAAAGCCTAGCCCTTCAAGCTTCTTCTTTTATCGCTAAGGGACTTACAGGATATGATGCCTGTTATGCGGCATTGGCAAAAGAACTAAAAGGCTTGTGGCTGACTTTTGATGACACAGCTCATCAGCTTATCAAAAAAGCCAACCTATCACATTCTTTATTAAAAAGCCTACCGAGGGATTGGGAAGGCTGATTTTGGAGGAAACAGGCCGTTCTGCCAGTTTAAGCATTAAGCATTTCTGTAATTGTTGCTCAGTCAAATCTGGAGGATAAACCTCGGGTCCTATGAACCGGCCGTCAACAAAGCTTCTCATCTTACGTTTTTATCTGCCAATTTTCTTTTTTATCTCCGCCATTCCCGATCAACAAGGGGGAAAGATGCCAGCATCCAGACCAGTGCTTCCCAAGACTGTCGGGCTCTGGATAATGAACTTGCTAAAGGAACACTTGATAGAACACTAAAATGAGCCCGTCCTAAAAATGGGATGCAAAAAAGAGCTTGTGCTTTTTTATTCTGGATATTAAATAAAGAAACAGGTTAAAACTTTAAGGAGAAATGAGATGGATTTCAGGAGTCTTTCTTTCCCTGAGGCGCCTGTGATAAAAACTCAGCCTCCCGGTCCCCGGTCAAAGGATTATCTTGATTTTCAGTCGGCTCACGAAGGTTCTGCCGTCTCCTATCCGCGGGGAATGCCCATGGCTTTGAGCCGTGCCCGAGGCGTGACTGTGGAGGATGTAGACGGAAATGTCTACATCGATTTTTTCGGAGGAGCCGGGGTGATGAATGTCGGGC
>CAZJYC010000009.1:0-52349 GCA_964550165.1 uncultured Eubacteriales bacterium
TCGTCACCGGTGTCAGCGGCTCGGGAAAATCCTCCCTGGCCTTTGACACGCTCTACGCCGAGGGACAGCGCCGTTACATCGAGTCCCTCTCAGCCTACGCCCGGCAGTTCCTGGAGAGGATGGATAAACCGGATGCGGACCTCATCGAAGGAATCACTCCGGCCATTGCCATCCAGCAAAAGGCTGTCACCAAAAATCCGCGCTCCACGGTGGCCACAGTCACTGAAATCTACGACTTCCTGAGGGTCCTTTTCGCGCGAATAGGCGCCGTTCACTGCCTCAAATGCGGCCAGCCCGTGGCCAGAGACACAATCGACTCCATCGTCGAGGAACTCTACAAGCTCCCGCCTGAGACAAAAATATGGATATCTTTCTCCTGGCCTCTGGAGAGGGGAGTGGCCGCTCTGAAAAAAGGAGGCTTTTTCAGAGTCATCCAGAAAAACAAAATCGTGAACCTTGACGAGATCAGGCTTCAGAAGAGCAAAATCCTGGACATCCTGGTGGATCGAATGACCCTGAATAGAGACGAGAGAGAAAGGCTGGTCGATTCCCTGGAGATGGCTCTAAAAGAAGGCAGAGGAAAGGCCAAGGTTCAAACTGAAGACAACCGGGAATTCACGTTTTACGATAGACTCATCTGCAAGAAATGCGGCATTGCCTATGAGGATCCCTTCCCCAATCTCTTTTCTTTCAACAGCCCTCAAGGAGCCTGCCCGGCCTGCCACGGCTTCGGCGACCTGGCTATAATCGATGAGGACAAGGTCATCCCGGACAAAAACAAATCTCTCGAAGAAGGGGCCGTCGAGCCCTGGACAAAGCCTGTTTCCCGCTGGTTTATGAAGGAGCTTATCCGGGAAGCCCGGAAAAAAGGAATTCCCACCAAAGTTCCTTACAAAAACCTGGATGAAAGGGCAAAGCATTTTGTCATGGAAGGCGGGGACAGCCATTATGGCATCAAAGATTTTTTCGAGTGGCTCCAGACGAAGAAATACAAAGTCCAGGCCAGGGTTCTTCTGAGCCGCTACCGGAAATATATCCCTTGCCCCAACTGCCAGAAAATGCGCCTCAACCCGCAAGCCCTGAGCGTGAAAATCGAGGGGCTGTCCATAGGTCAGGTTGTCCAGATGACAGTCCAGCAGGCTCATGAGTTCTTTCAAAAGCTCACGCTTTCGCCTTTTCAAAAACAGGTTGCTGAGAAGTTGATTGCCGAAATCCAGAACAGGCTGAAGTTCCTGCTGGAAGTGGGCCTGGACTACATCACCCTGGACCGGATGACTTTCACCCTGAGCGGAGGTGAGGCGCAGAGGATAAACCTGGCTGCAGCCCTGAGCTCATCCCTGGTCGGCACCCTCTTTGTCCTGGACGAACCGAGCATCGGCCTTCATGCCCGGGACAACCACAGGCTGGTGGAAATCCTCAAATCTCTCAAAGACATCGGCAATACAGTGATGGTCGTCGAACATGACCCGGAAATCATAAAGTCTGCGGAATATCTCATCGACCTCGGTCCCAGAGCCGGTGAAGCCGGAGGAAAGGTGATCTTTGACGGGCCGATGGACAAATTTCTCAAACATCCCCGCTCCCTCACCGCCCAGTACCAGAGGGGAGAGAAAAAAATAGAAATTCCGGAGAGACGGAGGACCTCCCGGAGTTTTATCGAGATCGACGATGCCCACTTGCACAATCTCAAGCATCTCGATGTCAGGATTCCCCTCAACTCCTTCACCTGCATCACTGGAGTCTCAGGCTCAGGGAAAAGCACGCTTCTTTATGATGTCCTTTTCCAGGGATGGGAGGGAGAGGCAAAGAATGGCTTTAAGGAAATAAGGGGAAGAGAAAAGGTGGACAGAATCATCATGGTCGACCAATCACCGCTCAGCATCTCGCCCCGTTCCATTCCCGCCACTTACACCAAGGCCATGGACGAGATCCGTCAGGTCTTCTCCCAGACACGAGAGGCAAAGGCCCTGGGATACAAGCCAGGATACTTCTCCTTCAACACTCCTGGCGGAAGGTGTGAGGACTGCCAGGGTGCAGGCCAGCAAATCATCGAGATGCAGTTTCTCTCCGACGTTGTCCTGACCTGTGAAGCCTGCAAGGGAAAAAGGTTCAAGAGCGAAACTCTTGAAATCAAATATAGAGGAAAAACGATCGACGATGTCCTGCAGATGAGTGTGGAAGAGGCCATCGAATTTTTCGCCGACAAGCCAAAAATCCGCAAAAAATTACTGCCTCTTGTCGAAGTGGGATTGGCATATCTCAGATTGGGCCAGCCGACAACCACCTTATCCGGCGGAGAGCTGCAGAGGATTAAACTGGCCTATCACCTTATTCACCAGAAGGACAAAAGTATCCTCTATCTCTTCGACGAGCCGACCATCGGCCTCCATCCCGATGATGTTTCTGCCCTTCTCCGCACCTTCCAGAAATTGGTCGGGGAAGGACACACAGTGGTTGTCATCGAACACAACCTGGATGTGATCAAATGCGCGGATTACATCATCGATTTAGGCCCTGAGGGAGGCGAAAAAGGAGGAGAGATTGTCGAACAGGGCCGCCCTGAAAAAATAATCCAATCTAAAGCATCTTTCACCGGCCGATTCCTGAAAAAATATCTCACGCCGTAACTGAATTTTAATGATTTCTTTGATTTTGGGAATTTCTTAATGGCAGGAATCGCCTTATTCTGAAGAGGTAGACTTTCTTCTTTTCTTAATGAATTCGTTTCCCTTTTCCGTTATTTCCAGCCAGATGTTGTAATCCGAAGTCGAATCCGACTTGATCAGGCCATAATTCATAATCGTCCTGACAGAGGATTCAAAATGAACTTTTTGCCTATCAGAAAAGGCCATCTTATAGAGGTTAAAAAGCCCTTCCATCTGATACACCTGTTCTGGTTCGTCGGCAATGGAGCTAAGGATAAACAGCTGTTCCTTGTTCAACGCTATTTTTTCCTCTCTCTTCTCCTCTTTCTTCTCCGCTTCCCTTTCTATCTTCTCTTCAGGCAATACGATCATTCCCGGCTCTTCAATCTCAAGCTTCTCTTCTTCTCTCGCCCATGTCCCTCTAGTCTTTCGTTCTTCCCGTGGCCTATCTTCAACTCTAGTTCTTATCTCCTCACGAGTCCCCTTAAACTCAACTCTCTTGAGCAAAAGTTTGATTTCATCAATCCTGTCGTTTACGTTCTTTTCAATTCTTCTGGCGATGATAAGCACCCAAATGAAGAATAAAACAACTAAAGCAAAGAGTGTTAAATCAGGAATGCGAAGCTCGATGATAAAATTAAGTATTCTTCCAAAGAATTCAGGAAATACACTGAATGAGCTTACCCCCGTGAGGAATGTTGCCATGACCATCATGATTGCATATTTTCCTTTGCTTTAGCGACCAAGAAAATATTCCAATTTTTCTTTCCCGGCACGCATTATTCTTTTACACCAAGTCTGTCTGCTTTTCAAGAAGAATTTTATTGCCGTGAAGAATCATCCCAAATTCCGTGACAGGAGCTTGATTCAGTTTCGGAGAGTAAAGGGAATATGACTAGCTGCAATAATTTGACATCTCTATCCTCCGATGCTATATGTCTTTTTTGAAAAAGGGCTATTGATGGATTCATACGGCTGGCTTTCCATCCTTCCTCCTCTTCTGGCCATCGTCCTCGCCATTAAAACAAAACATGTCTACATCTCGCTCCTTCTCGGCATCTGGCTGGGATGGACCATCATCCATTCCTGGAATCCATTCTCAGGCCTTATCCAAGCAGTTGGCTCTCTTATCGCTGTCTTCAAGGACGAGAACAACACCCGCGTCATCCTCTTCAGCGCCATGATCGGCGCGATCATCACTTTCACCCAGTATTCGGGAGGAATGAGAGGCTTTGTCGACTGGGTTTTCGGAAAAGGCTTTGTCCGGACGAGGAAACGGGCTGGTTTTCTGGCCTGGTTTTTGGGCTTCATCATTTTTATCGAATCCAGCATCTGTGTCCTTGTCTCAGGGGCTGTGTCGAGGCCAATCTTTGATAAGCTGAAAATATCCCGCGAAAAATTGAGCTATATCCTCGACTCCACATCTGCGCCCAAATGCATTCTCATCCCGTTAAACGCCTGGGGTGCCTTTGTCATCGGCCTCCTTGCCGCCCAGGGCGTAGAAAAGCCGGTCAGAGTTCTGGTCTCATCCATGCCCTTTAATTTTTACGCCATCATTGCCTTGGTCCTCGTCGTGTTCGTCGTGCTCTCGGGAAAAGACATTGGCCCGATGAAAAAGGCGGAACATAGAGTCAGGATTGAAAACAAAGTCCTTCGGGACGGAGCCGAACCCCTCATCTCCGCAGACGTTGTCTCGATGGACGCCAAAGAAGGCATCCCCCAGCGCGCTTTGAACATGATCATCCCTGTAGGCACCATGGTCGTCATGATGCCTGTTGTTTTGCTCATCACGGGCAAAGGAAACATCATGGAAGGATCCGGCTCAGTGTCGGTGTTGTGGGCTGTCATTTCAGGGCTTGTAGCCGGAGCGATTGCTTACAGGGCCCAGGGAATCCTGAGAGTCAAGGAAATCACAGACATCTTCATGAGAGGAGTGGGCGGGCTCATTCCCTTGGCCAGTTTGATGATTCTGGCCTTTGCTATCGGAGATACCTGCAAGGCTCTCGGCACCGGACCTTTTGTTGCCCAGGCAGCCAAATCCGCGCTCAATCCCGGTTTAATACCAGCGGTTGTTTTTCTTGTCAGCTGCTTTATCGCTTTTTCAACCGGAACTTCCTGGGGAACCTTTGCCATCATGATTCCCATCGCTGTTCCGATGATTACCGCCATCGGCCTCAACCCCGGTTTGACCATTGCCGCTCTTCTTGGAGGAGGGGTATTTGGCGACCACTGCTCCCCCATTTCCGATACGACCATCATCTCTTCCATGGCTTCTGCCTGCGACCATATCGACCATGTCCGCACCCAGTTGCCTTACGCGTTCCTGGCTGCAGGAATATCTCTTCTTCTCTTTCTTATCTTCGGCTTTGTGCTATGATATTTTTTTATCTTCCTCTTGGGTCGATGAAGCATCAAAAAAATCGTGAAGATAACAGCAAGACATTTTTTCTACCCAGAAATCCGTATTCCTGAAAAGAGGAGGTCAGAAGCATGAAAGAACGGATTCGTTACTTTTTTCTTATCGTTTTAGTAGCGATATGGACAAGTCTTGTCTGCGCTGTTGCCAAAGCCGAGGATCCTGCAACCGGCTCCTATGCCGAGGCTATCCAGGAGTTCGAAAAATTCGTCAAAGACCAGATGGCTCTGGACAAAGCCCCTGGCCTTTCTGTCGGATTCCTGAAGGATGATTTTACCTGGGCCAGAGGTTTCGGCTATTCTGACCTTGAAAACATGGTCCCGGCTAGCCCGGAAAGTTCATACCGCTTGGCTTCGGTGACCAAAACCATCACAGCCATCGCGGTGATGCAGCTGGTGGTAGAGGGAAAAATCGACCTGGATGCAGAAGTGCAAACCTACGTTCCTTATTTTCCAAAGAAAAAATGGCCGGTGACCGTGCGCCTTCTTCTGGGTCACTTGGGCGGAATAAGCCATTACAAAGACAATGAGGTCGAAGGCCGGATAAAAGCTCACAAGAATACCAAAGAAGCTTTAGCCATTTTTCAGGATTTCGACCTGGTCGCTGAACCGGGTACCAAATACAATTATTCAAGTTACGGCTACAACCTTCTCGGCGCTGTCATCGAGGGCGCTTCGAACGAATCCTACGGAACCTACATTCGCCAGCATATCTTCAAGCCCCTCGGGATGAGCAACTCGCTCATGGACAACCCTGTCGAGCTCATCCCCAACCGGGTCAGGGGCTATCGCCTCATAAGAGGCGCAATCAAAAATTCTGAATATGTCGATGTCTCAAGCCGTTTCGCGGCAGGAGGAACGCGGTCCACCGTCATCGATTTGCTCAAATATGCCCGGGGAATAATGGAGGGAAAGCTGCTCAAAAAGGAAACTTGGCATCGGATGTTCACCTCCATGGCCAGCCGCGACGGCCGTTTTACAGGCTATGGCCTGGGATGGAGCGTCCGGCCATGGAACGGCCATTTCCAGGTCAGCCACGGCGGCTCCCAGCCAGAGACACGAACGCATCTTCTCATTTTTCCTGCAGAGAAGTTTGCCATAGCCATCGCCTCAAACATGGAGAGAATTAACCTTATGTCTTATGTCAGGAGGCTGGCTGAGCTTGTCCTGGAGGAAGACCTCGACAGCTCGGCCTATGTTTCTGATAGAGCCGAACAGGTCTTGTCTGATTCTTGCTCTTCTGTTTTTTCCTACGGACTGAGCCAGTTCATCTGGAAGGGAAACAGCTTAACCAAGGACGAAAAGGAACTCGCCGAAGCTTTCTCTTTTTTCAATACGTATCTCAACAAAGATTCGCTCCGGAAGAATTTCAAAGAAACAAAAAAGACGATCGAAACCGGATTCCATCCTGTCTCAGACCAAAAGCTGATCAAGGCCGGCGCCTTCATGGCCTCTGCCCTCCGAGAGAGCTTTGGCGAAGAAAGGCTCAGAAGCTATCACAAGAAAGGCCCAATCGCCTTCTTCAGCGACTATGCAAAAATCAGCGAAAATTGGCCTCCGGAGAGAAAAAGCTTCAAATTCAATCCCGACTTCGCGGATCTGATATCGGCCTGGGAGAAAGAGTGGAACGCTACCTACACCGATGAGATTCGCCACCTCAATATCACCGTGAATTCAGACTTTGACGAACTTGGACCGAAGTTGAAAAAAACTTTCGCCGGAGCAAAACTTTACCATGACTTCACTCAAGAGATGGAGCAGGCTGGACATTATTTTTTGCGAAACCAGGAAACACAAAAAGCTCTAAACATCTTCACCATGAACTATGAGCTTTACCCCAACTCACCGGCTGCCGTAAGCGGCCTGGCCTCGGCCAAACTCTGGACAGGAAATTCAGAAGAAGCTCGAACCCTTTTTAAAAAAGCCTTTGCTCTGGACCCTGACCATCCCAGCCTCAGCCAGGAGCGCCTGTTTTATCTGGCCAGCCAGCTTGAACAAGCGATGAAAATCAAGGAAATTTTTATCCTGGCAGACATCGCTTTGGAGCTTTATCCCCAGAATGCCCAGCTTCACAAGGAAGTGGGAGATATTTACCTGAAAACAGGGCAGAAGGAGAAGGCATTAAATCTTTACAGAAAAGCTCTGCAAATCGACCCCAATTTTGAAGACGCCAGGAAGGCCTTAGAAAAATTAGAAAAGAAAAAATAAAAATCGCAGAAGGTGGAGCATGAAAAAAGAGACGGGTGACCTTTTCCAGAAAGAGACAAAGTATTTCAGGGGCAAGCTCGGGGGAGGCCCTTTTATCTGGCAGGCCAGGCCAGAACCGTACAAACACTATCCGGAAGCACCGAGAGTCAAGCTGGGCCCTCCCCAGAGTGAGGGCGGCATGCCTCTCTGGCAGGCCATAAACCGCCGCCGCAGCATCCGCAATTTCAGCCGAAAGCCGATCAAAAAAGAGGAGCTCTCCCAGCTTCTCTGGTCCTGCCAGGGAATTACTCTTGAATCCCTGGGATTCGAGTTTCGGGCCGTTCCTTCAGCAGGTGCTCTCTATCCTGTGGAGACCTATCTTGCCGTCCACAATGTTGAAAACATCAAGCCGGGCATCTACCATTATGCGCTCAGGGAGCATGAGCTGGAGCAGCTCAAGCTTGGGGACTTCCGCGATGCAGCCGCCACCGCTGCCCTGGACCAGGACATGGCCTATTCTGCGGCCGTTGTCTTTATCTGGACAGCCATTTTCCAGAGGTCCAAGTGGAAATACGACCAGAGGGCCTACCGCTACATCTACTTGGATGCGGGGCATATCGCTCAGAACCTTGCTCTGGCCGCAGTTGCCTTGAGCATGGGAACGTGCCAGATCGGCGCTCTCTACGATGATGAAGTCAACTCATTAATCGATGTCGATGGTGAAGAAGAAAGCGTTGTCTACATGACCGTCGTCGGCCATCTCCGCTAAACTCTTAGCGAACAAAGCTGAGTTCAGATATTAATCATCAGCATCTGAACATCGTGAATAGTCTTGACAAAAAATCCAACAAATCAAAAAAAAATGACAACACCTTGGGGAAAGTCTCCAAAATGGAGGGCATGATGAAAAAAAATTTTTTGATCGGCGCTTTTTTGATTTTGCTTTTAGCCGCGTTTTTCGCTTGCGAGTTGGATGAGCCTCAAAAGGAAATTCCCTGGGATTGGAGCCTGGAGCAGGTTAAATCGAAAGTGGAGAAGGTCCGGGCCGGAAAAGACCTGACTCCGCCAAGCTGGCCTGAGGGCGGAAAAGTGGCCGTGGCGCTTTCCTTCGATTTCGACGCAGAGACCAATGCTTTACGCGACAATCAAATCTCGCCCATGCTTTTTTCTCAAGGAGAATACGCAGCCCGTGTGGCCATTCCCAGGATTCTCGCCCTTCTCGACAAATACAATGTCCCGGCAAGCTTTTTTGTGCCGGCTGTCTCCGGCCTGCTTCATCAGCAGGAAATCCAGGCCATCGTCTCCAAAGGCCGTCACGAGATAGGAATTCACGGCTGGATCCACGAGAGAAACTCCCTTCTCTCCGAGGAGGAGGAGAGGGAGTTGATGAAAAAGTCCTATGAGGCCCTCAAAAATTTGACAGGCAGGGCTCCTGTCGGCATCCGGACTCCTTCCTGGGACTTCAGCCAATCCACCCTCAAAATCATTAGAGAGCTCGGCCTTGTCTATGACAGCAGCCTGATGGCTGATGACCGGCCTTACGAACTTCTCGAGGATGGAAAGACGACAGGAGTTGTCGAGCTTCCCGTGGAGTGGCTCCTGGATGATTATCCCTATTTTGGCTTTGACCGCTATTCGAGCGTCCGTCCTCATATTGCGCCGATGGATGTCTTTTCCATCTGGGCGGCTGAGTTCGAGAAAGCCTATGAAGAAGGAACTCTTTTCGTCCTGACCATGCATCCCAAGTATATCGGCCACCGAAGCCGGATGATGATGCTCGAAAAGCTCATCCAGCACATGCTGGGATACAAAAATGTCTGGTTTGCCACCCATGAAGCCGTAGCTCTTTATGTCAAAAAAAATTCAAAACTGGACTGAAGACAGGGTAAAATAGCGGAAGGAGGTTGACGAATGCAAAAAGCAAAACATTCCTTCAGATATCTGCTTGCTTTTATATTTTTATCCGTCCTGACAGGGCAGCTGGCTATCTTTCCCTGCACCGTGGCCGTGGTCTCGGGAAAGGCGACCCCAGACGGGAGGCCTTTGCTCTGGAAAAACCGGGACACATCTGTCCTGGATAACAAGATCGCTTACTTCAAAGGCGATAAATACAGCTTCATCGGGCTGGTTGATGCCAGGGATAAAGGGCTGAATAACGTCTGGGCCGGCATCAACACCGAAGGCTTTGCCATCATGAATTCCGCTTCGGGCGACCTGGCTCCCAACGATGCGGGCATGAATGAGAACGGAAGCTTTATGAAGATGGCCCTCGGAGAATGCGCCAACACTTCTGATTTTGAAAATCTTCTCCAGCGAACAAACGGAAAGCGTAAAGTCGGAGCCAATTTTGGCATCATCGACGCTGAAGGGAATGCCTGCATCTATGAAACCAGCCGAGCAGGCTATCAAAAATTTGATGCCAACGACCCTAAGGCTGCTCCTCGTGGATATGTCATCCGCACAAACTATGCTTTCACCGCGCCGAAGAAAGACACGGGCGGGGGCTACATCCGCTTTGAAAGAGCCTCGCGGCTTTTCCAGGACGCCTCAGATGAAGGACAGCTCAACTATAAGTTCATCCTTCGGCAAGCCGCCAGAGACCTGGTGAACGAAAAGCTCCACTCGTTTCCTCTTTCCAATCCCAGCGCCCACGACCCTGACTCGCCTCTTTTTGTCAACACCAACGACACCATCAACCGCAATTCGACTGCTTCTGTTGCCCTTTTCCACGGCGTCACCGAGCGGGAAAAGGCCTATCTCGCCACGATGTGGGTCATCCTCGGCCAGCCGGTCTGCTCGGTGGCTGTCCCTCTGTGGGCCAGCGTGGATGCCATTCCTGAAGCGCTCAATGGTCCTGGAAATTCGCCTCTGAATGACTTCTCCAGGGCGTTGGCTGACTATCTTTATCCTGAGAAGAGGGGCCACATGAACCAGTATCTCAGCGTAACCAGGCTGGTTCAGTACGACGGAGAAGGAGTATTGAACAAGCTATTGAAGATTGAAAATCAGGTTTTTGCCGAGACCGAAGCGAAAATGAAAGAATGGGAAAAGAGAAAGCCGGATAAGAAAGAACTCGCCGATTTTGAAAGGAAAATAGCCGAATGGGCGTTTGTATCCTTGAAAAGCTCTTTCCCTGAAGCAAAAGCCAGAAACTGATAGAAAAGTCTTCAAACTCTGCCACTCCGGGTTTTAAAAAATGATCTAAAGTTTTATTTTGGCTCAAAATCGCAGTGTCCATCATAAATCCTCTATGGATTGGCTTTTACAGGACGTTTGAAAATAGAAGGCCTTCTCTGAATTACAGCTTTCCATAATATTAATTCTTTGACAGGCGGTCGATTTTTCTCACATACTCGTCGGCATCGAACTTTTTCCTGAGGCCGCCCTCGCTCATCGACCTCACCTTGCCGAAAACAGGCCTTTCAGGCCAAGGCCTATCATGCTTCCCGAAGCACCAGGCCACTCCCGTAAACCCGTTTGGGTCTCTGCCGTCCAGCTCGTACTTGTTGTTGAGGTAGAGGGCAATCTTGAAAGCTTCCTCGGGTCCCTTGCTCCATTCAAGAATCTTCTTCCCCCAGTACATCCTCATGTAGCCGTGCATCTTGCCCGTTAAGACCATCTCCTTCTGGGCGGCATTCCAGTAAGGGTCATGGGTCCGGGCATTCTCAAAATCCGCCAGGCTGTAGGCATATTCCCTCTTATCTTTTTCATGCTCCTTGAGCGTGTTCCGGCACCATTCCGGAAGCGCCTGGAAATGGTCGTAGCGCGAGTTGTAAAAGACGAAGTTCATGCTTAATTCTCTTCTGACGATGAGCTCCTCAAGATAGGACTCCCGTCCGGGGCTTTTTCTTTCCCTGATTTTCAGAGTGATGTACAAAGGAGAGATCTGGCCGAAATGGAGATAAGGGCTCATGCGGGAGACCGCGTCGGTTGTGAGATCATTCCTCAATTCCGGATATTTATCCAATTTATTTTCGATAAAGTCTTTCAAAAGCTTCTTCGCCTGAGATGTCCCTCCCATAAAATATTTAACTCCTTGAACGCTGCGGTCGATATTTAAACGGGCCAAAGCCTTCCGGACATCGTCGATATCAAAAGAGTCGAACTTCAAATTCAGCGAGTCCTTCCTCACTTTTATCTGTTTGAGAGGAAGAAGATAATCGGAAAGCTTTTTGTTGATCTTCGGCCTGAAAGTCGCAGCCGTGTATTCTTCTTTAGGGGAAGCCTCTTCCACAGGAACGACGACATCGCTTTCCACCTGAATCAAAGGGCAGCCGATTGCCCCGGCCGCAGACCTCCGCCACATCCTCTGGATTCTGGTGTAGCCGCGGTCGACGACGGTCAGGCAAGCATCCCTGGCCAGTTCAACAACTCCTATTTCTGGGGATTTGTGCCAGACGACCATGGTTATTCCGCGCTCTTCCAAGGACTTCTTCACCTCTCTCAATCCCTGGATCATAAATGCATAATGCCTCTCGTTTGCCTCAGGGTAGTTATCTGTGAGCCCGAAGTAAACCACAAGAGGCTTGCTCAATTCGTTCGCCTGATGGATGGCGTACTCCAAGGCATGGTTGTATTCTGTCCTTTGCGAAGCCTGCATCCAGTAAACGACAAATTTCCGGTATCGGACCGGCTCTTTGTTCAGGTATTTTATGCGTTCTTTCTGGACCACGGCACATTTGTTTTCATTTTGAAAAGTTAGCTGATGATAAGGCAACAAAAAGTCATTAGATCATTGTCGCGAGCGGCCAACGAGAATAAAACTGCAAATCCTGGTAATAAATTTGAGGCCGGCGAAAAATCAAGATATTTCTAAAAGAACTATTTCCCTACTGTTTTCTCAGCTCTCTCTGCGGGTTTTTCCGCTCCGTCTACAGCTCTCTCAGCTTTCTCGGCGGCTTTTTCGGCAGGCTCTTCAGCTCCTTTCTCAGCAGGCAGAAGTCTCATTCTCTTCCGAATCTCAACGTCAAGCTCTGCGGCCAGGTCCGTATTTTCCTTTAAGAGCTTTTTGACATTCTCCCTGCCCTGTCCCAATCGCTCTCCCTTGTAGGAAAACCAGGTGCCGGTCTTTTCGATGACTCCCGTCTCAACTCCGCAGTCAATCAAATCACCCTCTCTGGAGATTCCCTCGCCGTAAATGATGTCAAACTGAGCCTCCCGGAAAGGAGGGGCCATCTTATTCTTGACAACCTTGACCTTCACTCTGTTTCCAATGACCTGGTCGCCTTCTTTGAGGGAGGTCAGCCTCCGGATGTCAATCCTGAGTGATGCGTAAAATTTCAGTGCTCTCCCTCCTGTTGTTGTCTCGGGGCTACCCAGGAAAAATCCAATTTTTTCTCTGATCTGGTTGACGAAGATAAAGCATGTCTTTGAACGGCTGACAATGGCTGTCAGCTTTCTCAGCGCCTGGGACATGAGGCGGGCCTGAAGACCCATGTGGGCATCTCCCATTTCCCCTTCAAGCTCTGCTTTGGGCACCAGCGCAGCCACAGAATCGACGACGATCACGTCTACCGCTCCGCTGCGCACAAGAACCTCGGCAATCTCCAGGGCCTGCTCTCCATAATCGGGCTGAGAGATGAGAAGGCTGTCCACATCCACTCCGACGCTGGCAGCATAATTCGGGTCGAGTGCATGCTCCGCATCGATAAAGGCAGCCTGGCCACCCAGTTTCTGGGCTTCGGCGATGACATGAAGAGCTAAGGTCGTTTTTCCCGTCGCCTCAGGCCCGAAGACCTCGACAACCCTTCCTCGTGGAAATCCTCCTATGCCCAGGCTCATATCAAAAGAGATGGAGCCAGTCGGAATTGCAGGAATTTTGACGGCTGCCTCCCTCTGACCGAGCTTCATCACCGCTCCTTTGCCGAACTGCTTTTCTATCTGGGAAAGAGCAGCCTCGATGGCTTTGTCCCTCGATGCCTGTTTTTCTGCGCTTTCGGTTTGCCGAGTAGACATTTTAACCTCCCCAATCATAAGGGTCTTTAAAACAATTATACATTTATTTTATACCTTTTTATCAAGAGCTCTGTCTTCTTTGCTGATTGTGCCTTTTTATATCTTTAAATAACGGCCATAAAGCAAAGCGAACAGTTGCCCCAAAAATTAACGCTCAGCACTTCCTGATCATCTCACACGGCCCGCTTCACATTCTGTTTGTTCTACTTGCTGTAGTCGTAGAATCCCTTTCCTGTTTTCCGGCCGAGATAGCCGGCATCCACCACCTTTCTCAACAACGGGCACGGCCTGTATTTTGGGTCTTTAAAGCCCTCATAAAGAACTTCCATGATACTCAAACAGACATCCAGCCCGATAAGGTCGGCTAAGGTCAAAGGTCCCATGGGATGGTTCATGCCCAGCTTCATCACCGTGTCGATGGCTTCGGCCGTGCCCACGCCCTCCATCAGGGCATAAACAGCTTCGTTGATCATAGGGATCAAAATCCGGTTGGCGATGAACCCGGGAAAATCATTCGCCTCAACCGGAACCTTGCCCATTTTCTCGGCGAGGATTTTCACCTGGTCGAACGTTTCCCGGGATGTGGCTATCCCCTTGATCAGTTCCACCAGAGTCATCAGCGGGACAGGATTCATGAAATGCATGCCCATGAACTGCGACGGCCGTTTGGTCAAGGCGGCAAGGCGCGTTATGGATATGGAAGACGTGTTGGACGTCACGATGACTGAAGAAGCAAGCAGCTTGTCGAGCTCCTGAAGGACTTTTTTCTTGACTTCAAAGTCTTCAAAGACAGCTTCGACAACAAACTCAGCCTCCTTGAGGTCTGAAAGCTTTGCCGACATCTTGATGCGAGATAATATTTTGTCTTTACCCTCTGCTAATTTCCCTTTCTCGATGAGTTTGGCCAGGCTTTTCTCCATCGTGGCCAGGGAGCGCTTGAGCAAATCCTCGCTGACATCGTTCAGAACGACTTCAAAGCCTGAGGACGCTGCGACCTGGGCGATGCCTGTGCCCATGGTCCCTGCGCCAACAACTCCTATTTTGTTGATTGCCATCTCTCCTCCTCGCTCAAACCATCTCCACAGCCATGGCCACTGCGTCCCCGCCGCCCAGACAGAGAGCGGCAATGCCTTTCTTGTAGCCTCTGTGTTTCAAAGCGTAGACAAGAGTGGTCAAAATCCGTACTCCTGTGGCTCCGATGGGGTGGCCCAAAGCCACAGCGCCTCCATGAACATTGACCTTTTCCCTGTCCACACCCAGCTCTTTGATCAGCACCACAAGCTGGGCTGAAAAAGCTTCGTTGATTTCAAAAAGGTCGACATCCTTGATTTTCCAGCCAACATTGGCCAGTAGCTTTTCTATGGCTCTTTTGGGCGCATACATCACCATCGACGGCTCCACGCCGTTGCTCGTGTAGCCTAAAATTTTGGCCATGGGTTCGAGTTTCTTCTCCTTGACAGCCTCATCGGAAGCGACGACAACAGCCGCTGCGCCGTCGTTGAGGCTTGAGGCGTTTCCGGCGGTCACCGTGCCATCCTTCTTAAAAACAGGCTTCAAGCTGGCCAGCTTCTCCAGTGTCGTATCTTTCCTCGGCCCTTCGTCGACGGCGAACAGTAGCGGCTCGCCTTTTTTCTGGGGAATTTCCACGGGAATAACCTCATTCTTGAAATAGCCTTTCTCGATGGCCTGAATGGCTTTCTGATGGCTGCTCAGTGCATACTTATCCTGCTCCTCCCGGGTCGCCCCGAATTTTTCGGCGACGACCTCTCCGGTCATGCCCATGTGATAGTTGTTAAAAGCGCACCAGAGGCCGTCGAGGATCATGGAGTCATTCATCTGCATATCGCCGAACTTGACTCCCTCCCTCACGCCCCAGACAAGATGAGGGGCCTGGCTCATGCTCTCCATCCCGCCAGCGACGATGATGTTTTTCTCCTCGAGCCAGATGGCCTGGGCAGCCAGAGCTGCAGCCTTCAGAGCTGAACCGCAGACCTTGTTCACTGCAAAACAGCTCACCGTGTAAGGAATTCCGCCTTTCGCAGCCGCCTGTTTGGCCGGAGCCTGCCCGATACCCGCAGAAACCACATTGCCCACGATGACTTCGTCGACGTCTTCGCCCTTAATCCCGGCTCTTTTCACGGCTTCCTTGATAGCAATCCCTCCTAAATCCGTTGCTTTAAAATTCTTTAGAGCCCCTAAAAAATTGCCGATCGCCGTGCGAGCGGCGCTGACGATAAAAACATCTCTCAATTCACACATAGATTAAGCCTTTCATCATGAATTTAAAATTATGACATCTCACTTTTATCACAACTGAAAGATGGTGTAAATACAAACAGACAAAAAAGAGGACTCTTTTTGTCCAAATCGATTACGACAACTTTCTGCACTAATGTGTTGATATTAAAAACATTAAGCAGATTTAAAAAATCAACGTCGGGACAGCAGTAGGACTGTCCTATTTTTTGTCAGGAAAGGCCTGTTATCTCCCCGTCATCGGCGACATCGACCCGCTCGGCTGCCGGAGATTTCGGCAGCCCGGGCATGGTCATGATGTCGCCGCAGTAAACGACCACAAAGCCTGCGCCTGAGCTGAGGGAGGTATCGGTGACAATAACGGTGAAATCCTTTGGCCTTCCCAGAGCCTCGTCATCCGCGGAAAGGGAATACTGCGTTTTGGCGATACAAACAGGCAGATTCCTGAATCCATCGTTTTCAATTCTCTGAATTTTTCTCCTTATTTTCCCCTCCATGGCCACAGAAGCTGCGCCGTAAATCTTCCTGGCCACCACTTCGATTTTGTCCAGGAGCGGCATCTCCAGAGGATAGAGGAACTGGAAACTGCGCTCATCGTTCTCCATGGCTTGAAGAACCTGCCGGGCTAGTTCCACTCCTCCCTGGCCTCCCTGGCCGTAGACATCGCTTAAGGCTGCGCCTGCTTTTTCGTTCTGGCATAAATCAAAGACCTTTTTTATCTCCTGAGATGTATCGGCCGGGAATCTGTTTATGGCCACAACAAAAGGAACGCCAAAAATCCGCAAGTTTTCGATGTGCTTCTGGAGGTTAGCAAATCCCCGTTCAACGGCTTCCACGTTTTGTTCATTGACTTCCTCGAGCTTAACCCCACCGTGAAGCTTCAGGGCCCTGAGCGTTGCGACCAGAACACAGGCATCGGGCGGAGGGATATGGCCTGTCCTGACAACGATATCGAAAAATTTCTCTGCGCCGAGTTCCGAGGCAAAGCCTGTCTCGGTGACGACGAAATCGGCGAGATGGAGGGCCATCCGCGTGGCAATCACGGAATTTGTTCCGTGGGCGATGTTGGCAAAGGGGCCACCGTGGATCAGGGCTGGTGTCCCTTCTAATGTCTGGACAAGATTTGGCTGGATGGCATCCTTGAGCAGAGCCGCCATCGACCCTTCGGCCTTCAGGTCGCGGGCAAAAACGGGTTTGTTCTCCGGCGAATAGCCGACGAAGATGTTCCCCAGCTTTTGCTTTAAATCCCTCAAATTTTCCGAGAGGCACAAAATGGCCATAATCTCAGAGGCTGCTGTTATGTCAAAACCTGTCTCTCTGGCTATTCCCCGAAGAGGGCCTCCGATACCCACCACAATTTCCCGCAAAACACGGTCATCCATGTCCATGACTCTCTTCCAGGCCACATTGCGGCAGTCGAAAAGCCCGCAGGCTCCGTCAAAATGGAGGCGGTTGTCGACCATGGCTGCCAGCAGGTTGTGCGCGGCTGTCACGGCATGAATATCTCCTGTGAAATGGAGGTTGATCTCCTCCCTGGGCATGACCTGGGCGTATCCTCCTCCTGTTGCGCCGCCTTTCATCCCGAAGACAGGGCCCAGCGACGGCTCTCTCAAAGCCACAACCGCCTTTTTCCCCAATCGGCTCAGGGCATCAGCCAGGCCGATAGACGTTGTGGTTTTGCCTTCTCCGGCTGGAGTGGGCGTCATAGCTGTGACCATGACCAGCTTTCCTCTTTTGCCTTCCCTTTTTTGCATCACTTCCGGGGAAACTTTTGCTTTATATTTGCCGTATTTTTCCAGATAGTGTTCCTCTATTCCAAGCTTTTGAGCAATTTCTTCGATGGGCTTCATCCTGACCTTTTTTGCGATCTCGGCATCTTGCATGGCATGCTCCTTACTATTTTTTTGTGCTTCTCATCTCAAAATTTTGAAACATTATATCATATTCTTCGATCAATCCCTCGTCAGCGAAGCTAAAATAGCGGTTATTGCCGATGATGATGTGGTCCAGGACCTTGAGCTGCATGACATTGGCCGCAAAAACAAGCTCCTTGGTGATGACCCTGTCGCTGGCCGAAGGCTCAGGATCGCCCGAAGGATGGTTGTGGACAAAAATCAAAGAGGAGGAATCGCACCTTAAAGCTTCTTTCATGATTTCCCTGGGATAGACAGCGCTCGAATCGACCGTGCCCTCGAAAACTGTCTTTTCTTTAAGGATCTGGTTTTTGGCATCAAGGAAAAGGACTTTAAACTTTTCTTTTTTCAAATCCCTGAGCGCATGAAAAAGATAGTCAAAGACTTCTTTCGAGGAGTGACAGTACGGTCTGCTCATCATTTTCTCTTTGAGGAAAAGGCGAGAAACCTCCTGGACAAGACGGAGGCCAAAAATATTGTGAGGGCCAATTCCCTTAATCTCCTGCAGCTCCTCGGCAGGCGCTTCCATTATTCCCCTCAAGGAATGGAATCGCTTCAACGCTTCCTTGGCCTGCGGCTTGCAATCCCTGCGCGGCGTGCCTAAAGTCAGAAGAAGCTCGATGACTTCATAATCCAGAAATCCTGAGAATCCTCCTTTAATAAATTTCTCTCGGAGTCTTCGCCTGTGTCCCTGGTGTGAATTAAGGTCATTTTTCTTCGAGGACTCACCCATGATTTTCTCTTCGCAACCAGAGAATATGACGCCATAGAGACAGAAAATTTCGCACCAGTGGCTGTGTTCTATTCAGGCCAAACAAGAACAAACGAAAAAATTTCAGAGGAAAGTTGACCCCTTCCCTCCAAAAATATAAGATAACCATCCCAGTGAGGGAAAAAGTTACGGAAGACAGCTATCAACCCGGGAGAGGAGGACCTTCATGAAAAAAGCACTCTTGATGTCTCTGTCTCTGACAGCCATTCTGGTGACCGGGGCCGCGGCTTCTGCTGTTCAGATTCAGATGAAAAATGGCATTCTTCTGAAAGGCGAAATCGTCTCATCGGATACATCCTCTTTAATCATTCAAGAGCTGGATCTGGGTCTTTTGAAGCTTTCCCAGGAAAAAATTCTGAAAATAGAGCCGCTGAACAAAGAGCTGAAAGAAGAAAAAGTTTTTTCCGGGATTTCAAGGCGGGAAAAATCTTTTGAGCCCTATCCGCGAAAACCACGAAAGAAGAAACCCGTGAGCATTAATCTTGGGGGAGGCCTGGGCCTGATTGAAGGCGGCGACCTTAACGGAATGATCAAGGATTATAACCAGCTTTTCAAAGATTATGGTCAGCTTCTTCCTGATGAGGATTTGGAAATCGACTGGAGCCAGTTTCGGTGGTCTCCGAATTTTAGCGGCGAATTTTTTTTCAACTTTTCCCGGTATATGAGCGTGAGTCTAGCCGCGGGGTATCTGACCAAGACAAACCCCGGAAACCTGGCCTACACCATCCTCGATAGCTGGACAGGCGATGACCCTCTCTCAGCCTACCAACTGATCTCAGAGCAAGATTCCTATGCGGCAGAGCCTGAGCACAAGCTGACTGTTATTCCTCTGACTTTGAGCTTTTATCTTTATTTGCCGATGGATAGCTTCGCCGATTTTTACATCAAGGCTGGAGCCGGCTATTACAGCGGCAAGCTGGAATACAGGGAATCTTACCAATCGGAATATTCATACCAGGAAGAATACTACGACAGCGGCGATAATTATCTATTCAGCTGGATAGAGGAATATTCCTACGGGGGAACTCTGACTTATGAGGCCAAAAGCAAAACGATCGGATTTCATGCCGGCGCAGGTTTTGACTTAAAATTTTCCTCCTTCCTGTCATTGGTCATTGAAGGTGGCTACCGCTGGGTCGAATTTACAGATTGGGAGGGGGAAGCCTCAGACAGCTGGAGTTATTACGCCAGATGGGGATGGACGGATATAGGCCTGACCGAGGACAGCGGGAGCCAGAGCGACTCCTGGGATGGAAAAATCTGGCACCATGAAAACTATGACCCTGACCTCAATAAAAGCTATGCGAACATCAACCTTTATAAGGAAGAGCCTCAGCCGGATGAATACACAAGAAATATCCGGCCGGCCGAAATCAAGATGAGCGGCCTTGCTTTGCGGGCAGGCATCAAAATCAGCTTTTAATCCTCCCACAATTTTTTCGAAACAAAAATACTCTTAACGTGCAAGTGCTCAGAACGATTTAGGCAAACGGACATCATTCAGATCAAAGGAGTGACCTGTCTTTTTTTCTTGTAAGGGAGAAATAGCCGAGCTTGTGAAGCCTGTCCGCTTCTCTGATCTTCAGCCTCAGGACATAGATGAGGACAAAGACAGAAAGCCATAGCCAGGCGACGACGATTACGAGAAGAATTTTTATCCAAACTTGAGAAAAAAAGAAAAGTGAGGAAATGAGCAGTCGCTTCAATTAATATGATTTGCTGGTATTCATGCTATATGTTTCTACATGCCGTTCAAGGTCTATGAGCAGCAATACGAAAAAACCAAGCCCTCAAGCATTAGGAGAAATTCCTTCTATATAACTAAAAAACAAGCGTGCTCACGGTCGGATACTCGGGCTGGTCTCGAACACATAATCTTCTTTTGAGGGTCTCAAGCCGCTTCGCCGGAAATTACAGTTTAATCCCCTCTCTTCGCTAACATGAATTAGCAGATAAAAAATATTTCAGGGTTCAGCTTAGTATTAATATTGTTCTGGAGGATACAAGCACTCGCCCGTGCAACAGCTTATCTGTATGAAGCCTTGTGTTGAATGATCGTGATAACAAGCCCCACAACATCCGCCTCCATGGGCGAATACGCTGCCATAGCACCAACATCCACCCAGGCAAAAATCCGAGCAACTGAATTCCCAGGCGATTGCCACGATAGAAACCGTGATGATTACAATCGCCAGACACATCGTCCATTTAATCGGTTTTTTCATTGTCTTTTCTCCTTTTCTCTAAAAATGTCAACCTTTTGTGTTTCGAGGTTAAAAACATAAAACTCGATCTTTCCCCCCAAGTTCATAACGAGAAAATCCAAGCTCGAATAGGAAAAATCTTCCTCCCAATAATATATTCCGGTGATTCTTCCGTCGAGATCGACTTCAAGGATTTCGAGACAAGGGTGGGTTCTTAGAATAAAGATCTTACGATCGAAAAATCTCAAGGCGTTCGTTACAATAATGCGAGCTGGTGCATTCTGCCCCGATAGAATCTTACCACCGCCTCTGTTTTCTGAGGCTTGACGATTCATGATCGGATGATCGATTGAAAACTCTCTGAGCAATTTTCCGTCCTTGGAATAGCTGCGGATAATCGGATAGTGTTTAAAAGCAAGCCAGAGATCACCTCGTTCGTTAGTCGAGAGTGATATGGAATTATCCAAGTTGATACTCCTCATATCATGGCCATAGCGGAGACACTCTCCAAACGTTGAAAGAAGCTGTCCTTCCTCGGAAAGCAAGTCAACAAGCGCGGTCCTCGAATCTCGTACAGCAGGAGCAGCATAAAAACAGCCGTCATTTATGCGCTCAATCGCCGTATAGGTTTTGAAGAGCCTAAACCCTCCGCGATAAGTACCGTCCTCCTCAAATGTCTGAATCCGCATGTTCCCAAGTTCAAAAACAAAGATTAATCCATCATTAGAAAACGCTTTCATGGGTTGCATCAATTCACCGGGGGCTTGGCCTGAACGCCCGATCTCCTTCAATAGAACCTCCTTGGGATCCATGATAATGATCCGGTTAAGGATAGTATCGGCTAATATCAACTGGCCGGTTTTATTCCGCGAAAGCGTCATAACGCCTTTTAAGAATATTCCACTGGACTCCTCGGTGGATTCTTTGGGGACCTTTGCTATCAGACTAAGCGGATAGGAGTTGTGAGCATGGTTTTTATCCATCCACATCCGCAACTCGCCAAATATTTTCTTTCGTTCCCTCAGGAAATGATCCTTCCTATCCTGCCTGTCTATATCGATTCGGTGAGCGGCGATAAAAAGCAGACAATTCGTTATAAGAGCAATGACTATCACCTTGGCGTTCTTCATGGCATTTTCTCCGAATCAAGCATCGATAGGATGAAAGCTCGAATCTCAGCAGTGAAGTCTTCATCCGGCGCGAATGACCCAAGGATCGTTCCCTGACGATCGAAGGCAACGACTATGTCGTTCAGTTCTTCTTCCGAATATTCTGATATGAGGAAGTCCCATCGGCTTCTCATTTCTTGAGATGCTGAAATGACCGGAAAATCTATCTTCCATTGGGACCGAAAATTTCTGATATCTCGCTCATCCATGTCATCCTTAAAAACGACAAAGCACCCCCACAGGGAAGGATATCTTTCCATAATTTCTCTCAATAAAACCAATATTCGGCCCCCTTGGCATGAATCGCAAAATGCATTGAAAAAAGCACCAAGATAATATTGTTCCGACGGCTGCAAAAGATGATCAATACCTCTAAGCCAGGGAATGTCCCTCACGTTATTGCGAGAAGGGAAAAAATCGAGAATTTCGAATTTCTTGTTTTTTACAAAAAAATTGAGAATCCTTTTCTGCCGTGTTTCGTAGCGTGTTCCAAGTAAACTCTTATGAAGGAGCCGCCCTTTATCGGAAAAGAGATAAAAGACACTCTGATGTTGAGGAGCTCGAAAAAGATTTAGCGTTTTCTCGTAGGTTTCATGGGCGAAATAGAGAGCGGACGAAAATCTTTTTGCCTGCACCTTATCGATATCCCTGGCTACAACGATGACTATTACGCTCCAATCTTGAAAATCGCGAATGGCCTTCTCGACCGAATCTAGGTCAGTTTCAAGGAGGGCATCTATAAAATAAACAAGGATGTATTGGCCCTTTAGATCCTTATTCAAAGTATAAGTTTTGCCGACAAAATCAGAAACGGTGAGAGCCGGCATTTTTATGGAGAACATCCCTTGTTCAGAATTATTCACAGAACCACCTTTACAGACTGATAAAAAAGCTGTAATCGCAATAATGAACAAAAAATAACGCAGCCTGATGAGTCTCATCATCATACCCTAAAAAACTGCTTTAAAATTTATCATTTTTTTTTTGGATGTCAAGCTTTTTTTTGATTTTTTTTGGTTCCAAATATCCAGATAAGGATCTGAAAAAATTTGATTTTCTGCTGGGCTGATGGAATGAGCTTTCAAGCGCCATTTTTGCCTGATGCCCTTCTCCGGGAAGAGAAAACACAATCTGAAAGGATGTCAAGTTGCGCTGGAAATAGGGGGAGGCTGACTAAATGGCAGTGGAGACGCTCAAAAGGACCCGAAATCCGATAGATCTCTCCTTTTTGTGCGGGAGAAATAGCCGAGCTTGTGAAGCCTGTCCGCTTCTCTGATCTTCAGCCTCAGGACATAGATGAGGACAAAGATGGAAAGCCACATCCAGGCCACAAAAATACAGATTCCGGTCGATTCTTTGATATTCTTTGCAGAAGGGACAATTTTCTCCTGGGCTTTCTCGGGCTGGGCTGTTTTCACCTGCTCCTGAGGCTTAACCTCCTGGCCGAATGCAGGCTGGAGGAAAAAGAGAGGGAGGCAGAAGACAATCACCAAAGCCCAAATGAGTCTATTTTTCTGGCTCATCCTAAAAGGCTCCAGGCTGTCATGGCTACCACATAAGCGATAAGAGCATAGGCGATGATGGTTATGACCTTTCCTTTTTTTTCCGATGGCTTGTTGTCGATCAGAGGAAGGAAAAAGAACAAAATCCCCACCGCCATCATCAAGAGCACAGCCACTGTGTCCCCGCTCACAAAAATAATTTTAGCAGGAAAAATCTTCAGGGTCTGGAAAAGAAAAAGAAAATACCATTCCGGCTTTATTCCCTCAGGCGCAGGAGCCATTAAATCTGCGGGTTTGTCGAGAGAGGGCGGAAAGAAAACGGCCAGAGTCACGAGAATGCCAAGGAGCAGAAGCCAGACAATCATTTCGCGGTAGACAAAGTTCGGCCAGAAAGGAAGCTCCTTCACTTTTTCCTTCTTGTTTTCCACATCAAGCGGAAGGCTCATTCCCTGCTTCTGGATAAGGTAGATATGGACTGCCAGAAGCGCGAACAGGAAAATGGGAAGCACACAGACATGAAAACTGAAAAAGCGGGTCAGGGTGTCTGCGGTGACATCATCGCCGCCCCGGAGAAATTTTGTTACCCAGGCACCGACAACGGGAATGGAGCGGGGAATATCTGTCCCGACTTTTGTCGCCGAGAGAGAAAGGTCATCCCAGGGAAGAAGGTAGCCGGTAAAGCCAAAGGCCAGGGAGAGGACTAAAAGAAAAACACCGCTCATCCAGGTCAACTCCCTTGGGCTGCGAAAGGACTTGATGATCCAGATGCTCGCCAGGTGGATGAAAACAAGGGCAATCATGAAAGAAGCCGACCAGAAGTGGACCGAGCGGATGATCCAGCCCAGAGGAACTTCGGTCATGATCCGGGCCACACTCTGGTTGGCCTGCTCGAGAGTCGGCTTGTAGTAGAAAGCGAGCGTGAACCCGGTCGCGACCTGAATGATGAAAAAGAGCAGGATGGAACTTCCTGTATAATACCAGACCGTGTGCCTGTGCTGAGGAACGCTCTTTTTTCTCATAAAATCCATTACGGCTGAAAATCCAAGCCGTTCGTCAAGCCAGGAAAAAATGTTCATATTGCTTATTCTTTCTCCATGCCTTCTCTCATAATAACCAAATTTTCCTCTTCGACTGCCAAGACAAGTCGCCTCAAAGGCCGGGGCGGAGGGCCGCCGATATTCATTCCGTTCTCATCATACCATCCCTCATGACAGGCGCAGAAGAATTTTCTCTGGTCAGGCAGGTAAACGACATTGCAGTCGAGATGGGTGCAGACAGCGACAAACGCCAGATAAGCGCCGTCATCGGTCTTCTTGATGAGCCCGGGCTTGCTTCCCCAGGCGAAGCTCTTCACAGAATTGGGAGCCATATCCTTGTAGTCGGCAAAAGGCAGGAGAACCTGGTCTGGCTCTCTCACAGGCGGAAAGACAAACTTGACGATGGGATAGAGAAGAGAAGCCAGCAAGGCGCCAAGCCATCCGCCGAAGAGGCCGTTTAAAAATTGACGCCGGGTGAAAAGTGAATGCTTGAGCTTCATCGTTTCAATTTAAAGATTCGCTTAATCTTCTCCAAAACCAGTTTCCTCCTCAGGGCTTCAATGCCGTCTGCAGGCCTGACATTTTTCGGACAGACCTCGTTGCAGCGGAAAACCGTATCGCAACCCCAAACGCCTCCTTCTGTGTTCACGCTTGACCAGTTGCAGAAGGGCCTTTTGTCCCTGGGATCTTTGACAAACCGATAGAGCTTTGCCAGGGCCGCCGGTCCTAAGTAGCGTTCATCCCTTGAAACAACCGGGCAGGCGCTGAAACAGCATCCGCAGAGGATGCAGTTGATGTACTGGAATATTCTTTCCATCTCCTTGTCTTCGATCCTGTAGCCTTTCTCCCTCATTTCCTCTTCTGAGTGGAGATAAGGCTGAATCGCGTAGAGAGCTTCCCAGAAAGGCTCCATATCCACGACCAGGTCCTTCTGGATTTCCAGGTTGGGCAGAGGCTCAATGACAATCAACGAGGACTTCAGCGACTGCAGCTCTGTCCGGCAGGCAAGGTCGAACTTGCCGTTGATCACCATCGCGCACGAACCGCAGATGGCTTCCCGGCAGCTGTAACGGAAAGAAAGCGTGCAGTCCTGCTCGTTCCGTACATCCATCAAGGCTTCAAGGATAGACTTCTTTTCTTCGGTGGCGTAGGGAAACTCCTGAAAGCGCGGATGGTCATCCTTCATCGGGTCAAACCTCAAGATCCTGAAAACGCAATCCATATCAGTATTTTCTCGCTTCTGGCTTGTATTTGCTTATCAGCACTTTTTTATAGCTAATCAGGGGCTTTCCGTCTTTAAACGTCACTAAAGTGTGCTTGAGCCAGTCCTTGTCATTCCTCTCTTTGAAGTCAAGGCGGTAATGGGAGCCTCTCGTCTCTTCCCTGTTCAGAGCTCCAAATGTAATGACCTCGGCCAAATCGAGCATAAAGTCAAACTCAATGATGTTGACCAGCTCCTGACTGTAGCGCAGGCATTTTCCCGAAATATAGACATTTTTATAGTTTTCTCTCAGAGCCCGGATTTGCTCCAGAGCTTCGGATAAATCTTTTTTATTCCTGAACATTCCGACCTTCTCACTCATCACAAGCTTCAATTTATTCAGAAGGCGGTGAACCTTCTCCCCCGAATCCTTCTTCCGCCAGTCCTCGATTCTCTTTTTAACTTCAAGGGCTTCGTCAAACAAAATTTTTTCGCTTTCATCTGCGCTCTCAATGCCTTTGACATAATTCGATGCTTCCTCCCCGGCAATTCTGCCGAACACAACTGTTTCCAGCAAAGAATTGCCGCCCAGTCGGTTGGCTCCGTGAACACTGACACAGGCGCATTCCCCTGCGGCGTAGAATCCCCCGACACAGGAAGCACACTGGTCATTGACGTCGATCCCGCCCATGGAATAATGCTGGGCGGGCTGGATGGGGATGGAAAATTCAACAGGGTCGATCCCGGCAAAGTTGATGCAGATCTCCCTAATGCCTGGAAGCCTCTTGTTGATCTTTGCCTCACCGAGGTGTCTTAAATCGAGATGGACATACTGGTTTTCAAATCCGTTTCCTCTGTTGATCTCGGTCTGGATCGCCCGGGCCACGATGTCCCGGGGAGCAAGCTCCATGGCTGAGGGCGCGTAATCGGCCATGAATCTTTTGCCCTTGTTGTTGATGAGATATCCTCCTTCTCCACGAGCTCCTTCTGTGATAAGAATGTTTTTATCGTAGAGGGATGTCGGATGGAACTGGACAAATTCCATATCTTTTAAAGGGATGCCGGCTTTGTAGGCAATGCCGATGCCGCTTCCGTGATTGATAAAAGCGTTGGTCGTCCTTAAATAAACCCGTCCGTAGCCGCCGGTGGCGAAGATCACCGCCCGGGCCCTGACTGGCATGACCTGCCCTGTGGCCAAATCAAAAACAACAACTCCCAGGCACTTTCCGTTGTTGACCATAAGCTTGGTGACCAGCCATTCGTTGTAAAATTTGACCCGTTTTTTTATCGACTGCTCGAAGAGAGTGTGGAGGATGACCAATCCTGTCCTGTCCGCGGCATAGCATGTCCTGGGAAATCCCGCTCCTCCAAAAGGTCTCTGAGCGATGACTCCTCCAGGAAAACGGCTAAATGGGACACCCTGATGTTCCAGCTCATAGATAGCAACGATAGCCTTCCGGCACATCAGCTCCGCGGCGTCCTGGTCTGAGAGATAATCGCTGCCTTTGATGGTGTCAAAAGCATGTCTTTCCCAGTTGTCGTCCCTTCCATCCGGATTGTTTCCCAGGGCGGCGTTGATCCCTCCTTGAGCTGCGACAGAATGGGAGCGAAGCGGATGAACCTTGGAGACAACAGCAACGTTAAGTTGGGGATCACAGTATAACGCAGCGGCTAATCCTGCCAATCCACCCCCGACGACAAGGATGTCCTGACTGATCATTCAGTAATTCCTGGTAAAGTAGATGATAAGCAGAGAGACACTCAAGGCAACGCTGAGCAGAGTAATAATCCAGAAGAGGAGTTTCTCCTTTTTCAGCCCGAGGTCGATGATGATCGTCCTCAAGCCGTAAAAGGCATGGAAGACAATGGTGATGATCAAGAGGCTGTCGACAAAGGGATTGGTATGGAGAACAAGCGCCCAATCCGGCTTCTGTGCTTTGGTCATCAGGAAAAAAGATGTCAAGACTTTAATCGCGAGGAGGAGGATGAGCAGGAGACCGCTCACCCGATGAAAAACCCAGACAAACATGGAATGGCTTCCTTTTTGGAAGATATATTAAAGTAAAGTCAAAAACGATTGTCAAGGAAGGTTATAAATTTTCATCTTGTAGCCCAGAATTCGCTCGGTGATGCCCAGGGTCCGGGCTGCCCTGCTCTTCACGCCGCCGCTTTCTCGAAGCGCTCTTTTTATTTCTCGAATCTCCAGTCGTTTGACTTTTTCTTTGATAGACTCTCCTTCTTTCTCAAGCTCCTCTTCCTTTTTTTCCTTTAAGAAAACAGGAAGGTCGGCCGAAGTGATGTAATGTCCCTCGCAAAAAACGACAGCCCTTTCCATGATGTTTTCCAGCTCTCGGATGTTCCCCGGGAAAGAATAATTCAAGAGGATGTTCATGGCTTCGGCGGAGATCCCTTCGACTTTTTTATTTTCCCTTTCGCTGTATTTTCTGATGAAACTATCGACAAGAGGGGGAATATCCTCTTTCCTCTGTTTGAGCGGAGGGACATGGATATGGATTACATTCAGCCGGTAGTAAAGGTCTGCCCGAAATTTTTCTTCCTTCATCATCTTCTCAAGATCCCTGTTGGTGGCAGCTATGATCCTGACATCCGATTTCAGGGGCTTCGTGGAACCCAGCCGATAGAACTCTTTATCCTGTAGGAAACGGAGAAGCTTGACTTGAAGTTGAAGGGGAAGGTCGCCAATCTCATCCAGGAAGAGCGTCCCTCCTGAAGCAGCCTCGAACTTCCCTGTCTTTCTCTCGTAAGCGCCGGTGAAAGAGCCTTTTTCGGCTCCGAAGAGCTCGCTCTCGACCAATGTCTCCGGAAGAGAGGGAATGTTGATGGCGAGATAAGGCCCTTTCTTTCTTTTTGAAGAAAAATGGATTGTCTTGGCCACAAAGTCTTTGCCCGTGCCCGTTTCTCCGGAAATGATAACCGTGGCATCGCTCTTGGCTGCTTTGGAAACAAGAAGCGCCACTTCTTCCATCCTGGATGAGACCAAGACAAAGTTTTTAAAACTGAATCTCTCTTCCAGGGAGTCCTGGAGGATGGCTATTTCTTTTTTGAGCTTCTGCCTTTCCAGCGTCCTTTCAATAACCAGAAGGAAATTCTTAAAATCTATCGGCTTGACGATGTAATCGTAGGCGCCCTTTTTGATGGCTTCCACCGCATTCTCGATGTTGGCGAAGGCGGTGACAACGATAGGCGTGATGAGCGGATTCTGTTTCAACATTTCCTGGATGACGCTCGTTCCAGTCTCCCCGTTGAGCCTGTAATCGACAACGGCAATATCGATGGCTTGACGGCCGATTGTCTCGAGAGCCTCTTTTCCGGAGGAAGACTCGAAGACGGCATAATCCTCCTGCTCGAGGTTCTCTTTGATCAACCTTCTCTGGAGGGGGTCGTCTTCAACGACCAAGATATTCGCTTTGCTCATCTCAGTCTCCTGGAATCTCGATTATAATTCTTGTTCCTCGCCCCAGCTCGCTCTTCAGGCCGATTTTCCCCTCGTGGGCCTCGATGATTTTCTTGGCAAGATACAATCCAATTCCCATTCCTTCCTTCTTTCCGGAGAAGAAAGGCTCGAACACACGCTCCCGGTCCTCTTCCGGGATTCCGCTTCCTTTATCCTCGATCTCTATCAAAACCTTCTTCTTATGCTTCCTGGCCAGAACGGAAATTATGCCAGCCTGAGTCGCCTCGAGAGCATTCTTCAGAATGTTGAAAATGACCTGGCCAACCAACGCTTTATCCGCTTCGAGCCACAGCGGCGAGGTTTGAGAATACTGGATTTCAACATCTTTCTTCTCTGCCTGCCTCAGAAGCGAAGCGCGGGCAGATGCCACAAGGTCTTCAAAATTGAACCTGCTCTTTTCCAGTTTTAAGGGTCTCAAGACATTTGAAAATTGATCGACAATTCTGGAAATTTTTTTGACTTCCAGGTTCCCAAGGGAAACATCCTCTTGAAGCTGGGCCGGCGCTTTCCTCTGGAACAGCTCAAAAAGGAGAGAAAGGCTGTTGAGTGGGTTTTTTATCTCGTGGGCGACACCCGAAGTCAAGGCAGATATCTCCCGGTATCTCTCTTTCTCTCTCTTCTCTTTTTCTGCCTCTTTTTCCTTCTCCAGATAATGCCTCTGAAGCCCGTAAAGGCCCATAAAAAAAACTATGCCGATGACAACAATGAGTCCGAAGGTCAAAAAGAAATTTTGCCGGGAGCGGGCGCTCATCTCCTCCAGATTCTTAAGCGTATAGCCAAGGTAAATATAATATACTTTTCCCTCCTCCGGAAAAAAGGAAGAAAAAAAGTTATAGATTTTTCCTGCGGGAGAATCGATGATCCACGACTGTTTGTCCTCGACCTTATGAAGGGAAAGGGGAAGGTATCCCTCAAAAAGAGACGTCCAGCTCAGTATTTCTTTGTTCTCGTCAAGAAGAGCCATGTAGTAGATGTTTTTTTCCTGTGAATAGAGTTTCAAGATCCTGTCCGGGGGATAATTCTCCCTCAGGAAATGAGCGATGTTGACTTTCAAAATTTCAGCCGTGGCCTGAAGCTGCTCCTGGACTAAATTCTCGACCTTGTTCCTGACATAGGCCCGGTTCAAGAATGAAACCACAAAAAACATGATGACAATCCCCAGAAATGGAATGGAAAAGAAGAGAAGAAATCTCTTTCGTATCAAAAGCGTTTGCCCCTTCTTTTCCCCTTTTGTTTCATCTCCCCTCCTCTCCAGGCCGGAAACCCAAGCTTGTCCCTCAGGGTTATGATTTCGCCCTGAAATCGTATCTGGCGGGCGATGATGTTGAGGCTGCCATCCTCTTTGGAATAAAGGGACCCCACGACCTCAAGGTTCTCTCCTTTGTGAAAATCCTGGAAAAAAAAGCGAACCGGACTGATCTCAACCGTGTATATCTGTCCGGTATCTTTCTCTTCCAGGATAACGATCAAGAACGGAGAGGAGTCTTTGTAGCGAGGCTCCATCTTAATCTCTTGAATCGCACCTTTGATTGTCTTTTCCGTATCCAGATTATAATAATGAGCTTGGTCCTGGCCAAAGGCCAGACTCCAGAAAAGAGCCAGGCTTACCCAGGCGATAATTTTTATTTTTTCTCTCATTTCTTTTCTCCAAGGGACACATTCCATTCGATCCCGGCCGCAAAGAAGTGACCTTTCCAGTCGAAGAAGGGATCATTGGACTGGTTATCGACGTATAAATAGGACAGAAACACAGAAAACTTCGGGAAATTCTTTTCCAATCCCGCCTCAAACTGATTCCTTCTGTCCCTTCTTGACACTCCTAATAAATCCCCGGCCAGGCTCATGCTTTCTATTCCAGGGAATTCTTTTTCGGAATAAGTATACCCGATTTTCAGTTCAATGTACCAGGGAAGCTCAAAGGTCATCTGTCCGCTGGCCTGGTAGCCTTCCCATGAAAATTCGTCATAAGAAGGATTTTCGACGAAATAAAATTCTTCAACAGAGGAAAAAGGGTTTTCGCCTTTGAGATTCCACTTCTTCTGGCCTAAGACCGAAAGGCCGATTTTATCCCCTAATCCCTGGGCGAGCAGGGCAGTCAGGGAAAGAATCTGTATTTCTTTTCCTTCATACTGAGTCCTGGGCATAAAGATATAGCCGCCCCTGCCTCCCCGGAATCCTCTGCCCCACTGGTCAGGAATCTCCTCATAGGAGTAAGGATGAAGAAAATATTTCAAGCCCCAGTTTATCTCTGATTTGAGGGTTGTTCGCGTCTTGAAATAGGTATCGAGAGAGGCGAGCAGGGAATGGCTGACAAAATCAAAAAGAGAATATCTGAATTTCTTGTATTCGAAGATGTAATTGGATTTAAGAATCGAAGTTTGGGTGAGGTAAGTCTTTACTGCCGCCAAGCCATTGACCGAGAAATAATTGAAGTCATTGTAATCACTCCGATAGAAAGCCCCTCGGCCTGCAAGAGAGAAATAAAGGGCGCTCCTTTCCTTCAAGGGATGCATATAATCCAGGCCAATATCCTGGAGATAAGAGGAGAGGTCTTGATTCTGGAAAAGATAGGAATAGCTGCCTTCAGCAAAAAGGGAAATTTTGGAAAGGTTTTTTTCAAAATAAAATCCGGCTGAGGAAATCTGGTCTGGTTCAGCCTCCAGGCTCTGGAAGATATTGTCAGTCGCATTTTGAAAAAAAGAAAGGGAAAAATTATCCGCCTTGACGATGGCGCTCAAAACGAACGCCAAAAAAACGAGCGTTCCGATTCTACGCATCTTCTCCTCCTTAAAAGAGGAAAAAAGGAGATGATCCCATTCTCCCCTTTGAAAGAGGAGAGGACAGCCTCTCCTCTGAAGGCAACTCCTTAGCGCCTTCCAATTTTCTGGGCTTTTCCCTTTGGGCCCAGACCGTCGCAGACGCCTCTGCCGAATTGAGCGAAGTTTCTCCGGAAAGAGGCTTTGCTCCAGCCTTTTCCGCTGAAGAGCCTTTCTCCGTGCTGAACCTGATTGGAGAACTTATTGCCATGCCTGTTCTTGTACCCTGTTCCGTCTTCCGGCCTCATCCAGTCAGGGTCCTGTCCGTTGGGAATGCCGTCGCCGTCATGATCCCGGTAATAATCGCAGATCCCGTCGCCGTTCTCATCCACAAACGGAACTCTGTTCCGGGCTTGAGACTTCGCCTGGGTCGCGATTTCGTTGCGGACCTCATTGCGATCCCTGACCCGGGATTTTTCCTGGCCAAAGCTCAGGCCTAAGCCCAGGATCAAGATTGACCCTGCCAGAGCGAATACTTTTTTCTTGCTCATTTTAACCTCCTTTTTTCGTTCAAGGCAACTATTGAAGCAACAATCGTGCCAAAAATTAATTTATTTATTATCAATAAGTTAATTTTTGAGCGTGCCTTAAAAACTAACAAAATTGAAGAATTGCCGACAAAATTGTCGGAAAGAATTTCAGTTGATTCATGATATTGACCTAAACAACCCGGAAGAGATAAAATTAAGCAATTGGCGCTGTGGAAGAAAGGTAGAGAATCAACGTCTAAATTATTAAAATTCATGAAAGGAGTTAAAGATGTCTAAACTGTTTTCTGTCTTATCACTTTTCATTTTGGCTTTGGTGGTTTTATCTCTGAGTGCCCAGGAAATCGATGTGACCGGAGACTGGGAGCTCACAAGCGTATTTCGTGGGGAAGAAAGGACTCAGGATGTCCATTTTAAACAAGAAGGCGAGAAACTGACCGTAACCATGACCAGACCCGGCCCTATGGGCGGAGAGATCACCGCCGAAGGGACGGTCAAAGGTAACGAAATCGAGTGGTCCGCAACCATGAGCACACAGAGAGGAGAATTCACCATAAGTTATAAAGGAAAGATCGAAGGGGACACCATGTCGGGTGAGGTGCGGATGGGCGACAGGGGACCGGTTGAGTGGAAGGCCAAGAGGAAATAACCCTCTATCCTTTAAAAAAATAGCGTATTAATCAATAAAAAAAGCTCTTCCTACCAACTCGCTTTTTCTTTTGAAGGAAATACAGCTTTAAAGAGAGAAGTCTATCGTTTAAAATTTGAATCGAAAATAGCCGATTGAGGTTTAAAGAACTGGAAGTTTTCTTCTTTTCCTCCGTCTAAAGTACGTGCGGAGGAAAGAAAGAGATGCGACTGGATGGAAGAAAGAGAGCTGGTCGAACAGAGCAGGGCAGGCAACCAAGAAGCCTTCGCCGATCTTGTAAAAAGGTATAAGACGAAAGTGTTCAATCTCGCATTCAGCTTCACACGCGATCAGGCAGTGGCCGATGACCTGGCCCAGGAGGTATTCATCAAGGCTTATTTCGGGCTTCCAAAATTTCGCTTCCAGTCAGAATTCGGCACCTGGCTTTACCGGATTACCGTCAACCATGTCAGAGATTATCTGAGGGAAAAGAGCAAGATGAGCAGAGTGCCTTTCGACGACCTGAGGCAAACACCTTCTTCTCAAGAAGATGAAATCACAAAAAAGGAGCAAGCCCAAACGGCTGAGCAGCAGAGAAAACTGGTCCTTCAAAGCCTTCAGACTCTTCCTGAGAAATATCAGGTCATCATCACCTTGAGGGATATCCGAGGCTTTTCCTATGAAGAGATATCCAGAATATTAAAGATATCTCCAGGCACTGTGGACTCCCGGTTGCACAGAGCCAGGAAGATGTTAAGGAAAAAAATAGAGCCTTTCTTAAGTCAGAAAGGAGGCAGCTATGAAATGTAAAAAATACGAGAAATTGCTCCTTCGATCTTTAGATGGGCTCCTAAAAACCGAAGAGAAGGAGGAACTCGACAATCATCTCCGGAGCTGCTCCTTCTGCCAGTCAAAAAAGAAAGAATACCAGACCATCCTCGAGGCTCTGAAAGAAAGAGAGTTTCCAGAGCCAAAGCTTTACTTCTGGGAACGCCTCCAGCCCAAATTGAAAGAAAGAGAAAAACATGCTCCCTGGTTGCTGTGGAAACAATGGGGGATGAGAGTCGTTCCTCTTGCGCTGATGATGATTGTCCTTCTCTCAACGGCCCTCATCTTTTCCTTTGCCCAGAAAGAGGACGAGCTCAGCCAATCAGGAATTCTTCTCTTCCATAATTCCAATCCCATAGAGGAAACCAAGCCTCTTCTTGAAGAAGGAAAGATTGAAGAGAAAAACATGATGATCATCTTTGCAGCCATGGAAGAAAAAAACGGCACAAGGAGATACTTCCCATGAAAAATCATTATAAATTGTGGATCATAGTCTCCCTCATCCTTGTCTTTGCCGCAGGGTTGATAGGGGGGATTCTCATCGATCAGCACTTTATCCAGAAAAAGCCGAGACCGCCCGAGAAAAACTCTGTTCATTTTCCGACTCTGGAAATCATGGCCCGAGAGTTGAACCTGACTCAGGATCAGCAGGAAAAGATTAAAGACATCTTCACAAACAATGAGGAAAGGTTCAAGAGTTTAAGAAAAGACTTCTTCGATCAGCTTTCGACAATCAGGATTCAGCTCAACGCTGAAATCAAGAGCGTTTTGACTCCAGAGCAAGCCTCAAAATTCGACGCCATGATTGAAAAATACGTTTCAAAAAAACGAAAAGAAATGGAGGAAAGAAAAAAGCGCCTAGAAAGACACCAAGACCCAAAGAATAAAGGAGAAAAAAGATGAAAAAAAAGATCATTATCGGCGCAGTCATCCTTGTTGTCATCGCGGGAGTCGTCCTCGGACTCACCGTCTTCAACCGTGGAAGCAACAACAAGGAAAGATTCAGGACAGAAGCCGTTGACAGGGGAGACATCGAAGCCCTGGTCGTCACCACCGGGAGTTTAAACCCGGTGACCATAGTTGAGGTTGGCAGTCAGGTTTCAGGAAGAATTGCGAAAATCAACGTGGATTTCAATTCCCAGGTCAAGGCGGGAGAGATTTTGGCGGAGCTCGACCAGTCTCAATTCCTGACCCAGCTCAGCCAGAACGAAGCCAACTATAAAAGCGCTGTAGCCGGCCTTGAAAAAGCCAGGGTCACCCTGGAAAACACGAAGAAAAATTATGAACGGGCCCTGGACCTTTTTAATAAGAACCTGATCCCCGTTGAGCAGAAAGAAGCCAGCGAAACCCTGTATTACAGCGCCCAGGCGGAACTCCGGTCCACAGAAGCCAGGCTCGAGCAGGCGAAATCAACGCTGGAATCAAGCCAGGTAAACCTGACCTATACCATCATCCGCTCACCCATCGACGGGGTTGTCATATCCCGCAATGTCAATGTCGGCCAGACAGTGGCTGCCAGCTTTCAGGCGCCGGTCCTGTTCAAGATTGCCAATGACTTGAGCCAGATGCAGGTGGAATGCAGCGTGGATGAAGCGGATATCGGCAAGGTAAAAGAAGCCCAGAATGTCCGGTTCACCGTCGATGCCTTTCCAAATGACCGTTTCACGGGCAAGGTGAGGCAAGTCAGGTATTCTCCTGAAGTCATCCAGAATGTCGTGACTTACAGCACCATCGTTGAAGTGAAAAACCCTGAGCTGAAGCTAAGACCAGGCATGACAGCCACGGCTTCTATCGTCACCGGAGAAGCCAAGAATGCACTGCGGGTTCCGAATGCTGCTCTCCGTTTCAACCCTAACTTAAGCCCTGAAGAGATGAAAGCAATCATGGAAAGAATGAGGGCAGAAATGTCCGAAAAATTTGGAGGCTCGAAACAAGGTGGAGCCAGAGCTGAGGGTCTCCGGAGCCAGGATTCTCAAAGACCTGGGTCTGGAACCGGGGAACAAACCTTCTCGATGAGGGGAGGCTCTGGCATTCCCGGGGGACAGATGAGACAGATCTCCCGCGTCTGGATAGAAGACGAAAACAGAAAGCTCAAACCCATTTTTGTCAGAACAGGCGTGACAGATAACAGCTACACAGAAATCCTCTCGGGGGAACTGAAGGAAGGTCAGCTGGTGATCGTCGGGGAGGACGCAGGAAGAAGCACAAGCCAAGGCCCCGGCAGCTCAGCCCAAAGGAGCATGAGGTTTATCATGCGCTAATCGCCTCTTAAGCCCAAAAGCAAGGAAGGTAAGACATGGAAAATAACAATCTCATCCAGCTGGAGAACCTGGTTAAAATCTATAAAATCGGAGAGACTCAGGTTAACGCCTTGAACGGCGTGTCTTATGCGATTAAGGTGGGAGATCTTGTGGCCATCATGGGGCCTTCTGGTTCGGGCAAATCGACCTTGATGAATATCATCGGCTGCCTGGACCGGCCGACAAAGGGAAAGTATTTTCTTGAAGGAAAAGAGGTCTCTACCCTGGATAAAAACAAGCTGGCCGGCATCCGGAACCAAAAAATCGGGTTTGTCTTCCAGACATTCAACCTTCTGGCCCGGACAACAGCGCTGGAAAATACCGAATTACCCCTTCTCTACTCAAGCGTCCCGGGAAAAAAAGCGAAAGATCTAGCTTACAAATCTCTTTCTGCGGTGGGTCTTGAGGGAAGAGAATTGCACCGGACAAACCAGCTTTCCGGAGGAGAGCAGCAGAGAGTGGCCATAGCCCGCGCTCTGGTCAACAACCCTTCTTTGCTGCTCGCAGACGAACCGACTGGAAATCTGGATTCAAAAACCGGGAAAGAAATCATGGAAATCTTCAAAAAACTCAATAAGGAAAATGGCATTACAATCATTGTAGTCACCCACGACCCAGAAATCGCTCATATTGCGCGGCGAAGAATCCATCTCAGGGACGGACAGATTATCAGAGAAGAAAATTCCTAAAAATATTGGATTGAGATTTCTTTTCCTATGAAGGAGCCAAAACAATGAACATACTCAGGACAATTCGAGTGGCTTTAAGAGCTTTAGGACGGAATAAAATGCGCTCGTTCCTCACAGCCCTGGGCATCATCATCGGCGTCGGAGCTGTGATCGCCATGGTCAGCATCGGCCAGGGCGCTAAATCCGAGGTTGAAAAACGTTTCGAGTCCATGGGGACAAACCTGCTCTTTGTCCGCCCAGGGAGTCTTTCCTACATGGGCCGACATGGAGGGGGAGGAACTTATGCCAACCTGACAATCGAGGATTCCAAAGCCATAGAAGAAAAATGTGACGCGGTGAAAGGCGTTTCCCCTTCTGTTTCTGGAAGGGCGCAGGTTGTCTACGGAAACAAGAACTGGAACACAAGCATCCAGGGAGCTGGTGAAAAGTATACAGAAATCAGAAACTGGCCTGTCGAAGATGGGGTTTTCTTCGATGAAAACCAGGTCCGGGCAGGGGCAAAGGTCGCTGTCCTCGGAAGCGAAGTCAGAAAAAATCTCTTCGAATTCGAAGACCCGATCGGTCAAGTCATCAGAATCAAGAAAATTCCCTTCAGGGTGATCGGCGTCCTCAAATCCTTAGGCGAATCCGGAGGCTGGTTCAACAGGGATGACACCATCATCATCCCTTACACCACAGCCCAGAGGAGGCTGCTCGGAATCACCTACATCCAGGGGATAGATGTCTCAGCCGTTTCCATGGCCCGAAGCGAGGAAGCCAGGCACCAAATCGAAGAAGTTCTCCGCATTCAGCACAGAATTGCACCAGGTGCTGAGGACGATTTCAACGTGAGGAACATGTCAGAAATGGCCCAGAGCGCTGCCGAATCGACAAATATCCTGACCATACTTCTCGGAGGAATCGCTTCTGTGTCTCTTCTCGTCGGCGGAATCGGGATCATGAACATCATGCTTGTTTCAGTCACGGAGCGAATCCGGGAGATCGGAATCAGGATGTCTGTCGGCGCTCGAGAAAAAGATATCCTTTTTCAGTTTCTGACAGAGGCTGTGGTTTTGAGCGTTCTTGGAGGCCTCATCGGAATCGGCGTGGGTATAGCAACGTCCAAACTGATCTCTCGTTTTGCGCCCTGGCAGACTCTTATCTCTTTCGACTCCATATTGCTTGCTTTCCTTTTCTCAGGCTCAGTCGGAATATTCTTCGGCTTCTATCCGGCGCGCAAGGCCTCCAAGCTCGACCCGATTGAAGCCTTGAGGTACGAATAAAACTATTGCCGAATACAAACGTAAAAACTTGTTAAAACATCATTTTCATCAAGGAGGTAGGACATGTTTAAAAAGCCATTCGGAATTCTCGTAGTCCTGAGCTTATTCCTCGTCCAGATGTCTCTGGCCGAGCAAAAAGAGAATACCCTTTCCCTTACGCTCGAAGAGTGTATTCTAAAGGCCATGAAGAACAACCTCGGCGTTGCCGTCGAGGTTTTGAGCCCGGAACTTTCCGGCATTTCTGTCACCCTTGCCAAAGAAAAATTCTGGCCAAGCCTTTCCGCGAGTTTCATCAGAAGGGATACTATGCAGCAGTCCTATTCGTTTCTCGAATCGGCTGACGAGTATTCCACTCTCAACGACAGATATTCGACCCAGATCTCACAGCTTATTCCCACAGGAGGAACCTTTTCCCTCACCATCGAAGGCAACACAACAGACACCACCCAGAGACTCCAGACCATCAATCCCCGCTATGGCGCTACTCTTACTTTTGGCTTCAGCCAGCCTTTGCTCAGAAATTTTGGCTTTAAGGTCAACCGCAAAGACATCATTGTGGCCAATAACAACCTGGACATATCAGAAAGCCAGCTCTCAAAAATCCTCCAGGATACGATTTACAGCGTGGAAGAGGCTTACTGGAATCTGGTCAACAACATCGAAACACTCAAGGTCAGGCAACAGTCCTTGCAATTGGCTCGAGACCTTCTGGCTAAGAATATGCGTGCTGTCGAAGTTGGGACTTTAGCGCCCATTGAAGTCTTGAGCGCTGAGTCTGCTGTGGCCACAAGGGAAGCTGATATTCTCCAAGCTGAGGCTGCACTCAAAAACAGCGAGGATCTTTTGAGAACGATCATCAATCTGGCAGCCGAGAATATTGCGGAGGATGTGGAGCTTATCCCTGTGGATAAGCCTTCTTACAAACCCAGGGAAATCGGTCTCGATGAAGCTCTGCGCGCAGCCATAGACAACAGGCCGGATTTGCAGCAGACGCGAATAGATTTAAAGAACAAAGAGATAAACGTCAGCTATGCCAGGAATCAGCTCCTCCCGAATTTAAGCCTTACGGCTTCCTACTGGAGTCCGGGAATCTCCGGAACTGAGCTTATTTACGACATGGAGAATCCCTGGCTTCCCCCGACCGTTGGCGAATCCGGAAGCTCCTCTCAAGCCTTTAAAGATGCCTTCGATTTTAAATATTCGAACTGGTCTGTTGGATTAACTTTCTCCCTTCCACTCGATACTCTGTTCTCACGGGCATCCCTTGCCCAGGCCAGAGTCAACCTCCAGCAGGCCCAGCTGAGGCTGAAGAATCAGGAGCAACAGATCTTCCTTGAAATCAAGAATGCAGTTAGGTCCGTCCAGACAGATTACAAAAGAGCTCAGGCCTACAAAGTTGCCAGAGAACTGGCTGAGAAAAAATTACAGGCTGAGGAAGAGAAGCTCAAGGTGGGTTTGACCACAAACTACTTTGTCCTTCAATACCAAACAGACCTGACCACAGCTCAGACAAACGAGCTCAAGGCCATCATCGACTACAACCTGTCTCTGGCCCGTCTGGAGAGAGCGATGGGCGTGAGCCTTAAGGAAAAAAACATCAACCTATCCGACATCTATGGAAAATAGGATGCAGCCGAAAATCCGTATGATATAGGATCAGGCTGGCTGCTGAGAAAACACACAGCCTTTGCCCCATCAAGAAACTCGGAAGGGGAGTAGCTTCGCCTTCTCTCTTCCAACGTTCGCGCCAAATTCTTTTAACGTTCCATGCCCTTTTACTCTGGCTTGATATTTGCGCTGCCCTGCGATGAAAAAGGTTGCGTGTCTTCGGAACGCCAATCTTGATTCATTTCTTTATTCGATTCTCTTCCATTTCCACCCCAATCCTTATAAAATAATTGCTTCTCCATGTGTAAGAAGAGATTGGTAATTTTTTTACTGTCCCTGCTTTTTCTGAGTCCAGCACTTCCTGAAGAGAAAAAAGAATTCAGCCTTCCGGAATTAATCGATATCGGGTTGGAAAATAATCCAATCCTTCGAGCAAAACACCAGGACATCGAAGCCAGAAAGGCCGCCTACCAGGCATCAAAACGTCTCTCCAATCCAGAGCTTGAGCTTCACATGGGTGAAGGGAAATCTTATGATAGTTCTGTTCAAAGAAACACCGATGGCGTATCTTTGAGTCAGTATTTAGAAAATCCCGTCAAAAGGCACCATCGCATCCAGATGTATGAAAACGAATGGCAGGCTATAGAATATTCATTCCATTTCTCAAGGCTCGGAGTCATCTATGATATCAAAAGGCTTTCCTACAAAATCCTTTATCTCCAAAGCAAGGAAGAGCTGGCCAGAAAAAACTTAATATCCCTCGAAGAAACGCATCAGTTAATCCTCAAACGCGTTACCCTTGGAGAGGCCCGAGAGCTGGAAGCCATCAAGCTCTATGTCGAAGCTTTAAAAGCCCGGAATGAGTTAAACCAAATCCAAGCGGAACTAAGGCTTGCCAAAGAAAATTTGAACAAGTTTCTGGGAAATTCTCTTCCTGATAGCTTCTCTGTCCTAGGAAAGTTGGATTATGCCCCTCTCGAAATCGAGGAAAAAGCCTTTCTGGATAAAGTCCTTCTCTCCCATCCTCTCCTCAAGGAAAAGGAAACGGAGCTGGAATATGCGGAAAGCCGCTTGAATTATGTCCGATGGCAGAGAATTCCTGACTTCAAGCTCTCAGGGTTTATCCAGAATGAGCTGCACGGCAAGAACAAGGGAATAGGGCTTTCCTTCGATATCCCTCTCTGGAATTTCAAATCAAAGGAAATTGCGGAAGCGGAAAGCCTCCTCTTGAAACAGAACGAAGAATTGAAAGCGTTGGTCATGGACATAACACTGGAAGTGAAGGCAAAACTGAACGAGCAGAGGCTCTCTGAACAGACGATAAAGCTTTTTCTTGAAGGACTGCTCAAGCAGGCCGAGGAGAGTCTGAAAATATCAGAAGTGAGCTACACACAGGGAGAAATATCCCTGATCGAGTATTTAGACTCTCAGAGAACGTACTACAGCATCCTGAAAGACTACCAAGATTCTCTCTATGCCTGGAATGTCAACAAGGCCGCTTTGGAAAAGGCTGCTGGAGAAGAGATAAAATGAAGAAATACACAGTCTTAATCATTCTTTTCTTTTCTGCCTTTTGTGGAAGAGAAAAATCTGCTGAGCCTGTTTCTCAAAGCCAGCATGATGCCGATCCCAAGCATCAAGAGCTTCATCTCGATTTGGAGACACAGAAAGAATGGGAAATAGAAACGGGCGAAGTCTCAAGTTTGCACGTTTCGTCCATGGTCACTCTTCCCGGAGTCATAACCCTCAATCAAAACAGAACAGCTCACATCTCATCCTATGTCCAAGGAAAAGTCGTCTCCCTTTCTTCGGATTTAGGGGATGAGGTTCATAAAGGACAGGTCATGCTGAAAATCAATTCTCCACAGTTTGCCGAAGCCAAAGCCAACTTCCTTCAAGCCAGAGCCAAACTGAACCTTGGCCGCAAAGAATATGAAAGGGCAAAGATGCTGTTTCAAGAGAAAGCCATCGACCAGAAAGAATACCTGAGACGAGAAGCGGAACATGAAAAGCTTGCCACGGAATACGGCGCCCTGGAGTCAATCCTTCACTCTTATGGTATGAGCCACGAGGACATCAACGCGCTCATCGAAAAATGCGCCGCCGTGGAGAATACAGGGCAATTGTGCGAGCTGACCAACCCCATCCTGTCCATCATCTCTCCTGTTGCGGGCACAATCATCTTTAGGGATGTTATCGTCGGCGAGCATGTCGAACCGCAGAAAATTCTCTTTACCGCCTCTGACCTGAATATTCTTTGGGCCGTTCTGGACGCTTATGAGAAAGACTTGCCTCTGATCAACAAGAGAAGCAAGGTCACAGTCAAGCCAGCTCTCTATCCGGAAAAAGAGTTCGCGGGAGCGATCACTTACATCAGCGATATGATCGATGAAAAGCTCCGAACGATAAAAATAAGAGTGGAGGTTAAAAACGAAGAAAGGCTACTCAAGCCCAACATGTACATCCAGGGCATTATCGAGAATACGGCTGAAGAGAAAAAAGTCCTGGCCATCCCAGAAGAGGCCATCCAAAATCTCAACGGAGAAAAAATAGTTTTCGTTCAAGAAGCTCCAGAAATTTTCGCAGCTTTGCCTGTGGACATCGGTGAAAAAACAAGCGACAAGAGGATAATCATCAAAGGCCTGGAGGGCGGAGAGAGAATCGTGATCAAGGGAGCTTTTATCTTAAAAACAGAGCTCACCAAAAAATCATTTGCCCATGATCATGTCCATTAACCCATTAAGCAATCCTTTCCCATGCTACCCAAAATCATAAGCTTCTCGCTGAAGCAGAGGCTGTTCATCGTCCTGGCCACTTTGGCCATGGCCGCTCTCGGAGTTCTCTCCTTCGAACGGCTTTCCATAGACGTCTTTCCTGACCCTTCTCCGCCTGTAGTCCAAATATTCACAGAAGCCGAGGGCATGGCTCCTGAGGAAGTGGAGCGGCTGGTTTCTTATCCTTTAGAATCGGTTATGTTCGGCCTGCCACAAGTCAAAAACATCCGCTCTTTTTCCGCCTTTGCCCTCTCCATCGTCAGCGTTTATTTTGAGGACAGGACAGACATCTACTGGGCCAGACAGCTTGTCTCCCAGCGCCTGCAGGAAGCCAAAGAGGAAATCCCCGAGCAAGCCCAAAATCCTGTTTTGGGTCCGATCACCACCGGCTTGGGCCTGGTCTATCTCTACTACCTCGAGGGGAAGGGACATTCGCCTCTTGAATTCAGGACCATCCAGGACTGGCTTGTGAAATATGAACTCAAATCCGTGCCCGGAGTCTCGCAGGTTTTAAGCATCGGGGGCGAGGTCAAGCAGTATCAAATTCTTGTCAATCCCATTTCTCTTCTCAAATACAACCTGACCATCTCAGACCTTGCCGAAAAAATAAGGAAAAACAATCAAAACGTCGGCGCAAGCTTCATCACCAAAGGAAAGGAAGAGTACATCATCAGAAGCATCGGGCTCATCCAGGTTCTTGAAGACCTTGAAAATATTGTTGTCGCCAATTCTCAAGGGACTCCAATCTTTTTGAAAAACGTTGCTTCCGTCCAGGTCATGCCGGCGGTTAAAAGAGGAGCAGCCCTAGTCAACGGGCAGGGAGAAAAAGTCGTCGGCATGGTGATGAAGCTCTTCCGCTCCAACACAGCCAGAGTCATCAAGAATATCGAGAAAAGAATTGCTGAAGTCAACAGATCTCTTCCTCCGGGTGTAGCCATCGTGCCTTTTTACAACCAGGCTTCTTTGGTTAAGAAATGCTTCTCCACCGTCTCCACAAACCTGGCCATCGGAATTGTTTTGGTGATCATTGTCCTTTTTCTTTTCATGGGCAACTTTCCTTCGGCCATGATCGCTGTCTTCTCCCTGCCCTTCTCCCTTCTCTTTTCCTTCATCATGATGCAGAGAATAAATTTGGCCGCGGACCTGATGTCCTTTGGCGGGCTGGCCATTGGCATCGGCCTTATCGCCGACGCATCGATCATTCTTGTCGAAAACATCCAACGCCATCTCCAGACTTATGAAGGAAATAAAATTCAGATTATTGTCCGGGCCGGAGAGGAAGTCGGCCGGCCTCTTATCTTTGCGATCGTTATCATCATCCTCGTTTTCCTTCCCCTATTCAGCCTCACCGGGATGGAAGGAACCATGTTCCGGCCCATGGGCTACACCATTTCTTTTGCTCTGGCAGGCTCTCTCTTTTTTGCTTTGATCTCTGCTCCCGCTTTCAGCTATTATTTCCTGAAAAGGAAAGGCAAGTCGACAACAGAACCGTTCTTGATAGGGAATATAAAGAAAGTCTATCTTCCCTTCTTTTCCTTATGCCAGAGGCACAGAAAAAAAGTCTTTCTCATCACCGTTTTCGTCTTCATCGCTGGTCTTGCCCTTATGCCCTTTTTAGGGAGAGAGTACATCCCTGCTCTGGAAGAGGGGACTCTTCATCTCCGTGTTGCGTTTGACCCAAACATCAGCCTCCAGGAGACAACTGCCGCGGCCACCTCCATCGAGAACACTGTTAAGGAAATCCCTGAGGTTATCGGAGTCTTAACCCGCATCGGAAGGGGTGAAGTCGGAAGCCATGCGCATTTTGTGAACGAAGCGGAGATTCTCGTCCAGCTCAAGCCCATCCAGAAATGGAAGCACTTCAAGAATAAAAATGAGCTCCTGCAAGAGATCGAGGACCGCCTTGAAAAATTTCCAGGATTAGCCCTCACCATCACCCAGCCTATCGGCCATTACCTCGACGAGCTCATCACTGGAGTTAAAGCTCAATTGGCTATAAAAATCTACGGAGAGGACTTTGATGTCCTCAAAAACAAGTCCTTCGAAATAAAAGAGATCGTTGCCTCCGTGAAGGGAGCGGTTGACGTCCAGGTGGAACAATTCACAGGCCAAAACCATCTCCAGATTGTCCTCTCGAGGGAAAAAATCGCCCGCTACGGAATCAATATCAGCAGCATTCAGGAGACAATCGAGGCGGCTGTCGGAGGGATTACAGTCGGGGAGGTTTATGAGGGCCAGAAGAAATTCGACATTTTCCTCAGGTTTGAGCCTGAATTTCGGAAGGATATCGAGCACATCGAAAATCTATTAATCCCTCTGCCTGAAGAAGGCCACATACCCCTCAAGCTTCTGGCTGACGTCCAAGAGGTCATCGGGCCGCGTCAGATCAACAGAGAGCACAACAAAAGATTCATCACGGTGCAGTGCAACATCCGGGGAAGGGATATCGGCCGCTTCGTCGAAGAAGCCCGGCGAAAAATCGAAAAAAACGTCAATATCCCGCCAGAATACACGGTCAAATGGGGCGGACAGTTTGAACTCCAGCAGCAGGCCAACAGAAGGTTGGCAATCGTTTTCCCCATAACCCTGTTTCTGATCGCCCTCCTTCTCTTTGCCGCGTTCTATTCTTCCCGTGAGGTGCTGGTCATCCTGATCAACATCCCTTTCGCCCTCACTGGAGGAATCCTGGCCCTGAAAATTTCAGGTCTTTATTTAAGCGTGCCAGCCTCGATAGGTTTCATCGCCGTTTTCGGGATAGCTATGGAGGATGGCCTTGTCCTGCTCAGCTCTTTTCGCCAGAGTCTTCTTCAGGGCCAAACGATGGGAGAGGCCATCATCAACGGAGTAAGCTCCAAGCTCAGGCCCGTTCTGATGACAACCTTCACCACGATTTTCGGCATCCTGCCTCTGATGTTAGCCAAAGGTCCTGGCGCAGAGATTCAAAGGCCGCTGGCTACCGTTGTCGTCGGCGGGTTGCTCACCTCGACTCTGGTTACACTTCTTGTCCTTCCCCTTCTCTATCAAACTCTCAGAAAGAAAAATTAATTGCCTTCCGTTTTTTATGATTTCTGTCAATTTCTGTCAGAAGCATCTTTTTTCCCGTGATGAAAAAAGAGATTTGATAGAGTGAGGAAGGGACGTGCTGGTTTCCGTCCCTCCGAAGCCCATGGTGGTGGTTGGGAGGGTCTTTGGCGAGGAGGGATGGAAGCCAGCACTGTTAGAATTGGCTTTTATCATCATAGGCCTTCACGGAAAAAAAGATGCTTACATTTCTGTCAATTTCCTTGAAATTTAAAAAAATTGATGGTATCATAAATTTAAAAGTTTTCCATTAATTTCTTATACGGCATAAATCTTGGAGAAGTGAAATATGAATAGGAAGCTTATTAGACCCAATTTATCGGAGATCAAAGAAAAAATGAAAAGCGAATCCGCAAAAAAGAAAGCTCATCCCCCCTTTGAAACCCACGCAGAAAATTACTATTACCTTAAACAGATGAACAAAAAGACGCCGATGGCTGTTGTTTTTGAAGATGGAGAAGTCATCGAAGGATACATCGAGTGGTATGATAGAAACTGCATAAAACTCAACAGAGAGAATGCGCCCAATTTGCTAATTTACAAAAAAAACGTCAAGTACCTCTATAAGCTCAGTGAAGGCACAGAAAAAGAAAAACCGAAAAAATGAGGCTTCCCAAGATTGGGATAACTCTCGGGGATCCGGGAGGAATCGGACCTGAAATTGTCTTAAAGGCTCTCTCCGATATAAATTCCCTTCATAAAGCTCAGTACACCATTTTTGGGTCCTCGTTTGTTCTCCAGCAAGAAAAAAAAGCCCTGGACTTAGATTTGGATTTCATGCCTTTTAACGAAGGCCAAAAGTCTGCTCTTGCTGCTCTTTCTATCTTTGAGGTCGAATGCACTTTAAAAACGATAAAAAAGGGCATGCCTTCCAAAGAAAACGGGCAAGCATCCTTCTCCTTCTTCAAGCGAGCGGTAGAGGCAGCCAGAAAAGGGATAATCCAGGCCTTAGTCACTGCTCCTATCTCCAAGCGTTCCTGGAATCTGGCAGGTTTAAAATGGACAGGTCACACCCATTTTCTCAGCCAAGCCTATCCCGAAGCCATCATGGCTTTCTGGTCTGAGCGACTCAAAATTGCTCTGTATAGCCATCACATCCCGTTAAAGACGGCAGTGAAGAAGATAAAAAAAGAAAATCTGCTGGAGTTTTTCCTTCTACTGCACCAAAATGTAGAAAAAATCCAACCTCAAAAATTCCAATACCTGGTGGCGGGCTTGAATCCTCATGCGGGCGAGAGCGGACTGCTTGGATCCGAGGAAAAGGAGGAAATCATCCCGGCTATCAAGCAAGCCCAGAAAAAAGGCATGAAAATCAGCGGTCCTTTTCCGCCCGATGTTGTCTTTCGCAGCGCCTTAAATTGCGGCGATCATATCGTCATCGCTCTCTACCACGACCAGGGCCTGATTGCTTTTAAACTCGAAGCTTTTGAAAGAGGAGTCAACCTGACTCTTGGGCTGCCCTTTATCCGCACCTCTCCTGACCATGGAACAGCCTTTGATATTGCCGGCAAAGGGATGGCCAGCGCGGCGAGCATGGTTGAAGCGATAAAACTCGCCGCTGAATTATCTCCAGGACTTTTTTAGCTCGGCCCTCAATTCCCGCTCAAGGTCCCTCTCTTTAATCGCTTCTTTTTTCTGGTAAGCCTTCTTCCCTTTGGCCAGACAGATCTCTACTTTGACTTTTCCTTTATCGTTGAAAATCACTTTTGTCGGAACAAGGGTCAGCCCTCTTTCTTTGATCTTCCCGGTCAGACGCTTTATTTCCTGGCGGTGGAGCAAGAGTTTCCTTTCCCTTTCAGGGTCATGATTGAACCTGTTCGCAGCCTCATAGGGGCTGATATGGCAGTTGAGAAGAAAAATCTCGCCTCCCTTTATATCGGCATAGCTATCCTTAAGACTTATCCGCCCCTGCCTGATCGATTTGACCTCGCTACCCAGCAAGGAAATTCCTGCTTCATAGCAGTCCAGTATTTCATAATTGAAAAAAGCCTTTTTGTTGGTAGCGATGACTTTCATTCTATTTCCTAAACTATGATTCTTAATAAGCTGATGTGCCGTTTATTCATCTTTTCCACGATGAATTTATGGCCCTTGTAATCCAAAAACTCTCCTTCATGGGGAATCTTGCCAAATTCATAAAGAAAAAAACCAGCCAATGTTGTGTACTCCTTCTTTTCCGGCAACAAGAAGGGGAGTCTCTGATTCACGTCTTTGATAGGAGCTCTGCCGTTGATGAGATAAACATTTTCCTCGACTTGACTCATCCATTCTTCCAGCTTGGCATCGTATTCATCCTGAATGTCTCCCACAATCTCTTCGATGATGTCCTCAAGGGTCACAATCCCTTCCATGTTCCCGAACTCATCCACAACAAAGACGAGATGGTTGGCCGTCTCCTGCATTTTTAGCAAGACCTTTTCCAGGGACGCGGATTCAGGAACAAAAAAGGGTTTCCTCAACAGGGAATTTATATTAAGTTCCTTATTTTCAGTAAAATAGGGAATAATATCCTTGGCATGAATAAGCCCTTCGACATTATCCAGACGCCCTCTGTAAACTGGGAACCTGGAGAATCCAGCAGAGCGAATGACATCCAAAATCTGCTCCGTGGAGGAGGCGATTTCGATGGCCCGGACTTGAGGACGGGGAATCATGATCTCTTTGACCGGACGAGATCCGATATCCAGAACACCCGTGATCATTTTTTTCCGAAGCGATGACATCCCTTTTATTCCCATTGTCAGCAAAACCTTGATTTCTTCTTCATCAAGAGCTCGAGACAGGCTTGCTCCCTCATCGCGAGACGAAGGAAAGATCAAACGGGAAATGAAGATGAATGCTCGGACAAAAGGATAGAAGATGATAACAAGAAGCCGGATTGGCTGCACCAGGAAAAAAGAAAGCTTGATAGGGTTATAAGCGGCATAAGTCTTGGGAGTGATTTCTGAGAGAACGAGAATCAAAAAGGTTGTCACTACCGTAGCCAGCAAGACGGCCTGATTCTTATTGGGAACAAAGGAGACAAAAATATAAGTCGCCACAGATGCCGCAGCGACATTAACCAGGGTGTTGCCGATCAGTATTGTCGCCAGGAGATTATCCACTCTTTTCAACAACTTCTTGACAAGCCTTGCGCGCTTTGAACCTTCCTTCTCCAGATAATCGATCTTGTAAGGATTGGCGGCGATAAAGGCTGTCTCCGAAGAAGAGAATACAGCACTGAGAAGAAGAAAGAGGAAAAAAAGGAGAAGGGCTGGAAGGAGCATTTTTTGAAAATCAGGAATCTACTCGTGGATCGACGTCATCAAAGCACACAGCCAGAGCATCCATGATTCTCTCTTCAATCTTGGAACAGGAAAGAGAAGAAACCGCAGATATTTCTGAGACGATGAGGCCCTTGACTTTTTCCATCATCTTTTTTTCGCGGAACGATAGAGGCTTGATGAGATTGAGATAGAAGAGGCTCTTCAAGACTAAAATCATATCCTGCATCGAACCGGATCTCATGAGGTTGAGGTGTTCTTTATATCTTCCCTTCCAGTTCATGGTGACATCAACATCACCGTTTTTTATGAGATCAAACATTTTTTTGACAGATTTTTCTGAAATAGGCTTTCTGATCCCGATTTCTTCGGCGTTGCTCCAGGGAACTAAAACCAAAGCGTTGTTGGACAATATTCTCAAATGAAATAGCTTGAATGTTTCCCCGTAGTAATTCTCTTCCTGGATGTCTTCGATAATCCCAAGCCCCTGATTGGGATAAAAGATTTTATCCCCAATCTTGAAAGAATTCACGTGCTTATTATATAACGATTGCATCAAGAGAGTCAATCAATCTTCATTTCAAATTTAAAAAGCTTTTTAAACGTTAGAGGCACGCTATTGAAAAGAGCAATTCACATAACTACTTTTTAAGTATGAACTTGACAGATATAACTTGGTTTATTAACATATCTTCTCCATCGATAAAAGCCTGAAGACGAAATGAAAAGAACCTTCCAGCCCAACTTAAGAAAAAGAAAAAAAAATCACGGTTTCCGAGTTCGGATGAAAACTAAAGGCGGCCGGCATGTCATCAAGAACCGAAGACGAAAAGGCAGAAAAAGACTGGCCGGTTGATGAAAGAAACCCTCAGTCCTCCGGAGAGGATAAGGAAGAAAAAGGATTTTTTATTTCTTTATAAAGAGGGCAATCGTTATCGAGGGAAATATTTCAATTTCATTTATATCCCCAACGATTTAAGTTTTTCCAGAATGGCTGTTATCGTTAACAAAAGAGTAGGTAACGCCGTTAGGAGAAACAAAATCAAAAGACGGATGAGAACTTTATTCCGAAGGAATAAAACTCTGCTGCAGGGCTCTCTTGACATCATTGTGGTTGCGAAAAAAGAAATTCTTAAAATGAGCTGGCCCTTGCTTCAGGAAGAATATTTGGCGGCCATTCAATCCATTTCTCAAAACAAACAATCGCGATGAAACCCGTTGCATTATTGTTGATTAGATGCTATCAGCTGGTTATTTCTCCCCTCCTTGGCAACCACTGCCGTTTCGCCCCTACCTGCTCTATTTACACATACGAAGCGATCAAGAAGTATGGTTTTCTCAGGGGAGCGATCTTAGGAGGAAAAAGACTTCTCAAATGCCACCCGTTTCATCCCGGAGGCATCGATCCTATTCCTTAAGAGGTCTATAGAATGGAAAAAAGAGTTCTGTTAGCCATTGTCCTCTCTTTCTTAGTCTTGATTATCTATCAAGCTTTTTTCGTAAAAAAGAAGCCTGTGCCAGAAACCCGACCGGAACAACTTACAGAGAAATGGGCCGAACCCGGACTCCCTGAAAAACAACTCCCCACTCCTGCGGGAGCTCCCCAGGAAAAGCAACAGGAGCTGAAGCAAAAAATCACCCAGGCCATAACCGCCCAAAGCGAAGAACAAATTCTTCTCGATACGTCTCTGTATCAAGCAGTTTGGAGCAATAAAGGCGGGGTCCTCAAAAGCTGGAAGCTTAAAAGGCATAAGAATGATGAGGGAGAAGACCTGGAGCTTGTTTCCCGACGATCTGCTGAGCTTCAAATCTATCCCTTCATGGTCAGGACAGAAGACCCGAGCTTTGATAGCATCATCAACAACAGCCTCCACAAATCCTCAAAGATAAACTTACTCCTCGAAGACGGACAGAAGGAAGAGCTCCGCTTCCAGTATGCGGACGATAGAGGCAATCAGGTCGAAAAAGTCTTTATTTTTCAAGGCGGGAAATACGACTTCGATATTCAGGTTAATGTCTCAAAGAACCATCAAAAAATTGAACCAGGCATCATCTGGGGACCTGGCCTCGGCAATCCCTCGCTTGCTGAGCAGAAACAGCGGACTTTTGGAGGCGGCAAGGGCGCAGCCGTTTTGTCAGGCGGAAAATTAGTTCATCTAGAAGAAAGAAAGTTCAAGCCCGAAAAAAGCGTCTACAATTTTGTCCAGTGGGCTGCCTACGAAGATAACTATTTCGCCGCTCTCTTCCTCACCTTTCCTCAGCAAGCCAGCGCCGTCATCCTGAGCGAGGAGCCAGAGATAGCACCTTATTTCTTGCTATCCATCAATTTTCCTCAGAGGGCTTTCATCGGACCCAAAGAATTCGATGCCCTGCGTGAGTTTGGCTATGGAGCCAAAGGACTGATCAGGTTCGGACTTTTTGGGTTTATCGCTGAGATACTCCTTCAGGCCAGCAAATTCATCCATAAACTCATCCCCAACTGGGGGCTGACCATCATCATCCTGACCATAATCATCAAAATCCTCTTCTTTCCTTTAACCTACAGCAGCACGCGATCCATGGCTAAGATGCAGGAGCTTCAGCCTAAGATCAAAGCTCTGAGAGCAAAATACAAAAAGGCCAAGCAGGATATCGCCTTGCGGCGCAAGATGAATGAAGAAATCATGAGGCTTTACAAAGAGCATGGAATCAACCCGGCTGGAGGATGTCTTCCCTTGCTCATCCAATTGCCCATCTTCTGGGGATTTTTCAGGCTTCTGGTCGTATCGATTGAATACAGGCACAGCCCTTTCATCCTCTGGATAACAGACCTTTCTGTAAAAGACCCCTATTATGTCACCCCCATCCTGATGGGCATAACCCAGTTCATCAGTCAGAAAATGACCCCAACCTCTGCTGAGCCGACCCAGCAAAAGATGATGCTCATCATGCCTGTGGTCATGACCTTCATTTTTTTGAATTTTCAGAGTGGCCTGATTCTTTACTGGCTGACCAACAACGTCCTTCAGATTGGCCAGCAGTACATCATGAATCGCTTATCCCAAAAGAAAAAGAAAGAAAATGGAAAAAGACGAAAAAAATAATCGACAACAAGAATTCAAGGGAAAGAACTTAGAAGAAGTCATCAGCCACGCCGAGCATGTCCTCAATCTTCCAAGAAGCAAGATAGCTTATGAAATTGTCACGGAAAAAACCAGGCTCTTTGGAATCAAAACAAAAGAGATTGTGATCCGCGCCTGGCCAAAAAAAGAAGCGGAAGAAAATCCTGTCACCCAATTTCTCGACAAGCTCCTCGCTCGTCTTCCACTCAGCTTGAGCTACCAGATAAAAAGAAAAAACGACATGATCTACCTGATCTTCGAAGGAGAGGATAAGCACCTTCTGATCAGGAAAGACGCCACGCTTCTTTTATCGCTTCAACACATCCTGAACAAGATTTCTACCCAGAAGGTTCAAGTTGATTGTGAATTTTACCGGAAAAGAAAAGAAAAGCAGCTCAGGGAATATGCCCAATATGTTGCCCAACAAGTCCAAGATACAGGCAAAGATGAAATCCTGGACACGATGAACCCTTATGAAAGACGAATCATCCACATTGCTGTCAATCAGATCCCCGGCCTGGCTACCGAAAGCATCGGCGAAGGTTTTCTGAAGCGGATAAAAATTTTCCCCGTAAAAAGCCAGAACCGCTAGCTTCTCGACGATGCCCTCGCTCCCCTTCAGGTTTTTAACGCTGTTCCCTCCCAGCCGTTCTCGGGGGCTGCGAATCGCTCCGGCTAAGCGTTTCGAAAACACGCAGGCTTTCTCTCACCTGGCGAAGGCAGAATGGTGAGAAGGTCGTGTGAAAGGCTGAGCGGGCATGGTTCCTCGACCGAAGGGAG
>CAZJYC010000010.1:0-49943 GCA_964550165.1 uncultured Eubacteriales bacterium
CCTTTTTTGTTTTGTCTTGAAAAATAGAGGGGGTCAAAGTATAGTTGTTTTAAGAAGATGGAAAAAAAGAATTTGGCCACACCGATGATGGAGCAGTACCTGCGGATTAAGAGAAATTATCAGGACGCCCTTCTTTTTTTCCGCCTTGGCGATTTCTACGAGATGTTTTATGAGGACGCAAAAGTCGCATCGTCCATCCTGGAGATTACGCTGACCTCACGCCAGAAAGTCCCGATGTGCGGCGTCCCTTACCACGCTGTAAATTCCTATTTGGCCAAGCTTCTCAAGCAGGGCTATAAGGTGGCCATCTGTGAGCAGGTCGAAGATCCGAAACTCGCCAGAGGTGTGGTGAAGAGGGATGTGGTCAGAGTTTTAACTCCGGGAACTGCAGTTGAGATCGAGCTTGAGGGAGCCAAGGAGAACACCTACATCGCCAGCCTGTATTTAAGAGATCCCGGCTGGGGTTTGGCCATAATCGATCTGGCCTCCGGTCAGATGAAAACAGCTCAGAGCGATCCCCAGCTCAAGCGGCTCCTGGATGATGAGCTGTTTAAGGTCTCTCCAAAAGAAATCATCTTTCCCCAGGCCGAGGAAGAGAGAATCCTCAAGATTCTTTCCAAAAACAACATGACCTCTGTCCTGAGAAGTCCCTTAGAGGACTGGGCCTTTGATTTCGCTCAGGCAAAGAATTTTTTAGAGACTCATCTTCAGGTCAAATCCCTGGCGGGTTTTGACCTCGGCGATAAAGAGCTTGCGGTCCGAGCAGCCGGCGCCCTCCTCCATTACCTCAAAAAAGTGAGGGGTGAATCGCTTTCGTTGGTCCATAGCGTTTCTTATGTTCAATCCGGCCTTCAGATGGTTCTTGACGCAACGACCATCAAGAACCTGGAACTCATCAAAAATTTGAGAGATGGGAGCGTCAAGGGTTCACTGCTCGATATCGTCGATTTCAGCGTGACTTCCATGGGAGGGAGGCTCATCCGGAGCTGGCTTCTTCAGCCTCTGATGGATTGTTCGCAGATCGAGGAAAGGCTCGATGCTGTCTCCGATTTTCTCAACCATTCCATCGAGCGTCAGGAATTGAGGGAGAGCTTAAAAGGCATATTTGACCTGGAACGGCTCACCGGGATAATTTCGCTGGCCGTGGCCCATCCCAGGGCCCTCGTCGCCCTGAAAAAATCGCTTCTGCCTCTTCCCGGCATCCAGAAGCTGCTCGGAGTATTTTCGGCTAAAGCCATAAGCGCGGTCCATAAGCTCTGGGATAATGCTCAGGATATTGCCGATTATATCGACCGCGCCATCCTGGATGAGCCTGCCTTTTTGCTCACCGAGGGCGGAATCATCATGGATGGCTACAATTCTGAGCTCGATGAGCTGAGACAACTAAGCCGTTCCGGAAAAAGCTTCATCACGCTCCTTGAAAAAAAGGAAAGGGAACGGACATCCATCTCCTCGCTCAAGGTCCGTTACAACAAAATCTTCGGATATTACATTGAGGTGACCAAGCCAAACCTGCGTTTTGTGCCCTCTGACTATATCCGGAAACAGACTCTGGCCAATTCTGAAAGATTCGCCACTCCCGAGTTGAAGGAGTATGAAGAGAAAGTCCTCAATGCCGAGGAGCGAATTGCAGACCTTGAGTATAACCTTTTCCTCGAGATCAGAGGAAAAATTTCCGAAGAATCCGCGCGCCTCCATAAGATTGCCTCGGATATCGCCCTGCTGGATGTCCTGGCTTCACTGGCCGAGTTGGCTTCTGTCCGCAGCTATCACCGGCCTGTAGTCAGCACAGAGGACAGGATAAGGATTGTGGAAGGCAGACATCCTGTTATCGAACTCACCCATGAAGAGCCGTTCATCCCCAACGACGCCTACCTGGACAGGAAAGAAGACCAGATCATCATCGTCACCGGTCCGAACATGGGAGGAAAGTCCACTTTCCTGAGGCAGGTCGCTCTAATCTGCATCCTGGCTCAGATGGGTTCCTTCGTTCCGGCAAAGGAAGCGGAGATCGGGGTGGTCGACCGCATCTTCACCCGGATAGGCGCTATGGATTTCTTGAGTGCGGGCCAGTCCACGTTCATGGTCGAGATGCTTGAGACAGCCAAAATTTTAAATAACGCCACGGAGAAAAGCCTGATTCTGCTCGATGAGATAGGGCGAGGAACGAGCACTTTTGATGGTCTCAGCATCGCCTGGGCTGTGGCGGAGTATCTCCATGAGAGGGAGGAGATCAAAGCCAAAACTCTTTTTGCCACGCATTACCACGAGCTGACAGAGCTGGCCTTAACCCTGAAGAGGATTAAGAACTATCATGTTTCAGTCAAAGAGTGGAAAGATGAGGTCATTTTTTTGCGGAAGATAGTCCCCGGTCCTTCAGACCAGAGCTATGGCATCCATGTGGCCAAGCTTGCCGGAATTCCCAGGCCCGTTGTCAACAGAGCCAAAGACTTGCTGTTCAATCTGGAGAAAAAAGAACTGGACGATTCGGGTCTGCCCAGAATTGCCTACCGGACGTCAATGAAGCGGGACAAAGCCCAGCTTTTCCTGTTTGAGGAGGACAGGGGGGAGGAACTTCTGCGGGAGATGAGAGAGGAAATCGAGAAATGCGACCTTTCTCAATTGACGCCATTGGAAGCCTTGAACTTTATCGACCAGCTTAAGAAAAAGATTGAAGATTCAAAGGGCGAAGAACGGAAAAAATAGGAAAAAAGAAGGGATTAAAATTTCTCTGATTCGTCTTCGACGTCGAATTCTTCTTCTTTTTCTTCTTCTTCAAACTCCTCTTCGAGAGCAGGTTCTTCTTCGTAAGGAGTTTCTCCGACTTCTTCCTTCCTTTCCAGAAGAGCAACCTCAAACTCGTCTTTGTTTTCATAACGTCTTAAGAAATTCGAAGCTGTATCGCTGTAGTACAGCTCGAGATAGTCATCTTCAATCACACAGAAAACAGATTTGGCGTGACCGGATTGGAGGTCGCCGACTGTCTCCACAACATCTGCCGCTTTTTTGATGGCATCCAGGGTCAGCCAGCTCAGAATTTCAACTTCTTCCATCGCAACACCCAAGAAAAAAAATACCAGCTTTTATTAAATTGTCAAGTGGAAAGTTAGAAAAATAATATCAATCCTCTTCCACAAGCCTTCGCGCATAATAGAGCATTAAGTCGATTAGATATTTCTTTTCACGGCAATGGTTCCTAGCACGAGATGGAGGTCTGACCTCATCTACTCGGCCCACTCCTCAAGGCGTTCGGCAGGAAAAGCAAAGAAGATGCTCTGTGCCACATGAAGGATAGCGGATGCGGACAAAGCCGCATTTCGGATTGCCGCAATCCAAGTAGCACTCTACCACTTCCTTGATGACCGGTCGGAAGAACCCATACTCTTTCTCGAAGCGATCTTCATACTCCAAGAGAAACTTGTCAAAATAATGGAAGAGCACCTGGTAGAGAACGATGCGCTCCGGATGTCGAGGTCGGTAGACTCCTGCCATACCAAGGACAGGAATTCAAAAAATGAAGCAAAAGCCTTAAGGAGACACTGAGGATCAGCTTCCTCCTGTCCACAGAAGTTTGCAGTAAGCAGAATATTCCGTCAACAGATGTTGTTAAATAGCTTCTTATAAGGCGTCACGAAAATATTTTTTATGTTTATGCGAACAGAGGGAGAAGCGATTTTACATAACGGATTTTATCTAAGCAGCTAACATATGGCTCATTCGTAACTGTAAGATTCAATATTTAGCTTCTCCCCCAGCTGGATTGATTATCTTACCACCTCACCTTTGCAGTAGCATACAAAGTTCTCTGAGAATTTCCATCCTGGTTATAAGCCCTTACATAATAGGTATAATATCCACCTAATAGATCATAATCCCACCATGAAGTTACGTTTGGTCCAGTCTGAGCCCACAACACAAAAATTTTGGCGTTTTTGAGATATATGTTAAAACCACTTTCATTATTTGAATTATCCTCCCAGGTAAGTTGCACATCATCTCCATAGGCCACAGCCCGTAGATCGCTCGGGGCAGCTGGCAAATTAGGAGTGGCTGTTGTAAGGGCATTATAGGCATTTATCCTGCCTTGAGTGCTGCATTTGCCGGAAAGCGAGTCCTTTGGGTTGACGCTGTTCATAATAATAGTTTTCACTTGCCACCAGTCCAAGCTGGGACGGTGGGCTTTGATCAACGCGGTTAGCCCGGCAACATGAGGTGTTGCCATCGAAGTTCCGCTCAAGTATTGATAGTCATCAAACCGTTTTGTGCTGTAGATATTATAGTTATTTTGAGTGCCATCTGTGCCGCCCGGTGCTCCAACATCAACTGAATATGGCCCATAATTAGAATATCCGGCTTTATCATCATTATGATCTGTCGCCAGCACAGAGATAATGTTGTCGAGATCATAGCTTGCCGGATAAATAGGATATACATCATTATTAGTTCCACCACCCTGAGTATTTCCAGCAGCAGCGATGAAAAGTTTTCCGTTAGTTCGTGCCCTGTTAATGGCAGCCAATAATGATGAAGAATCTGCAACACTCCAGCTATTGTTAGAGAGATGAGCGCCATTGTATGTTGAATAGTCTATCGCGTTTATAAACTGCGAGGTAGTTAGTGCCTTCAATGCCATGAGCTTTACAGTCCAGCAGACTCCAACTACGCCATCGGTATTATTGCCTTTCGCTCCAATAGTGCCCGCCACATGAGTACCGTGGTAAACTGGAGAGTAGGTATCGATAGGATTGTTGTTTCCATCTATGAAGTTCCAGCCGTGCCAATCATCGATATACCCGTTGCCGTCGTCATCTAATCCGTTTGTTTCCTTCCCGCCTCCGGTTTCTCCCGGATTCGTCCAGATATTCATTTGCAAATCCTCATGATTGTAGTCAATCCCGCTATCTATCACCGCCACAATAATGCTCGTGCTCCCCGTATGAATATCCCAGGCTTCAGGGGCATCGATATCTGCATCTTATATGCCGCCTGTTTGCCCCGTATTACGCAATCCCCATAATTTGGAAAAATGTTCATCATTGGGAATTGTTTGAAAAAAACGGCCGATGTAGTTTTTCTCCACATATTCAACATTGGGATTCATACTGAGAAGGTATATGGCCTGTTCGGTTCCAATGGATTCAGGAACCTTAATATGCAGAAGGTCGGGGTCCGCAAGAAAGGATCTAAGAGTAGGGATCTCGTGATCCCATTCCAGGATGGTTAGTTCCCTTCCCAGATAGGTTATAATTTTTCCCTGAACGAGCTCAATGCCCTGTTGGATGAGTGCCCTTCCGATGTCTTTTTTGAATTTTACAAGCACTTCGTTAGGGACGGATTTAAAAGAGTCTTATTCTTATGCCGAGCCTGAAAGAATGCCCACTTAAATCTAAAACCGCTTTTCTTACGTCATCAATCAATCTGACAGGATCTTCTGGAATTTCTGGCCATATTTCCAGGGTGGAATACCTTGCTCCTATAAGGTGATCCCACGTTGTGAAATAATAAAGAGTCCCATTCTTTTCGTAGTTATCTCCATGAGAATTCTCATGTTTCACTTTTCCCTTGAGACTACTTATTTTGATGTATCTCTGTTGGAATTCTGCCACTAAAGCTAATCGATTAGTAAAAAAATATTCTAAAGAAATATTCCCGTGAAAGCCCAGTGCAAAATTCCGCTTCGCTTCCTGATCCCAGGTATACCAACTTGACTTTCCTATGGGAGTAATTTCATCAAATCTTAATAATTGCGATATTCTTGCTGTATAAATACCGAATCCTCCACCAACTGAAATCCTTAGCCTGAGAATGAGGGGTGAGGTATAATGCGCGCTCAACCTTATGGGATAGGAGACTTTAATATTCGGCTTGAATGTCCAGGTCATTATCTGAGGGCCAGCATATCCAATGACGGTGTAGGTCACGGAGCTCTGGTTATGTTTGTGGAATGGCGCTGATGTAGCAATCCCAAAGCTAATCCTTGGGGTGAGATCGAATCTCAGTTCGGCCTCCCAATGGGAAATCCGGTCATCAAGAGTTTTGATTTCTCCCGCTACTTGGCCTGTTTCATATTTTCTATGCATCTCGAATATCTCATTATTATTAAATGACTCCAGACAAGTATTGACATCCCCTATCGGGATGTTGGAACCAAATCCCCAGGTCAGTTTAAGGCTAAATCTTTGGGTGAAGGGTCTTTCTTCTTCAGGATAGACAGATTGAGCCAATAGCAGAAAGCCAAATAGCAAAGCTAAGAACTTTATTGTATTTTTCATCTTATCTTCCTGTTTAAAGGAGAACCCTTGCTGATCCAAATTATGTGTTTTTAATATCACATAAACAGGATGTCTGTCAAGCATTATGCCAGGAGGCGGAGACAATGCGAAAAAAACAGCCATAAAACCTGAAAGAGATTCAATTTGGAAAGCTGGAAGAATTAGATATTTATTCATTCCTTGACAGAGAAGGATTTGAATATTTTAATAGATGAGGAGAAAGACGATGAGATGGGATAGGCTGACTGTCATGTCTCAGGAGGGCTTCCAGCTTGCCCAGTCAAAAGCTGAAGAGCTGAGGAACCAGGAGCTCAAGCCAGAACATCTGCTCTGGGCGTTCTTGAATCAGGAAGAAAATGTCGTTAACTCGATCCTGGCCAAGATCGGCGCGAACTCGAATAAAATTCTCAACGATGTAGAGGTAGCCCTGGCGAAAATCCCGAAAATCAGAGAGGCCGGAGAAGTCTACATCTCTTCCTCTCTAAGGCAGATCTTGAGTGATGCCCAGAAAGAAGCGGATAAGCTCAAGGACGAGTATATTTCCACCGAGCACTTGTTTTTGGCTATCCTCAAGGAAGGTACGAACGAAGCTGCGAAAATTTTGCAACAGAACGGAGTCGATGAAGACTCTGTCCTTAAAGCGCTCATGACCCTCAGGGGAACACAGAGGATCACAGACCCTGAGCCTGAAAGCAAATACCAGGTTCTCGAGCGCTATGCACGGGATATCACCGCCCTGGCCAGGCAGGGAAAGCTGGATCCTGTGATCGGGCGTGAGGATGAAATCCGCAGGCTCGTTCAAGTCCTCTCACGAAGAACAAAGAATAATCCCGTTTTAATCGGTGAAGCTGGAGTGGGCAAGACGGCCATCGTCGAGGGCCTGGCCCAGCGCATCGCCAACAGGGATGTCCCCCAGTCGTTAAAGACCAAACGGCTGATCGCCCTGGACATCGGAGCCTTGATTGCCGGAACCAAATACAGGGGAGAGTTTGAAGACCGCCTGAAAGCCATCTTAAAAGAAATAAAGGAGGAGGGAGGAGAGATCATCCTTTTTATCGATGAGCTTCACACCATCATCGGAGCCGGGGCGGCCGAAGGCGCTGTGGATGCCTCCAACATGCTCAAGCCCGCCTTGGCGAGAGGCGAGCTTCGCTGTGTGGGTGCGACCACCCTGAACGAATACAAAAAGTACATCGAGCGCGATGCAGCCCTGGAAAGAAGATTCCAACCGGTTTATGTCAAAGAACCTTCGGTGGATGAGACAATATCCATCTTAAGAGGGTTGAAGGAAAAGTATGAAGTCCACCATGGAGTTCAGATAAAAGATTCCGCGCTCATTGCCGCGGCCACCCTTTCCAGCCGCTACATCGCAGACCGTTATCTCCCGGACAAGGCCATAGATTTGATCGATGAAGCCGCATCTCACATCCGGATCGAAATTGATAGTATGCCCGAAGAAATCGATGAGCTGGAAAGGCGGAGGATCCAGCTTGAGATTGAGAAGCAGGCTTTGAAGAAAGAAAAGGACAAGAGCGCAAAGGAAAAGTTAGACAGGTTGAACGAAGAGCTAGCCAACCTCAAAGAGAAAAGCGACGCGCTTAAAGCTCGCTGGCAGAGAGAGAAGGAATTGATCGACACCATGAAAAAGTTGAAGGAACAGATGGACGCCCTCAAGATTGAAGAAAAGAATGCAGAGAGGAGAGGGGATCTGGAGAGAGTCGCTGAAATCCGCTACGGGAAGCTGGTTGAGCTCGAGAAAAAGATGAAAGACGCGTCTGCCAAGCTTGCGGAAGCCCAGAAAAAAGGCGAGATGATCAAAGAAATCGTGGATGAGGAGGATGTGGCGCAAATTGTCTCCAAGTGGACGGGAATCCCTGTCTCCAGAATGCTGGAGGGCGAGGTGGAAAAGCTGGTCAAGATGGAATCCAACCTGGCCAAAAGGGTTGTCGGCCAGGATAAGGCTTTGAGAGCTGTCTCGGATACGATCCGGCGCGCTCGGGCAGGCATTCAGGATGCTTCCCGCCCTCTGGGATCCTTTATTTTTCTGGGTCCGACAGGGGTGGGGAAGACCGAGCTGGCGCGGGCTCTGGCCGAGTTTCTCTTCGATGATGAAAAGGCCCTGGTCAGGCTGGATATGTCCGAGTACATGGAAAAGCACACGGTTTCGCGCTTGATCGGTGCGCCTCCCGGCTATGTGGGCTATGAAGAAGGAGGGCAGCTCACCGAAGCCATTAAGCGGCGGCCGTATTCCATCATTCTTCTTGATGAGATCGAGAAAGCTCATCCTGATGTGTTCAACATTCTCCTTCAGATCCTGGACGACGGCCGCTTGACGGACGGAAAAGGAAGGACGATCGATTTCAAAAACACGATCATCATCATGACCTCCAACCTGGGAAGCCAGGTCATCAAAGAGCTCAGCCAGGATTACGAAAAGATGGAAAAAGAGGTAAAAAAAATCGTCGAGAGCCAGTTCCGTCCCGAGTTCCTGAACCGGGTGGATGAGATTATCATTTTCAAAGCCCTTTCCTGGGATGTCATCCTTCAGATTGTCGGGCTGCAGATCGGAGAATTGAGGAAAAGGCTGGGTGAAAAAAAGATCGAAATTGAGCTCAGCGATGGGACGACAAAGCTTCTGGCTGACAGGGGCTATGACCCTGTTTACGGGGCGCGTCCGCTGAAAAGAACAATCCAGCGTGATATCCAGAACCCTCTGGCCATGAAAATTTTGGAAGGGGAATATAAAGAGGGCGATACGATCAAGGTCGATGTTGACCGGAAAGGAAATTTTGTCTTTAGCAAAAAAGAAACATCAATTTAGCTTTTTTAAGGAGCAAAAAATGAAAGAAGAAGTGAAGAAGGCCATTGAGGAACTCAGGCCTCACCTCAAAGCCGACGGCGGAGATGTGGAGCTTGTCGATGTCACAGAGGATGGCGTGGTCAAAGTCCGTCTTTTGGGCGCCTGCGAAGGCTGTCCGATGAGACAGATGACTTTGACCCACGGTATCACCCGGTTCCTCAAGAAGAAAGTTCCTCAGGTTAAAGAGATTCAGGCTGTCTGAAATATCAGCAGATGTTTCTTTGCCGCACTTTGTGGCAAATCCAAAATTGCCCATAGAGAATGTCATGGCGAACGAATCGCGGCCATGCTCTGTTGCGAGCGCAGCGCGGCAATCTCATCCTTCATTCCTTCGAGATTACAACGCACCCTTCGGGTGTTCGAAATGACATGGGGATGATTATCCTCTCACTTATATCGGCAATTTCGGGGCAAACATTCTGTTTGACAAAGAAATTAAAAACCTGTAAACAGAGTGGACATGCGTAGGAGGCTTCGATGAGAAAATTGAGGATGTTGCTTTTTGCTGTGATCTTTCTCTGCCTTTTGAGCGCTTTGGCAATCGCCAACGGTTTAAACCTCAACAGTCTTGGCTCAAGAGCTCTGGCCATGGGAGGCGCCTTCGTCGGGCTGGCCGATGACTTCAGCACAATCTACTGGAATCCCGCTGGCATGGCTTATTTTGACAAAAGATATTTTGGCTTTTACGGGACGGATGTCATTCCATCCGGCACTTACAAAAATGCCCTCGTCGATGCCAAGACAGAGACAATGCATTATCTTTCTGGCCTGGCGGCCTACTATCTTCCCTTGAGCAAGGATGTGGTCGCAGCCTTGGGCCTTTATATTCCTTCTGGCCTTGGTTCGAGCTGGGACGGAGCTGATTTTGCGCCCATGTCCATGGCGGGGACCTATCAATGGATGAGCAAGGTTAGCCTGATCACCATCGCTCCCGCATTGTCTTATAAAGTGAACGACCGGATTTCCGTGGGAGCTGCCCTGAACATAAACCACGGGACCTTTTCCCTGAAAATGCATGCTGGCTCAGCAGAAAATCCTGCTCCTCCGCCGGATGAGCTGGACCTTGGTCAGTATGAAGAGAGTATGACAGGCTGGGGCTATGGCGCTACGCTGGGAGTCCTGTTCAAGCCTTTGGATATGGTGAGCATTGGCGCAACGTTCAGGACAGCGAGCACGGTGAAATTCAGCGGAGAGGCAATCATTTCTAACCTGAGCTTCCTCGGCTATAACGATACCTCCGACCTGGAACGGGATATCACCTGGCCGATGTGGATTGCTGCCGGTGTCGCTGTGACGCCCACAAAAAGCCTGACCTTGACCGCAGACCTTCAGTGGACCCAGTGGTCAAAAATTGATGTCATCAAGACAAGGTTCAAAGACGTTGTCTGGGCGTTGATGATGGGGGAAAGCGGCGATGACCAGATGCCGATGTACTGGGAGGACCGTCTCCAGGTGAGGTTTGGAGCGGAATACTGGATAAAAGGGATCGCGATCCGGGCCGGCTATTATTATGACCCCTCTCCTGTCCCTGATAAGACCATGAATTTCCTTTTGCCCAGCTATGACTTTAATGTTATCACCTTGGGATTTGGCTATGGCCTGGATAGCCTCGAGCTCGATTTCAGCCTCGAATATTTAATGGGAAAAGAAAGAGCGATAGGAACAGAGTACACAACCGCCATGCCGGGCACATACACCATGAAGGTCATCGTTCCTAATCTTTCCATAGGCTATAGATTTTAAAAAAAACCGGCCGCTTGAATAAACCAAACTTGGGAGCAAAAGCACGGCAAAGTGGGATGGCTGAAGCAGGCTGTATGGGCTAGCCTCTTTGTCTGAGGACAAATTTCTCTTCGATTGCCAAGAAGTCATCAAGCCCTGAAGAATAAGCCTGTTTTCATTTTTCAAGAGGAGGAAGGAATGATGATTCGCAAGGCCGTTATTCCGGCCGCAGGATTTGGCACGCGTTTCCTGCCAGCCACCAAATCCCAGCCCAAAGAGATGCTTTCAGTCATCGACAAGCCTCTCATCCAGTACAGCGTTGAGGAAGCTGTCGGATCAGGAGTCAAAGACATTGCCGTCATAACCAGCCGTGGAAAATCGGCCATGGAAGATTATTTTGATAAAAGCCCTGAGCTTGAGCATTTTCTCAGAGAAAAGGGGAAGCTGGATTTTCTGGAAGAAGTTCAAAGAATTTCCAGCCTTGCCCAGTTTCACTACATCAGACAGAAGGAAGCCCTTGGCTTAGGGCACGCCATCCTCCTGGCTGAGAGATTTATCGGCGAAGAGCCCTTTGCCGCCCTTCTCCCGGATGATATCTTCGACTCCACCCCGCCCTGTCTCAAGCAGCTCATCGATGTTTATGCGGAGCTTAAAGCATCGGTCATCGTAATGGGGCGAGTGGATGAGGAAGGGACAAGGAAATATGGCATCATCAAGCCCAGAAAAATTTCGGAGAAAGTGTTTCAGATCGAAGACCTGGTGGAAAAGCCGGGTCCGGAGAGAGCCTTTTCTGACCTGGGAATTTTTGGAAGGTATGTTTTTCATCCAGACATCTTCAAAGCCATTAAAAAGACAAGGCCGGATAGAAGGGGAGAGATTCAGATCACGGATGCCGTCAAAATCCTCCTGGAGAGCCGGCCGGTCTATGGCTATCTTTTTGAAGGAAAGCGGTATGATTGCGGGGATAAGCTGGGCTTTATCGAAGCCACAATCTCTCTTGCCCTGAAGAGGCCTGAGTTCAGGGGGAAGCTCAGGGAATTTCTCAAGTCTCTGGATGAGAAAAGCTAAATAAAGAGAATTCACGGCGCGGCAAGGATCAATCTTCGGATACCGATCATCCCTTTCCGGCTATTAATGGGCGAGCTGTAGATTTAATTACAGCTCCATTCGCAAGAAATTACAATCTTTGAATCAAGAACAGAGGAAGAAGGGAGATTTAGGCCATTATTTTGGGTTGATAAAGCAGACCTTGTTGTTCCTCAATTTTTTTGCCCGGAACATCATCCCATCCGCCACAAAGAGGAGGGCCTCTGCGGAAAGGCCGTCTTCGGGGAAGCTCGCCACGCCTATGCTGCAGGTCATGCAGTTTTCTGAGAAGGCTTCCATGCCTTCAAATTTTTCTTCCCTGACAGCAACTTCGATTCTGTAGGCGAGGGTTACGGCATCCTTTTTGGAAGTCTCAGGGAAAAGCAGTATGAATTCGTCGCCTCCATAGCGATAGACGGAGTCCATGATTCTTGAGGAATTCATGAGCAAGCCGGCAAATTTTTGGAGAATAATATCGCCTGCCTGATGCCCGAATTTGTCGTTGTACAGCTTAAAGTTATCGATATCGATGAGCAGGAGGGAGAGAGAATGGGAAAAGCGCTTGGACCTTTCTATCTCGCGAGCCAGCTCCAGCTCAAGGTATCTGCGGTTATAAACCTTGGTCAGGTGGTCGAGAATAGATAATTCCAGGTAAAATTCTTTTTTCTTGAGAAGCTGTTGATAATCGACCGCCCGTTTGAGAACGAGGTTGAGCTTTCTTTCATTAACAGGTTTGGCCAGGAAATCCGAGGCGACGTCTCTCAAGCTGTCCATTTTTTTAGATAATATGGTTGAGCTTGCTGTCAGGACAACATAGATTTCCGGATAGATTTTCTTGACCTGATGGATAAATTCCACACCGTTCATATCCTTGAGTTTGAGCGCTGTGATCAATATATCCGCCTGGGATTTTTTTAACTTGGCCAGAGCCTCTTTTCCCCTGTCAAAAGTCCAGACCCAGTATTTTTTGCTTAAGTAACTGCCGATTTGCTGGCGAACGAGGTCTTCCCTGTCGACGATAAGAATTCCCAGATTCCTGTAGGCCGCCATGGCTTCAAACGATGAGAAAATCTCTCCTTAGCGCTTGGCTCTTTTATTCTATAATTTTTCTGAACAAAATAGCCTCAATACAATTACCAGAATTTATTCCCCCCGTCAATTTTTCTTCTTAGAACGAATCTTCATCCATATCCTTACTTAATAAATAGTCTTGATCAAACTCCTTCCCGCAATTGAGGCATTGATAACTGATAAACCTCTCTTTTCTTGTATCTCCAGGAATCGGTTTACCTCGCCCCAGGCCTATGGTTTCATCCCTGATTTTTTTCTTGATTTTGTAGCTGTGGCAATTTGGACATTCTATCTTTTCGCTCAATTTTCTCCTCCTCTTAAAATGTATGTGTAGGCTGTTTTTTACTAAGATGGCTTTATGGCCGTGAGAATTCTTACTACTCCAATAAAAAAGCCTATTCCTGTAATTAAATAGCCAGGCCAGCTAATTATAATCGCTGTTATTTCAAGTCGTTTATGGTGTTTTCTTTGCTGGGCTCCCATTCTGTTATTAAAGAGGAAAACAGGAATGGCGAGGGACGGAATCGAACCGCCGACGCAGGGATTTTCAGTCCCTCGCTCTACCGACTGAGCTACCTCGCCGCAGCTTTGTCTCGAACCTTAAGCTTGCGAACGGATAATAGTATATTTTTCATCCCTATCGATGTCAATCGCTTTATTCCGGGCTTAAAGAAGAGCGAAACTGTACTCAGGAATACCTGGAATGGCATGAAGAATCTGACAGAAACGAGATCATTTTAGGTATTATGTAAAAATAGTCCCACAAACAGAAAAGAACAGGCTCTAAATTCCTATCGGGGGACTCTGAGCTTTCTATTTCTTCTCTTAACCTTAGGATTCTGGTAGAATAGCACCTTAAATCTTGGCGGGGAGGGATTCAAACGAAAGAAGCCGATTAATCGCTCTTTTCAGGAATATAAGGAAGACTTGCTTAAAATCCATAGAAAACGAAGGTAAAAATTCGATGAAAATTGCGGCGGTTCTTCCCCATGTGGAAGTATTCGGCGGAGTCAGGCGGTATCTCGAGATCGGAAACGATCTGACGAAAAGAGGCCATTCCTTCGTCCTTCTCCACCCCGAAGGAACGAGGCCCGAATGGCTGGACTTCAAAGGATTGACCAAGCCCTTTTCTTCTTTGGAGCAAGAAAGCTTTGACATCGGTTTGTGCAGCGAGTACTCGGTCTTGCCTTATTTCGATAAATTGAATGCCCCAAAAAAATTTTTCTATTTTTTGCTCGAAGGGCATAGACAGGAAAAAGAAGTCATCAAGAAGAACTATCTTTTTCTCGGAAATTCAGAGGGCATCTGCCGCCGCATCGATAAAAAATACAAAGTTCCATGCCTCAGATTCCCTGGAGGGGTGAGCCCTGAGATTTTCTATCCTGCCCAAAGGGAAGGCTCAAAAGACGAATTCAGGATAGCCTGCTACGGCCGCATTTACAAAAGGCGAAAGGGCATTCGCTTTGTCATCCGTGCCGTGGAAAGACTGTACAAGAATTATCCAAAACTCAGGCTTATTCTTTTTGACAGCCTGGTCGGCGAAGAAAAAAAAGATCCGAGGACGATGGTTAAAACTTCTGTTCCTTATGATTTTTATCTAAATTTGCCCCAGAGCAGGATGGCCTGGCTTTACTCCCAGGCAGATGCCTTTGTCAGCGCGGAGAGACGTGCCGGCTGGTCGAACACAGCTGCCGAAGCCATGGCCTGCAGAGTTCCGGTTGTCTGCACGCGGAGCGGAACGAGCGATTTTGCTTTTCACCAGCAGACAGCCCTTGTTGTTCGCCTTCCGCTTCCCTTTCTACTGAGGCGGCAGATAAAACGACTCATCGAAGATGAAGGTCTTCGGCATCGTCTGGCAGAAGCTGGCTATAAGAAGATTCAGGAATTTTCCTGGACTGCGGTTGTCGACAGGCTGGAAAGCATTTTCAGGCAAGAGGCAAAATTGAAATAGGAAATTCGTTATGATATCCTTTCGGGTGGAGGAGAGACGAAATGGACGAGAAAGAGCTGAAAGAGCTTCTCTTGAAAAAGAATGAGGAATTCAGGAAAGCTTTCGACGAGCATCAGCGGTATGAAAAGAAGCTCGGAAAGTTCAAAAAGAAGAGTTTTCTGACCGAGAAGGAGAGACTCGAAGAGATAGAGTTGAAAAAGAAGAAGCTCGCTCTTAAAGACAAAATGTACTTATTGATGACTCAATACAGGAAATCCCATAAATAATCGGGATGCAAAAATGAGAAGGGTCAAAAGAATGAAGGTTGCACTTATCGGCACCGATTCTTTGCGCGGAAAAGAGATCAAAAGGTTTTTGAGCGAGAAGAACTTTCCTCTCGAAGAAATCGAGTTCTTCGACCCCGATGTCGAAGAAGAATACAGCAAGTTGACCCAATTCCGGGATGAACCCAAAGTCATTCATCATCTTGACAAAGAATCCCTCATCGGCAGCGACCTGGTTTTCCTGGCTGCTGATAAGAAGGTCAATCATGAGTTTGGAGTTCTTGCTCGTGAACAAAAGTTTCGGGCTGTCGACTTGAGCGAGACTTTTAACAAAACAGAAGACATTCCCGTCGTTGTCGCCGGTGTGAATGATGATATTATCAGAAAAGAGAAGCCTGTACTTGTCGCCAACCCTCATCCCGTAGCGATCATTCTCTCCCATGTTTTTCATGCGGCTTTGCGGGAATTTGGCCTCCTCAAAGCCATTTCTTTCATCCTCCAGCCTGTCTCAGCCTTTGATGAGATAGGAATCGAAGAGCTGGCGAACCAGAGCTATTCTGTCTTGAGCAGCGCCTCCCTTTCCAAAAAAGTTTTCAGGGAACAGATTGCGTTCAATCTTCTCTCGAGCGTCGAAAAGCCCGATAAGGACGGCTTCTCGGGCGATGAGAGGCAGATTGTATCAGAGATAAAAAGGATTCTTAGACCTCACGATTTCCTCCTTTCGCTCTCCATCATCCAGGCCCCGATCTTTCACACCTACTCGATCATGAGCTATCTGGAATTGGAGAAAAAAACAGATATTCAGGGCTTGAAAGACGTTTTCAAGAAATCGTCCTTCTTCAGGGTTTCTCTTCCTGGTGCTTCCTCTCCTGTTTCTGTCGCCGGAAAGGATGAAATCTGCATCGGTCAGATCAAGAAAGACGAATCCTTCCCCAACAGCTTCTGGGTCTGGGCCGTCACGGACAATTTGACCAGAGGCTCGGCTTTGAACGCCCTCGAGATCGCAGAAATAATTTTATCTGAGCCTTAGCCTCATGAAAGCCATATTCCAGCTTTTCAAGCTCACTTTGAGCGAGAAAAAGAGGTTTATCCTGGCCTTCATTTTCACTCTGTTCGTGGCTTTTTTCACCTACGTCTTTGTCAACTTAGTCCAGCCTGTCATCGACGAGATGTTCCTGAATATCCCCCATGCCACCCAGGAGAAAGCAAGCCTGATGGGTTTTGTCTTCAAAAACCTGCATGTCGCCAAGGGCCAGTTCCTGTGGCTCATTCCGCTGCTGCTCGTCGTGGTTGTTTTTGGCAAAGGATTGTTCACTTTTCTTTCCACTTTTTTCATGAAAACCATCGGGCACAAGGTTGTCAAGAAGCTGAGGGATGAACTTTTCGAACATCTTGTTTATCAGTCCTCGAATTTCTTTGACCACACAACGACCGGCGAGCTGATGAGCCGTCTCACCAACGATGTGGATAAAGTCCAGGAAGCTGTCTCGGGTAGCATGGCCGACTTTATCGAAGAGACACTCATACTGTTTGCTCTTCTGATTTACATCTTTGTCACCGACTGGCATCTGGCTTTAATCTCTTTTGTCGTCACTCCGCTGGCTGTCATCCCTTTGGTTGCCTTCAGCCGTCAGCTCAAAAAGAAGGCACTGCAGAATCAGAGGAGGATGGCTCAGATCTACAATATGCTCCACGAGACAATCACCGGTAACAAGATCGTCAAATCCTTCACCATGGAAAAGTTCGAAATGAAGAGGTTCTGGCAGGCGACCCTGAGCTATTTTAAGACCAGCATCAAGCTGGCCTGGATTGGAAGCCTGTCCTCGCCTTTTATGGAGTTTATGGGCGCAGTAGTCGGCGCTGTTGTCCTTGTCCTCGGGACGACGAAAATTGCCAGGGGAGCCATAAGTCCGGGTGATTTTGTCTCTTTCATCGTGGCCATTTTTTATTCCTATACGCCGATTAAACGCCTGAGCCGAGCCAACAATTCCATCCAGCAGGGTGTGGCTGGCTATGAGAGAATACAGGAAATTCTGCGAAGCAAGCCCCAGGTTGTTGAGATCCCGCAGGCCTTCTCTCTTCCTCCCGTCAAAGGTCATGTCAAATTTGAAAAGGTCTCTTTCAGCTATGATAAGGCGATGCCTGTCCTCCACGATGTTGATTTTGAAGTCCTCCCCACCGAGAGAGTTGCCCTTGTCGGCTTAAGCGGTTCAGGGAAGACAACCATCATCAACCTGATCTGCCGTTTTTACGATCCGACCTCAGGAAAGGTCACCATCGACGGAAGGGACATTCGTGAGGTTACCATTTCCTCGCTCCGGTCTCAACTCGGCCTTGTGACTCAGGACGTCCTTCTTTTCAACGACACGGTGCGCAACAACATTGCCTACGGGCTCGAGGATATTCCTTTGGAGAAAATTGTCGAAGCAGCTCAAGCGGCCGAAGCCCACGAATTTATCATGAAACTTCCCGAAGGATATGATTCCAATATAGGGGAAAAGGGGACTTTTCTTTCCAGTGGAGAAAGACAGAGGTTGGCCATTGCCAGAGCTTTGGTCAAGGATCCTCCCATTCTCATTCTTGATGAAGCCACATCAGCCCTGGATTCCGAATCAGAAAGCTTAATCCAAAGGGCACTGGCCAATGTGATGAGAAACAGAACGACATTCATCATTGCTCATCGTCTGTCCACCGTCAGGAGTGCCGACAAGATATTTGTGATCGATAAAAGGAGAATCGCTGAAATCGGAACCCACGGCGAGCTTTTGATGAAAAACGGTATTTACAAAAAATTGTACGACCTGCAATTCCTTGAAGGCGAGGAGGTGATGCCATGATCCAGAGTATGACGGGCTTTGCGGAGAAGAGGTTTTCTTCGAAGAACCTGACGGTGGCGATCACCATCCGGAGCTTGAATCATCGTTTCTTAGATTGGAATTATAGAGGCGATCAGATTGGCGAGGTCGAAAACAGTCTCAGGGCCATCGCCCAGAAAAAGCTTCACCGGGGGAGGATCGAAGTTTTCCTGGAATTGAGTTATTTGGATTCCTCAAACTGGAGTCTTACCATCAACGAGGAATTGCTGAGGAGAATCCTTTTATCAACGGAAAAGATTTCATCGCGGATGAAAAAAAGCCTAAGCTTTTCTGTCAAAGATATGTTTGGTCTTCCGCACGTGGTTGAAATGAGAAGGAAGGCTTTCAGCCAGGAGCAGACAGCTTTTCTGGAGAAATGCTTTGAAAAGACGCTGGATGAGGTCTTGAAGCTGAGGCAGAGAGAGGGGAGGGAGATTGCCAGAGAAATCCAGATCTATCTGAAGAATATCCGGCAGATGGTGAACCGAATCGATAAACTCCACAAAAAGCAGCCGGTGCTCATCAAAGAAAAGATGGCTCGCCGGCTGAAGGAGCTGGACCATGAGGGTGCCCTGACCGAGGAGAAGCTGGCCGGGGAAGCCGCTTTTTTCGCCCAGCGGTATGATTTAACAGAAGAAATCGTGAGGTTGAAGTCTCATCTGGATTTTGCCGGGGAGCTTTTTTCTCCGAAAAACAAGGGTCCTTTTGGGAAAAAACTGGATTTTATCGCTCAGGAGCTTTACCGGGAAGCGAACACCATAAATTCCAAATCCCAGGAGATCGCCATCGTCAAGGAGAGCTTAGCCATCAAGGGCGAGGTGGAAAATATCCGGCAGCAGGTTCAGAATATAGAATAAGGAAAAATTCACGATAGAGGGTAGAGAGACAATGCTTTATGTCATCACTGGCCCTTCGGGTTGCGGAAAGACCACTCTGATCCGCAAGCTCTTGCCAAAGATGAAAGCTGTTCAGTTTTCTGTTTCCCATACGACTCGGAAAAAGAGGAATTCCGAGAAGGAAGGCAGGGATTATTATTTTGTTTCAAAGCCTGAGTTCGAGCAGATGGTCCAGGATGGGAAATTTGTCGAATGGACTCGGATTCACGGGAGCTACTACGGCACATCCCAAAAGGAGCTGAAGACAAAAGCAGCCCAGGAAGACCTCATTCTGGATATCGATATTCATGGAGCCCGGGCGATAAAGTCAAAATTGAAAAGGGCGGTTTTCATTTTTATCCTGCCTCCTCGGTTCGAAGAGCTCAGAAGGAGGCTTGAAGAACGAGGAGATGAAAGCCCGGCCTCGGTCCAGAAGAGGCTTGGATTAGCCATAAAAGAGATTCGTTATTATCCTCAGTTTGACTACGTTATCATCAATGATAAACTGGATAAAGCCGTGGAAAAGCTCAGGGCTATCATTGTCAGCACAAGATGCAGGCTCGAATCTCAAAAAGCGAAGATTATGTCCATACTCCGGAGTTTTTCTGGAGAACGGTGAGGGATGAACATGGCCAAGATTGCTTTGGGTGTCAGTTCTTCAATCAGCATCTATAAAGCCTGTGAAATCATCAGGCATTTTCAGGATAAGGAATTCCAGGTTCAGGTCATCATGACCAAAAATGCCTGCCGTATGATTTCACCTTTGCTTTTCGGCTCCCTTTCCGGGCAGAAAGTCTTGGTCGATCCATTTGATGAAGGAGACTCGACAAGAATCGCCCACGTGGCCCTGGCAAAGGAGGTTTCCCTCTTCATCGTCGCTCCGGCCACAGCCAACATCATCGGCAAATTTGCTTCCGGAGTGGCCGATGACTTCCTGTCCACGCTGTACACGGTGGTCGAGTGTCCTGTGCTCATCGCGCCGGCGATGAATGAAGCCATGTATTTTCATCGTCAGACCCAGCAGAATATCGAGAAGCTCAAGGCTGACGGGGTCAGGTTTATCGAGCCAGAAAAGGGATACTTAGCCTGTCAGGAGGAAGGGTGGGGAAGGCTGGCGCTCCCGGAGAAAATTGTCGCGAAGGCCCTGGAATTGATCAAAAAAAGTGAAAGCTTAAAGGGCAAGACCGTCCTGGTCACAGCAGGCCCGACGCGGGAGTTTCTGGACCCGGTTCGCTTCCTCACCAACCGCTCGTCGGGGAAAATGGGCTATGAGCTGGCCGAGGAAGCCATCAGGCGGGGAGCGGAAGTCATTCTCGTCTCGGGCCCGACCCATATTTTTCCGCCGCGCAAAGCCAAGTTTCTCAGCGTCCAGACTGCAGAGGAGATGGAAAAAGAAGTTATGAAAAACGTATCTTACTCGGATGTTGTCATCATGGCCGCAGCCATTTCAGATTTTAAGTTTGCCGAGACCTCTTCCCAGAAGATAAAGAAAGAAAAATTGGGCAGAGCAATCCGAATTGCCCCTACTGAGGATGTGCTGCGGAAGCTGGGGAAGAAGAAAGGCAGAACAATTCTCGTCGGTTTTGCCGCAGAGACTGAGAATGTTGTGGATAATGCGCTCAAAAAAATGAAGGAAAAGAATCTGGACCTCATCGTGGCCAATGATGTCCTGGCTGAAGGAGTTGGCTTTGAGTCGGACTTCAACCAGGTCAGCATCGTTTCCTCCGATGGAAAAACGATCCACATCGAAAAGAGAGGCAAACTTGAGATCAGCCAGATCATCTTGGATAGGATAGAGGAGATCCTTGGAAAAAAAAGTTGAAAAAGTCCTCGAAGGGCTTCAGGACAGACTAAACTTTTTTTCCGAGCTTGGCGCGGAGTTTATTATCTCCTCTCCGTCTTCCCGACAGAGCGTTTATTTTCCTTTAAGGGAGAGAATTCTCAATTGTCAAAAATGTCCGCTCTTCCAGGGAAGAACACGTGCCGTGCCGGGAGAGGGGAATCTTGATGCGGAGCTTATGTTCGTCGGAGAGGCGCCGGGCCGGGATGAAGACATTCAAGGCAAGCCTTTTGTCGGGAAAGCCGGTCAGCTTCTGACCAAAATCATCCAGGCCATGAAATTCAGCAGAGAAGAGGTTTATATTACCAACGTCGTCAAATGCAGGCCGCCTGAGAACAGGACCCCGCACAGGGATGAGATTGAGAAGTGCCAGGATTATCTTCTGGCGCAGCTGCGGATCATAAAGCCTAAAGTCATTGTCGCTTTAGGAAAGGTTGCTGCCGACTTCTTTGTTCCGAGCAATCTCGGAATGACGTCTTTAAGGGGGAATTTTTACGAGTACGGCAAGATTCAGGTCATGCCGACTTTTCATCCTTCCTATCTCATCAGAAACGAGGGCAATAAAATCATCAAAAGAATGGTCTGGGAAGACATGAAGAAAGTCATGGCCTTCCTGGGCAAAGAATGACCTTGTACGCTGAAGTTGTTTTCTCATTGCCGGTGGACCGGTCTTTTTCTTACATTGTTCCCGAAGCCTTCAAAAAAAAAGCAAAAATAGGATCAAGGGTTCTGGCTCCTCTCGGACAGAGGCTGTTGACCGGATTTATCGTCAATCTAAGCGAGAAAAAGCCGGCCGAAGGCTATCAGCTTAAGGAAATCGCAGAAGTCCTGGATGAGGAGCCTGTTTTTTCGCCTTCCATCCTTTCCTTGACCCAAAAGATCGGCAGTTATTTTTATTCTTCATGGGGAGAGCTTTTGCAATCGTCTCTTCCCCCATCCTTTATTCTTCGAAGTCAAAAAAAAATCTTTCTCTCAGAAAAGGGGAAAGCTTCCCTTCGGGACGAAACACTTTCCGCAGAAGAGCGAGGGCTTTTGGCCCTTCTTCAGAAGAGGGCTTACAGCATTTTTTACCTGAAAAGAAAGCTCAAGGTCAAAAATCTTCCTCTCCTTGTCTCCCGGCTGGAGAGGAAAAACTTGGTTCAAGTCCAGAGCGATATCAAGGCGGTGAGAGCGAAAAAAGAACCCGCTCTGGCACGGATGGAGACCCAGCTCGAGATAGATTTCTCTCTGGACACCCATGCTCGAGAGGTCGCGGATAAGATCGCCCAGAAAATGGTCAAAAATGGCTTTTCTCCCTTTTATCTCTTCGGATCTCCAGAGAAAAGAGAAGCAGTCTATTTTTATCTCATCAAGAAAGCTCTGGTTCGAGAAAGGAAGGTTTTGTTATTGGTCCCTGAAATTGTCTTAACGCAAGCCTTGAGGGATCAATTCGAGAAGAAATTGGGAGAAAGAGCGGCCGTTCTCCACAGCCGTTTGTCAGAAAGGAAAAGAGAGCTGGAGTGGAGAAAGATAAGGCAAAGGGAGGTCGATGTGGTTGTCGGGTCGAGGTCTGCCCTCTTCTCTCCGCTCGTCCAGCTGGGCTTGGTTATTGTCGATGAGGAGCAGGACGAATCGTTCTATCAACTGGAGAGCCCTTCCTACGACGCCCGGAAGGGGGCCTGGTTGAGAGCCGAGCAGGAAGGTGCTGTTCTGGTCTATGGCTCGGCGTTTCCTTCGGTGAGTGCTTTCTCCCGGGCCCAAAGACAGGGATACTTGTTGTCTCTTGAAAGCGATAGAAGGAGAAGAAAGGTCGAAATTATTGACGACCGACAGGTCAGAGGGTTGATTTCCATGAAGCTCGAGGAAAAGATTGCCGGAAGATTGGATAAAGGAGAACCAGTCCTTGTCTTCTTTAACCGCCGTGGTTATGCTTCCTTTCTTTTCTGTTCGCGATGCAACTTTATTCCGCGCTGCAAGCGCTGCGACATTGCTTTGTCTTATCATAAAAGAGATGAGAGCCTTGTCTGTCATTACTGCAACGACTCCATCCCTAAAATGGACGTATGTCCAGAATGCAGAAGCAGAATGCTCAGAGAGAGAGGCGTTGGAATTGAGGCTGTCGAAGAGGAATTGAGGAGAAAATTTCCTCAAAGCCGGGTCGCAAGCTTTGACACAGGCTTGAGCCGCGGAGAGCAGGCGCGAATCCTCCGGAACTTCAAGAAAGGGAAAATTCCCATCCTGATCGGAACTCAATTTCTCGCTCATCAGAGGGATTTGGCGCCTGTGTCCTTGATTGTCATCCTCTTTCCAGAGACAATTCTTTCGCTCTCCGATTACAGGGCCAGCCAGAAGACTTTCGAGACCGTAGGCCAGATGATGAGGTTCCTTGATGAGGAGGGTGAAGCTTTGATCCAAACAGCGGTTCCCCGTCATTTCAGCATTCTTCAGGCGGCATCCGGAGACTATCTGTCTTTTTTTAGCGAGGAAATAAAATTCCGAAGGTTGATGAACTATCCTCCTTTTTCCTGCGTGGCTGAAATCCTGTTCCAGGGGACGAATTTGAGGAGCGTCGCCAGGAACTCCAGGCAATTTGCCGGCGCTTTGAAGGAAAGCGCCGAGGGAATCGAGATTTTGGGCCCTGCCCTGGCCTCAGTCTCAAAAGTCAGAGGGATGAACAGAGTTCAGGTTACTCTGAAGGCCCGGAAAAAGGAAGAATTGGACGAAATCCTGAGAAGATTGCTCAAGACAGTCAAAGCGAGAAAATCTGTCCTTCTTTATGAGTGAGATGTTTTGAAGTTGAGGAGAATAGCCTTATCGATAGTCTGCGAAGTATACCGTTAACTTGCCTGAAGTCTGGACGGGGTTGCTGTCCATGTCGTTACCGTAAAAAGTGATGGTCGCCACGTTCTGAATGATGGTTGTTGTTCCCCGAAGCCCGATTAGCGGGGGATTTTGCTTAGCATCTGCTCTCACCAGGACAATATCGACCGCGATGCTCGAGCCGGTCTCGATTAAAACCGATAAAGAGCCTTCAAAATCGTAGGGAACATCCACTCCCGGAGTTCCACCGCCTGTGGGAAGCGCGTACTGAACCGAGTAGCGCGTCACCTGGATGCTGGTATACTGGGATATTCCCCCTCCGGGTGGAACTGGATCTTTGAGCTTTGCTTCCAGGGTGCAGGAGACAATATCTGAGTGGACAATGTTGCCCAGCAAAGGGTCCACCACCACGACATCGGATTCGAGAAAATCCGCGTCTTTTCCGTCGTAGGTCTTCCCTTGTATTTCCGAAAGAACGAGCAGGCTCTGAGACCTTGAGCCTTCCCTGATGATGTTGGAGCAGGAGACAAGAAGGAATAAAACCGGAATGATGGCAATTATTTTTAAAGCGATTCTTAGTTTGTTCATTTTGTCCATCCTGTTTATTTGATTATTCTGGGAGTAATAAAAATAATAAGCTCGCGATTTGTCTTTGTTCGAGATAAGCTGCGGAACAGGCTTCCCAGAATGGGGATTTTATGTAAAAAAGGAACATTTTCTCGGGAAATTGAGTCTTCTGTCCTGAAAATTCCGCCGATGACAGCTGTTCCTCCATCGGGAACCATGACTCTGGTGGTCGCGCTTTGAGTGGTTATGGGAGGAATTCCGTTGACCAGGCGGCCAAAGTCCGGCGCATTGTTCCGTATTTCAATATCCATGATAATGGTTCCCTCAGCCGTAATCTGAGGCGTGGCCCTGAGCTCCAGGGCGGCATTCTGATAACGAGTTGTGGTCGTGAAGTTCGCTGTCGTCTGGACAGGGATTTGCTGCCCTTGGATGATTTCAGCCTGTTTGTAGTTCTGAGTGGTGACCGAAGGAGTTGAGATGATCCGGCCTTCGCCTGAGCTCTCCAGAGCAGAAAGAGCTACATCGAGCCTGAACGTATCCATGACATTTCCAAAAGAAAGTCCAAGCGCTGTGTTGAACGCCGGCGCAGGAAGATTTATGGCATAGCCGCCAAGAGGTCCTGAGATCCCTTTGGTCTGAACTCCCTCCGGGATCAGAGCCCCATCCACCAAGATTTTATTTGGAAATTTCAGATTTGTCTGGTTGCCGTAAAAGGGGTCCAACACGCCTCTGAATCCCCACTGAATACCGAGGTTGCGGGCAAAATTGGACGTGGCCTCGATGATCCGGGCTTCGATGGAGACTTGGGGATTAGGAGCATCAAACAGCGATAGGAGTTTTTCCATAAGGTCCAGTCTGTCCCTTACGTCTTCAACAACCATGGTATTTGTCCTCTCGTCGATGATCATCGATCCTCTTTTTGAAATCTTCGTCTTCAAAAGACCCTCGATATCTTTAACTTTGGCATAAGAGAGGACAAATGTTTTGACCACGACAGGCTGAGCTAATTCTTTGCTTTCCCTAAATTTTCTCTGTTCTTCTTCTTCGCGGGTGAGAACTGACATGGGTGCAATGCGCAGGACATTGCCTTCCATGGTTTTTCCCAATTTATGTTGTTTTAAGATAATATCAAGAGCTTGATCCCAGGGAATGTTTATCAAATCACAGGTTACGGGCGTTCCTTTCACCTCAGGATCGAAAACGACGTTGAGACCGAATTGATGGCCCAGGTAGAGCACAACATCGCGAATGTCCGCGTCTTTGAGTTTAAGATTAATAAGCTCGCCAGTGTATATTTCCCCGGTGTCGGCGATAGTCCTGGGCTTGAATTGATTCTCCGTTACCGGCTCCTGAATTGGCGCAACTTGGTTTCGCTTTGGGAGCGCAGGCGGAGGTTCAACGGGTTTTTCGACTATCTTCTCGGGAGGCTTTTCTAGAGGTATTTCGACTTTTGGCGCGACTTCTTCTTTAGCAGCTTCAACGGGTTTCGTTTCGGGTTCTTTGACTGGAGGTAGTGTTGGAGCTGCAGAGGGCATTGGCACTGGCTTGCTGATTATGGGAGGAGCCTGAGCTATATCATTCTTATAGAACGAAAAAACGAATTCATCTTTATCGGCGGCAATAGTATAGCATCTCGGCTCAGACAGGTCAAAGACCATCCGGGCGATCGTATAAGGACTCAACAACTGGAACTGTCCTGTTCTGACTCTTTCGATCCCGAGATTTTTCACGGGATAGAGAAAAGTCGGGTCAAGATAGAGAGCATCAAAAAAGTCAACCACCAAGCGCAGAGGATTATCGAGGGCGAAAACTTGGGTCACTGGGCCGTCGCTCAATCTGGCTTTAACATGAATCTTGTCCTTTTCTTCAGATATGTTCACTTCCTTAAAGACGATTTCCCGCTTGGACCTCGCTTTGAGTCTCTGCTGCGTATCAGAAGTGAGCATATAGCCATCCATGGTCCTCTGAATCTTGTTCAGCTCAAGCACGGTGTAGTTCGTGTTGGAAAAGATTCGGTAGGGAACTTTCTCTTTCAGTCCAACAAGAAGAAGGCCTTTGTCCTCTCCAATTTTTTCGAGTTTAATCGACTCCACCAAGGCATCCTTATCCTGGACAATTTGAGGTTCCTGGGCGGTGTTGATGTTCTTCAATTCGATGGCTACCGTCGAGGGAGCCTCTCTCAAGTAGTAAGTCTTGGAAATCATGGGGGAGGCAGTCGTTTCGAGGAAGATTTTTGTGCTGAGTTCTTCTGGCCGGACAGAAATTTTGTTTATTGTGGCCGAGGATTGATTGGATGTGGAGTACCCGCTCGAGAGGAAAATGAGGCAGGTTAAGGCAACAGCCAGTGAAATTTTTTTTCTTTTCATATTCATACTCCTACGGAATGATTTCTTTCACAATATCCTTAGGTTTACGTAACGGAACCCCTCCTTCTCTTAGCTTGCGAAAAACAACTCGGGAATCGGTGATGGACAGTACGAATCCGTCTGACAATCTGTGTCCAGCTTTGACGAATAAAGGGAATTCCTGGGGGCCGGCGAGGATAGCCGTGTATTCGTTTCCCAATTTAACAATGCCTATGAGGCGGACATTGTCAACAGTCATCTGGGGTCCTCCTGCTGCTGCTGCTGCTGCTGTCGCCCTTTTTTCTCCTTCTTGCCGAGCCAACAAATCTTTGAAAGGGTCTCTCCTTCCTCGAGAAGAGTAAGCAGGTGAGGTTGTTTTAGGAATTTCAGTGCTGATTTCTGTTTGCTGCTCTTTTTGCTCCTCTTGGCAGAGCAAGGTTTGGAAACTTATCAAACAGAACAGAAGAAATCCCGATAATATAAATGGAATGAGGACCTTTTTCGTCATTTCTTCCCTACCTTCTTTCCTTTTTTCTCTTTGGCGGCAGCGCCTTCCTCGCGGAAAATATATGTTTTGGCTATAAAGGTCGCAGAAATGGTGGAGGACTCTGTTTGATTCGGGATGGATCGTATCGAGAAATTATCGATGGTGAAAAGACGGGAGAAACGGCTCAGCCGGTCATAGAACGTTGCCAAATTATGGTAATTTCCTATCGCCTCTATCGAGATCTGCCACTCATAGTAATAATCTCTATCGATATCTCCCTTGGGAATAAATTTATCGATATTGAGTCGAGAATTCGTCGCGAGCTGATGGATATTCAGCAAGATTTCGCTTGTTTCTTTTTTCTGAGGAATGATAGTCTCAAGTTCTTTCAAGGTTTTGTTCAGATTTACCATTTCCGATTCAATCCTATCTAACTGATTTTTTTTCACGCGGAGCTTTTCCAATTCGGTTTCTGCAGTAGCTCTTTCTGCTTTAACGCTTTTTAACTGAGCATTCTTGGGCTTGAAAAAGAGAAAATAAAAAACCACAAGGAGAATGACTCCCAGGATGACAAAACGTTGCCAAGGCCAGTCTCTCATTTTTTCTCCTTTTTTGTATTCGAAACAGGTGACACAGGAACAGGCGGCTGAGGAGGAACATAGCGTGCAGTCAGAGAGAATTCCAAAAATCTCTCATTTCTTGTCTCTTGCTGGATGGAAGAGATGAGTTCAACATTCTCGATGGAAGGGCTTGCCTCCAGTCTTGAAATAAATTCCGCGACCTGCTTGTTTGTCAGCGCGCGGCCTCTTATTCGAATTTCTTTTTTATCATAGACAACTTCATTCAACCATACCCAGTCAGGGATATCCAGGTTGATACTGTCCATGATTGTCACAGCAGCTTCTTTGACTGATTGTAAATCTCGGATGAGATCTATTTTTTTTTGGATTGTGTTTCTCTGGGCTTCGACTCTCTCCAGCTTGGTCTCGACGTCTCCGAGCTTATTTTTCTCCTCCAAGGTGGCTTTCAAGAGATTGTTTTCTCTGTTGATGGATGTTAATTGATAAAAGGCAACAACAGCGGCAATGATAATAACTAAGCCGAGAATTAAGCTTGGAGAGATAAGTGGTCTCTTTTCCTTAATTTTGATTTCTTCGACTGCTGGCGCTTTTGCCTTTGCTTCGGGTTTTAATAAGTTTATTCGAATCATGGTCTTACTCTTCCATTTTTCTGGATGCCAGTCCAGTGGCTACTCCAAATAGAGCAGCCATTTCCTGGAAATAGACGGATTCAAATTTTTTCTCATTATACATAATATTTCGGAATGGATTGAATATTTCCGTTTCTGTTTTAAACTTTTGTTCAAAGTATCTCGGAAGTTCCCTCAAGTTGGCTAATCCTCCGCTCAAAAGGATTTTTTCAATTTTCTTTTCTCTTTCTTCTCCTGTTTCGTAGAAGGAAAAGGTTTTTTCGATTTCTTCAAGAAGATGATCGATGTTAGCCGTGAGGGTGCTTTCCATCTGTTCGGGAGCAAAATCTCTAAGAGGTATTCCTTTGAGCGCCTTCTCTGCATCATCAGAGCTGATGCCCAGATCCTTTCTCAAATTTTCGGTGATGAAGAAGCCTCCTATGGAAAGGTCGCGGAACAACTGAGGATTTTCTTTTTCAACGATAATGATGTTTGTTGTCGTGGAACCGAGATTGATTATGGCCACAGTCTTGGTTTTGTAAAACTCTGGATAGTTTATCTCAAAGCAATTCTGAAGAGCAAAGGTATCCACTTCAATAGCTTGTAGATTTTTTCGTGCCTGAAAGACAGCATTGCTGTAGTTTGAGATTTTATCTTTCTTTGCAGCGACAAGAAGGATATCCAGGTTTTTCTCCTCTGCATACATGGGCGGCTTCAAGATGGCATAATCGACATTTGTTTCTTCGTAGGGATAGGGAATATTATGCTTGGCTTCCCAGATGATGGATTCCGCTAATTCTTCTGTTTCCATCGAAGGAAGTGATATTTTTTTTATGATCACCGAGCTGCCTGAAACAGAAATGGCAACGTTCTTATTTGTAATCTTGTTTTCGTCAAATATCATTTTTATGGTTTCGGCCACAGCCTCTGTATCCATAATCATGCCTTCGATGATAGCATCGCGAGGCAGGAATTCCAAGCCAATTTTCGCGAGTTCGTAAAGTTCTTCGCCACCTTTTTTCTTTGATCTTAATTCGACCGCCTTAACGGAAGAAGAACCGATATCAAGCCCAACCAGTTCCTTTGTTTTGCCGAATCCGAACATTTTTTTCTCCCTTTTAGAGATTTAATTTTGGATGGATTTTCTTGAATTTTTCTCTGAGTTTACTCTCAACTTCTGTCGGAACTAAATCCTTGAGGCAACCTCCCAGCATGAAAATTTCTTTAACCAACATAGAGCTGAGGAAGGAGTAGTTAACACTCGGCATCATGAAGAATGTCTCGATTTCCGGGTCAAGCTTTCGGTTCATCAAAGCCATTTGAAATTCGTATTCAAAATCTGAAATAGCGCGTAAACCCCTGATAATGATTTTGGCTTTGTTTCTTTTTGCGAATTCAACGAGAAGCCCATGGAATGATTTCACTTCGATATTGGCATAACCCGCAAATGTCTCCTGAATCATGTTCACTCTTTCTTTAGTTGAGAAGAAAGATTTTTTTTTAGGATTTTCAAGAACGGCAACCAGTATGCTGTCAAAAATCTTCAGTCCTCTCTGAATAATATCGAAGTGTCCGTTTGTGATGGGATCAAAAGAGCCGGGATAAACGGCTTTCTTTTCCGCTAAAGGATGGGAGGCGACTTTTTTGCTCATTTTCGCTAAGTTACTACTATCAAAAAAATTAAGCTTTGTCAATTTAAAAATGATCCATAGATTTTCTTCCGTTCGGATGGATACTTTTTTCTCTCAAACTTGATGAAGATTTTCGTGTTCATAGCCAACTCAGGGACGATGACGGAAGTTTTTTTTATGCCTTCTCTCATTTCCAAATCGATACAAAAAAATTGCTGCAAATTTAGTTTTTACAGTATCTTATATTTCCAGAGTTTCCGACTTGAGTCAATCACCAGATGGGAGGATTCAAAAGGTGATTTTTCATATGGGGAAGTCACCCTTAGGGGTTAAAATTTTCATCATTGCCGATGAGACGATTTTTCCCCGAGATTTTTGAGAGATCGCATCATAAATTTTTTCTGACGGAAAAAATTGGTTTTACTTTTTATAGAGAGAGAATAAAATTATAAAAAGGATTCAAAAGGAGATTAAAATGAGATTATCCAATCTCTTCACATGGATATTTATTCTTTTTGTAATTTTCTTGCACACTCTTTTCTCTTATTGTCAAGAGAAAGAGAATGATTATGCCCGAAAAAGAAAACTCATGGTCCAAAGGCAGCTTGCGGGGCGGAACATCACGGATAAAAGAGCCCTGCAGGCGATGGAAAACGTGCCCCGTCATCTTTTCGTCAGCCCTTCCTATCGCCACCAGGCTTATGAGGATCATCCTTTGCCCATTGGCGAAGGACAGACAATTTCCCAACCTTACATCGTCGGTCTGATGACCCAATGCCTTGACCTGAAAGAAGGCGAAAAGGTTCTGGAAGTTGGTACAGGCTCCGGTTACCAGGCTGCTGTGCTGGCCCATCTCACTGACAACGTTTATTCCGTTGAAATCAGAGAAAATCTGGCAAAGGTCGCAGCTGAAACGCTCAACAAATTGAATTATCATCAGGTGAAGGTTAAATGGGACGATGGCTATTTTGGCTGGAAGGAATATGCCCCTTTTGACGCCATCATCGTCACCTGTGCGGCTAACCATGTTCCGCCGCCGCTTCTCAGTCAATTGAAAGAGGGAGGGAGGCTCATCATTCCTCTTGGCAGCACACTCTATTTTCAAACTCTCACCCTGATTACCAAGAAAAAGGATAAACCGGAGGTCAGGCATATTTTAGATGTTGTTTTTGTTCCCATGGTTGGAGAAATCGAGAAAAAGAAGGGCGAGTAAGTAGCCTGCGGCTGCCAGAATCAACACAGAGTTGTATCCTCCCCAGAACGCGACCATCAGAGCAAAGACAGAATTAATCACTGAAGAGAAGGCGTTGGTCGCCCATGCCCAGGGAATAAGATTTTTTTTGTGCTCGGCCAGCAATCGAATTCCAGTCGGAAAGGGAAATCCCATCAAAAAGCCTAGAGGGAAGATGATGAAAAACATTGAGACCATTTTGGGAATAAGGTGAAATCCAACGCAGATTTTATAAAATAATGGGATAACAAGAAGAGAGAAAACAATAAGAGCAGCACAGAGCAAAAGGCTTATCCGCAGGTCCTTTTTCAGACTCTCGCCGAGAATTTTTTTAGAAAAGAAACTTCCCAATCCTGAAGAGGTAAGAAGAGAAAAGATAATGATCGACACAGAGAAAAGGGGATGTCCCAGAAAGAGTATAAATTTTTGAACGAAGGTTATTTCCACGAACATGAATGCCATTCCAATCAAGGCGAAGTAAAAAAAGACAGGCGATGAGAACATAATTCTTCTGGTTCTTCGGAAAGGAAAACAGGGCAAGAGAATGAAGACAAAGGCAATGATGACAGACTGGACAAGCAGGACAGCGACAAGGAACTCTCCCTGAAGAAAGGGCAGCCATTTTTGACCCAGTGTTTTGTATGTTTCTCCGAGTTTTTTCAGCTTGAAGAAGTTATAGAAGAACGGTCTGTTATCCGTCACGGGCTGTATCCGGAAGAGATACGTTTTATAAAGTATCTTTCTGTGTTGCGGAGATAGGAGTTGAAGACTGAGGTTGTAATAAAAGGGCTTTTCGAATTTGTTATGGATATTAACTTCTTCGATCCTTATTCCTGGGTAGTAGACAAGGTCAAAAAGGCGTTTCTCCACAAAATCTTTAAGCTTCTGAATCTCCGCACGGGTGAAAGGGCTCTTTTTGATGAAGAAGCTTATGGTTCCCCAGCTTCTGATGGCAATGATGCGTGAGGCCGGGTCCATTTTCTTCTTCTCAAGGGCTTCGATCCAAGTCGCCAATATTCTCGCTTCCTGGCGGGGAGGCGGAAGCAGGTAGAAGCTGAGGCTGACCATTCCGTCCTCGGTCAATCGGTCGAGAATATGGACAAAAGAATCAACCGTGTACAGGTAATTTTCGCTGAATCCAAACAGGCCTGTTCCGGAGGCACCGAATATATCCGTCAAAGGAAAGACGACAAGATCATAGCTTGTTTTCTCCCGCCTTAAAAAAGATCGGCTGTACGCTGAGACGACATCAATGTTTTTTCTCAGATAAAGGTTGCCGCAGAATTGAGTCAGGTCTTCCCGGAGGAGCTTGACCAGTAAGGGATTACTGTCGACGACGGTGATTTGAGGCGCATTGAAGGCAAAAGCAGAGAGAACATCTATGCCCCCTTTGGGGTCAAGAATAAGCGTCCGGGGGTTTTCAAGAAAGGTGTAGGCGAGAGAGGACGGAAGGAAAGAAAGGAACTCCAACGAAGGTTCCTTGGGATCCGTAAATTCGGTAAGGGCCGATAGGTCTCCTCCGTCTAGGGAAAGGCCGAGCTGCGGAGGAAGTTTCTTGCTGTACAGGAGGCTAAGTCCTGGTGCATAGCGGACGGCCGGCGAATCCAGAACGTCAACACGGGATATGGCATTCCATGCGGTGAGAATGTGTTTGGCATGGGGATATTTTAAGGCCAAAGGAAGGGGTTTGAAGGAGGAAATTTTGAAGCCTAGCCAGGATGGAGAAAGAAAAAAAAGGACGATTTCAGCAGCGATGAGGAAAACAAGGAGAAGTTTAAAAATAACGGGTCGCCCTTTACTGAAGAGAAAAGAGGCTGAAAGAGCCAGCAGAGAAATAGAAAGGATAACTCCTCGATCTCCTTTGAGAAGGAAGATGAACAAGGGGAGCAGAGCGCCGGTTCCTGCACCGAGAAGGTCAGAGAAATAAATTCTGTTGACGAATCGTGAGGCTCTTGTTATCGCAAAAGAGATTGTCAGGCCCGCGAAAAAAAAGGGAAGGCTGAGAAGCAGGTAATACAACAAGATGAAAGATAATTGGTTTTTATCCCAGGAGAGTTTTATAAAGTCGAAGGGGATGGCGTTCGAGAGAATGAAGCTCAAAGGGATGCTCAGGGCGTAGAGGAGGGATGTTGTGGATAGGAACGTATTCTGCTTTACGAACCCAAAGGCTTTAAAGAAGGCTAAAAAGGAACCGCTGGCTCCATATCCCAAAAAGGCTATACTGATTACAAGAAAAGCGAAATGGTATTGCTGGGTGATAGAAAAGTAGCGGGTTAAAGATATCTCCAAGCAGAGGGTTGCAGAAGAGATGAGGAATATTCCTGCCAGTGTGCGGCTTCTTATCTCTGCCATTTTTGATAAGCTTAATTCAGAATTCTGCTTTTTCCCTGGATCATAGTTTTATACCTTATTATTATATAGAGATATTAAAAATGCCACTGGTTGAACTTCATTTTTTGCTTTGCAGAACTTACTCCCTTTAAAAAAGAGGCTATTCCCCCCTTTATTTAATTTTTGACTGGGAAGTAAAGCGATTTCCCAAACTATATTTTTAAGAAATGGAGATGCTATCAGCCTGAGCCTTCTTGCTTTTCCGCGGGTCTTATGATAATTTTGTGAACAACACCATGATAAAATTCGGAACATCGGGCTGGCGGGCCATCATGGGGAAGGAGTTCACCTTCCACAACGTGAGAATAGTCGTTCAGGCGATTGCCAATTATTTAAAGAGGAAATTCCCCAAGGGACAGGCCTCAGTCGTGGTGAACTATGACACTCGCTTTCTTTCCGAAAAATATGCTTTTGAAGCAGCCAAGGTTCTCTCTCACAACCAGATTCATGTTTTTCTGGCTGACAGGGATGCGCCTTCCCAGGCTCAGGCCTACCAAATTATCAAGAGAAAGGCTCAAGGAGGGATCAATTTCACAGCGTCTTTCAATCCTCCTGAGTACAACGGCCTAAAGCTCAATACAGAGACAGGGGCTCCCGCCCTGCCAGAAGTCACGGATGGGATTGAGCAAGAAATCAAAATTTTGCAGAAAAAAAATCCTTTTTGTCCTCACTATGCCGAGACTGAATTTATAGATAAGATCGACCTTCAAGACGATTATCTATCGTTCATCCAGGAAAAGATTGATTTTGACCTTATCCGGAAATCAAAGATCAAGATCGCCGTCGATTTACTCTACGGGACAAGCCGAGAATATCTGGACGGGATTCTGGAGGAAAATCAGATTCCTGTCGAGGAAATCCACGGCTATATCGATCCCTATTTCGGAGGAATCACGCCTTCCTGTTCGGAGAAAAATCTTGAAGAGCTGAAGCGGCTCGTCGTGGATAAAAAATGCGACTTAGGAGTCGCGACGGATGCGGACGGCGATCGCTTCGGAGTCGTCGATGAAAAAGGAAATTTTGTCATCCAGAATTTGATTCTCTCTAAGATTTTGGATTACCTTGTAACCAGGAAAATGTGGAGGGGTGGTGTTGCCCGCTCGGTGGCCACGACACACCTGATGGACAGGATTGCCAGAAAGTACGAACTCCAGCTGTATAAGACACCGGTGGGGTTCAAATACCTGGCTGATCTGTTCTTGAAGAATAAGATCATTTTCGGCGCTGAAGAGAGCGCCTGCATGGCCATCAAAGACCACCTACCTGAAAAAGACGGCATTTTCGCCAGCCTGCTGGTCGCAGAGATGGTCGCAGCCTTGGGAAAAAGCCTTTCGGCATTGATCGATGAGCTTTTCGAGGCGTACGGAAAAAGAATGGGAAGACAGAAGTCCATTTTTTTAAATCCCCTAAGAGAAAAAAGATTAAGAAGGCTGATAAAAAATCCTCCAGGTCAAGTTGACGGGAAAAAGGTGGTTCATTTCGAGACCATCGACGGCATCAAATTGGATTTTTCCGGTGACGACTGGCTGCTCCTCAGATTTTCGGGCACAGAACCGGTGATTCGCTGCTATGCGGAATCTGAATCGAAAAAGGAGCTGGAAAGGCTGATGAAAATTGGATTGGAGCTCGTTTCCTGATGCACAGACAAAAGAAAAGCGGCCTGGCTTTTCGGAAAAAGCTGTTCGTTGCAGGATTGAGCTTTTTGTTTCTGGTCTTGTTAGCAGCCTCATTTTTTGGAAAGAAGGGATTGATGGAAATCCACCGGGCTCAAAAGGAGTACCAAGCTCTGTTTCAAGAGAGTGAACGCCTGGAGAGCAAGAAGAGGCAGTTGAAGAAAGAGGTAGAGGAATTGGAGAAAAACCCAAAGGCCTTAGAAAAAAAAGCGCGTGAGAAGCTCTGGCTGATGAAAAACGACGAGCTTGTTATTGTCATAAAAGAAAAATAAATCTCATTCATCCAGATATGCCCCAAGCAATCCATAAGAAAAGTGCCCATCCCTTGTTGAAAGACCTGAACCCTGCCCAGAGGGAAGCTGTGACTCACGGGAAGGGCCCTCTTCTGATCATTGCCGGGGCCGGAACTGGAAAAACAAGAGTCATCACCCAGCGCATCGCTTATCTTATTGCTTCAAAAATTGCCAGACCCGAGGAGATCCTGGCAGTAACCTTTACGGAAAAAGCTGCCAATGAAATGGAGGAGAGAGTCGACCTCCTCATTCCTTACAGCTACTCTTTTGTCGAGATCAGCACATTCAATTCCTTCGGTGAAAGAGTGCTGAGAGATTACGGCATCGAGCTTGGCTATTCTCCGGACTTCAAACTCCTGGATGATGTCGAGCAGGCCATCTTTTTCAGAAAACATCTTTTTGAGTTTCCCCTTAATTACTTTCGTCCCTTGAGCGATCCCACAAGGCATATCCAGGAGCTTCTGGAATCTATCAAAAGGTTGAAGCAGGAGGACATCAAGCCGGAGGAGTATCTCGAATATTCCCAAAAGCTCATCAAGAGAGTCGCCAGTGAGGCAGAGAAGGAGAAGGCGCAGAAGCACCTGGAAATGTCTCTGGCCTATAAGAAATACCAGGAATTGCTGAAGAGCGAAGGTATGATTGACTTTGAGGATCAGCTCCTGTTGGTGGTCAAGCTTTTCCGAAAGAGGCCGTCTATCCTTAAAGAGTTCCAGGAGAAATACAAGTATATCCTGGTCGACGAATTCCAGGATACAAACTATATCCAGTTCGAGCTGCTCAAGCTCTTGGCGGTAAAACACCAGAACTTAACCGTCGTCGGGGACGATGACCAGAGCATTTTTCGGTTCAGGGGTGCCTCCCTGAGCAATATCCAAAGTTTCCGGAAGGTCTATCCAGACTACAAAAAGGTTGTTTTAAACCAGAATTATCGCTCCAGTCAGGACATTCTTGATTCTTCCTACCAGCTCATCGTCAACAACAACCCGAATCGCTTGGAATACGAAGAAGACATCGACAAAAAGCTCCAATCGGATATGGAGAGCAGAGGAAAATCCATACACATGTTTTCTTTTGATACGCTTTCCCAAGAAGCCGACAGAGTCGCGGAAATCATCCTGGAAAAGGCCCGGGAAGGACACAGGTTCGGAGAGATAGCCATCCTGGTCAGGCGAAATGCTGATGCGGACCCTTTCCTCAGGGCCTTGAATATGAAGGAGATTCCCTTTCGCTTTTCTGGGAGCCGAGGACTGTATTCTCAGGATGAGGTGAAAGTTCTTGTCTCCTTCATCAGGTCCTTGACGGACTTTGAAGACAGCAAGAGCCTTTTTTATCTGGCGCTTTCTGAAATCTATAAAACAGACCCTTATGATTTGACTCTTATTTCCAATTATGCCCATAAACGAAATCTCCCCCTGCACATGCTTTTCAAAAGAATCTATGAAGGCCAGAGCCCGGTGGAGGTCTCCAGTTCCACAGAGGCAAAAGTCAACAAAATCTTTGAGGACCTGCTTTATTTTGTCCAGCTCGCCGGCTCCGAGAACGCAGGCAGGGTCATCTACGCTTTCCTGGAAAGGTCGGGATACCTCAAATCTCTTGTTGAGGAAAGAAGCCTCCAGGCGGAGTTAAAGATAAAGAACATTCGAATTTTCTTCGATAAAGTCAAAAATTTTTCTGAGCTGACAGAGGACGACTCCATCTATTCCTTCGCTCAATATCTGGATATTCTCCAGCAGGTTGGGGATAATCCCTCCACGGCTGAGGCCGAACTGGATGAGGATGCGGTGAATGTTCTCACCGTCCATAAGGCTAAAGGATTGGAGTTTGATGTCGTGTTTATGGTCAGCCTGATTGCAGACAGGTTCCCAGGCAGAGAGCGGAAAGAAAAGATACCAGTACCGGATAAAATTTTGAAGGATAAAGTTCCTAAAGGAAAGGACTACGGAGAGCAAGAAAAAGAAAGGATTTCTGTCCAGGAGGAGAGAAGGCTTTTTTACGTGGGGATGACGAGGGCCAAAAAGCATCTTTACTTGAGCTGGGCGAGGGATTACGGTTTGAAACGCCTGAAGAAAGTCAGTCCCTTTGTCCTGGAAGCTTTTGACCTGGCGAAAATGCCCGATGAAGTTCTCCGGACATCAGCCGTGGAAGAGATCAGAACGTACGCGATGGGCTCTTCTCCCCGCGAAGTTTTCCCTGCGGTGAAGGAGAAGGGGATTCTGTCTTTAAGCTTTTTCCAAGTGGATGATTATCTCACCTGCCCCCTGAAATACAAATACAGGCACATGATGCGAATTCCAGTTCTTCCCCATCATAACCTCGTTTTTGGCCGCGTCCTCCACAACACCGTCCATTTTTATCTAAGAAAAAAGATGGCGGGCAAAAAAGTCAGGAAGGAAGAGCTCCTGCAAGAATACGAAGAGCGCTGGGTCAACGAAGGCTTCCTCAGCCGGGAACATGAGGAGATGAGGAAGACGGCAGGAGAGAAGGCCCTTCTTCGCTTTTATCAGAGGGAAGAGAGTTCAGGACGCGTTCCACATTTTCTTGAGAAAAAATTCAGATGGCAGGAAAATGATCTTAAGTTCATCGGCCGCTGGGATAGGATTGATTATTTGGAAGAGGGGGCAGTCCTTATCGATTTCAAAGCCACAGAGGTCAAAGACCAGAAAGAGGCTGACCGAAAGGCCAGGGAAAGCCTTCAGTTGGACCTGTATGCCCTTTCTTTTTACAAGACGCAGGAGGTTCCTCTTGTTGAGACTCAGCTTTATTTTCTTGAATCCGACATTGTGGGTCACGCTCAAAAGAAAGAGAAGAATCTGGAAAAGGCCATGGAGAAGATCGGGGAGGCTAGGGAGGGCATCCTCAGCCAGGATTTCAGGGCAAAGCCGGATTGGCACAACTGCAGCTTCTGCGATTTCAGGACGATTTGTCCCTCTTCCTATGCCTATTAACGTTATTTCCAAAGCGGCATGATGGCTAGGGTTTTTTCTCGTTCCAGATGCTGTATTGCGGAAAGCATCCCTCCCAGCTGAGGATTCAAATTCAATTTTGTTCCCGGGATTTTTTTCCCGAAGATGATATCTAACAATCTTGCTTTTTTCGGCCAGACCACGAGCCTGACTTCCTCTTCGGCCGGGATGCCCGCCAGTTCTTTGGCCAGCTCCAGAGCGCGGGAGAGACCGCCGATTTCATCGACCAGACCCAGGTCTTTGGCCTGATTTCCTGTCCAGACCCTGCCTTTGCCAATCTTGTCCACTTCATTTTTATCCATCTTTCGTCCTTCGGACACCTTGGACAAAAACCGGTCGTAAATCCATAAAATTTCTTTTTTCAAAAGCTTCTTTTCTTCTGGCGTGAATTCTCGAAAGGGCGAAAAGATATCAGCCATTTTTCCATAGACGAGTCTCTCTGAGGTAATCCCCAGTTTCTGAAAAAGACCGGTCATGTTGAATTTGCCCGAAATGACTCCAATCGACCCGGTGAGCGTTTGAGGCTGGGCGACAATTTTGGTAGCGGCCATAGCGATCCAGTATCCACCCGAACCAGCCAGATCGGACATGGAAGCGACAATCGGCTTTTCCTTATTGGTCAAAAAAACTTCTCTCCAGATGATATCGGAACCCACAGCCGAACCTCCAGGGCTGTCGACACGGAAAACGACTGCAGCGATGGATTGATCCTTCCTGGCCGTTTTAATCCAGCGGGATACGGTCTCGCTCCCTATCGTTTGATAAGCACTTTCCCCAGCATAGATGGGCCCCATTCCATAGATAAGAGCAATCCTCTTCCCTTTATACAGGCCCAAGGATGCGGGTTTGACCTTGGCATACTCCTCGCAGGTGATTTTGTTGAGTTTTCTCCCCTTTTCTTTGAGAAGATCTTCAAGTTCATCCGCATAAAGCAAATCGTCGACCAGCCCTGCCTCCAGGGCGTTTTCCCCTTGGTAGAAGCCAAGGTTGATCAGTCCCTTGATTTCTTCTTCGCTTTTATTCCTGGCTTCGGCCAGAGTTTTTATGTACTGAGAGTAGAGATCGCTGTAGATAGACTCCATCATCCTTCTATGGGCGGGAGTGAATCCCTCTTCGGTGAACATGTTGTAGGCAGTCTTGTATTCCTCGACGTGTTCAACCTCGACTTCGATGCCCAGCTTGTTCAGAGCTTTCTTGAAGAAAGGGACGTAGCCTCCGATGCCGTTAACGCCCAGCCATCCCAGCGGGTGGAGTATGATTCTGTCGCAGGCTGTGGCGAGATAATATTCCTTGTCAAAATCAGGTGCCTCGTCGATGTAGGCATAGACTTTTTTCCCTGATTTTCTGAAATCCAGGATGGCTTCTCTGAGCTCCGAGATCTTGGCCCAATCGCATTTGAGGTAGTCAAGACGTAGCACAATGCTCTTTATGCGGCTGTCCACTTTAGCCTTTCGAATATTCAGCCAAATGTCGTACAGAGAAAGAGGTTGTCTTCCGAAAAATAAAGCCATCAGAAAATTAGGTTCTACTTTTTCCTGGATTTCGCCAGAGAGCTTGAACTCCAGATAGGAATACGATTTGACTGCCGGCGGCTTGCCTGAGACCATATAAACGAAAGAGGCAAATGTTGCCACTATCAGGAAGAAAAAAATCAGAAATATGATCAGGACATAGGTTCCTTTTTTCATTTTTTTCTCCTTATCAGGACAAGAAGACCGTCCAAGCGCGAATAAAATATAGCAAAAAGTCGCATATAATTATAGAATTTTTTATCAGGATTGGGTATATTAATGCTTCAGATTGAAACCAAGAGGGGAGAGCGTTTCATAAACGCTCTTGAAATTTGAGTCTCAATTTTATAAAGAAGCAATTTTAGAGGATCAACCATGTACGCCCTGGAGATTGAAAAAGTTTCAAAAAGGTTCGGCGATTTCTATGCAGTCAAAGGATTATCTTTTAAAGTTCCCAAAGGAACAGTTTACGGACTCTTAGGGCCAAACGGAGCAGGAAAGACAACCACCATCCGCATGGCCATGAACATCATCATTCCGGATGAAGGCGGGATCAAAGTCCTCGACCAGAAGATGGACGAAGCGATGAAAGAGAGAATAGGATATCTCCCCGAAGATAGGGGGCTTTATCCAAAGATGAAAGTCGGGGAGCTTCTGCTTTTTGTGGCTGAGCTCAAAGGTCTGAAGAGCGCAGCGGCACGGAAGGCTATTGATTTCTGGCTGAAAAGGCTGGACCTTTTGGACTGGAAAAACAAGAAAGTTGAAGAACTCTCTCGAGGAATGCAGCAAAAGCTTCAGTTTATCGTCACCGTTATCCATGAGCCAGAGCTGATTATCCTTGATGAGCCATTTGGCGGACTTGACCCTGTGAACACAAAGCTTTTGAAGGATATCATGCTGGAGATGAAGGACAAAGGAGGAACCATAATTTTTTCCACTCACCGCATGGAGCAGGTCGAGATGATCTGTGACAATATCTGTTTGATCAACAAGGCGGAAATGGTCCTCGAAGGAAATCTAAGCCAAATCAAAAGGCGCTACGGCAAAAATGCAGTCATTCTGGATTATGAGGGAGATGCAAACTTTATCCGAGATTTGCCTGAGGTCGAAAAAATTGATGACTACGGAAAGTTCATGGAGATTAAATTCAAGGAAAGATACAATCCGCAAGACCTCCTTCCGAAGCTGGTGGGGAAGATTCGGATTAACAAATTTGAAGTCAGAGAGCCGACATTGAACGCCATTTTCATCGAGAAAGTAGAGGAGAGAGATGAGGAACATATTCTCAGTCATTAAGAGAGAATACCTTCAAATCGTTAAAACCAAAGGATTTATCATCGGAACAATCTTAGGGCCAGTTCTTATGGCTGCTCTGATTGCTGTTCCCATCATCGGCCAGCTCGTTTCTGTGGGAAAGCAGGAAACGATCGGAGTGGTTGATTTGAGCCGGGAAGCCTTTGAAGGATTGGAGAGGAAGCTGGATGTTAAGCTCAAGGATGGCATGCGGCGTTATATTCTCAGAAAATTCGAGCCTGAAGCCAGGATTGAAGAATTAAGGGCTGAATTGAGCCAGAAAGTCCTGAACAAGGAGCTGTCTGGCTACATTTTTATTCCCGAGGATGTGTCTGAGGGGGGAGAGGCTGAGTATGTTTCCCAGCATACGACTGATTTTGAAAAGATCAGAAGCATCAACCAGGCTTTAAACAGTGTGGTCGTCGAGAGAAGGCTGAAAAAGGAGGGATTAAGTCCTGAGAAAATCGCCCAGTATATCCGACCGGTGAAGTTAACACCGGTCAAGGTGACGAAAAAAGGGGAGGAGAGGGACGTGATGGCGACCTTCTGGCTCTCCTATTTTATGGTCATCATCCTTTACACGACTCTTTTCTTCTACGGGGCGATCATCATGAGAGGCGTCATCGAAGAGAAGAGTTCAAGAGTCGTGGAGGTTATTCTGTCTTCCTTAAAGCCCTTCCATCTCATGGTGGGAAAGATTCTTGGGATCGGGGCTGTAGGCTTGACCCAGTATTCGATCTGGGCCCTGTTCGGATTCGCGGCAACCCACTACAGCCGGCCGCTCGCTTCCTCATTCATTTCCCTGCCAGCGGATTTTCGGCTCCCGAGCGTTCCTCCCTATATTTTCATCTATTTTGTCATCTTTTTCCTTCTCGGCTATTTTCTCTACGGAACTTTATATGCGGCTGTTGGCTCCATGGTCAATTCAGAAAAAGAGGCGAATCAGCTCCTTTTCCCGATAACCATGTTTCTGATTATTCCCATCATGCTCATCATGTTTGTCATGAGAAGCCCGGACAGCAAGTTTTCCGTGGTCATCTCCATGATTCCCTTTTTTGCTCCGATCTTGATGCTCCTCCGTATCAGCATCCTTCTTCCGCCTTTCATCCAGGTTGGGGGGTCAATCGTCCTGTTGCTTGTGACAGTGCTATTGATGATCTGGCTTACGTCCAAGATTTACCGGGTAGGAATTCTGATGTACGGCAAGCGTCCGAGTTTCGCCGAGATCATCAAGTGGGTTCGGTATAAGTAAGAGATTTTCTTTCCTTCTTTAAGCGAAAAACACTCATTCTAGACTCGAAAAGACCTGAAAGGACCTTCCAGGCCTTTTCCAATCAACCTACGCAAAACAGAAAAAAACAGTTCATATTATTTTTTTCGCGAGTGAACCTTTTTAAAAATTATTCCGTAGTAATCTGTGAAGATTCGCTCGAGAGGTCAAGCATGGAAACACTGAAAAGAAAGGCTCGGATTGCAGGATTAATCCTGGCGCCGTTTCTCTTGATCGCTTGCCTTAACATTGCCGTTGTCGAGGACGTTAAAAATCCGGACCGCTATTTCAAGAGGGCTTACAGCCAGATTGAAGAAATTCATCGCCAGTATCCCAACAGGGAGAAGAGAGCCCATCGTCTCCATCTTCTCGTCTACGACAGCTCAGACCAGGATCTCATCAGGATCACAGCCCCCCTCTGGCTGGTTAACGGCTGCTTGGACCTCGGAATGAAAGCCGCAGAAAATGGTGATGACTTTGATTTTGAAGAGAGGTATGATTTCGACTGGCGGGCCATCAAGGACTTGGGCAAGTTTGGCCAGGGACTCCTGGTTGAAATCGAGGATGAGAAGGACAAGATATTGATTTGGCTGCAATGATGTAACTTCTGTTTTGATCTTGAAAATTGTCTCAGAAATGAAAGAAAAAAGGGTCGAGGAGTATGAGAACACCCACTCTCTTGTCGAAAAAATTAAGCAAGGAGACAGAGAAGCTTTCATGAAAGTCGCAGCTCTTTACCAGAAAAAGGTTTTCCTGCTGGCGTTCTCTTTCTTCCGTAACAGGGAAGATGCTTTGGACATCGTCCAGGAAACTTTTTTGAGGTTCTACCAGAGAGTCCATCTTTATAGAGAAGGGGAGAATTTCCAGAACTGGCTTCTCCAGATTGCCAAGAACATTTGCATCGATTATTACCGCAAGCACCGCAGTAAAAACAGGGAGTGGGATAGGGAAAAACCCATCGAGGAGATGAACTTAGCCGCCCAAAACGATCAAGACCCTTTTCGCTCCTCCGACCTCAGGAGTATATTCTCGGCCTGCCTGAAAAGATTGGCCAAGAAACAAAGGATGATATTCGTGATGAAGCATTATAACCACCTTAAATACAGGGAAATCGCCCAGATCCTGGGCATTTCTTTGGGAACAGTCAAATCCCTCCACTTCAAGGCTGTTCACAATCTCAGGGGCCTGATGGCCCCATATCTGGGGAGACAGCTATGAAAGACTGCAAAAAATATGAAAAGGATTTTGTCGCTTTCCTCTATGGGGAGATTGAGGATAAAGACCGCAGGCTGATGGAATCTCACCTGGATGGTTGTGTGTCTTGCAGGAGAGAGATAGAGCGGCTGAAAAAGATTTTTCAAGGAGCAGACTCTTTAAGCATGGACATCGAAGAGGCTATGGCTTCTGTGGACTGGGAAGCCCTGCCGAGGCAGATTTCAGAAAATGTTTTCAAGCAAAAAGGACACATGCCTCAAGAATCATGGCTAAAAAGGCTCTCCAGCTTCCTTGCCCAGCCCCGGTTAAAGCCGGTTTACGCCGGCGTCCTTTTAGGGATCTTGATCGGTTCTGCGATGACTTTCTTCGTTTTGAGGGCTCCTCTTCAGCAAGGGCCGAGGACAGGCGGGTTCTATGTATCTCCGAATTTTTTAGAGAGAGTGGAGCTGGAGATGGCAAGGCGGGAAACCCTGGAATACCTTGAGAGAAGTCAGTACTTGCTTCTGGATTTTATCCAATCCCCCTCTGAGAAGTCGGCAGAGTTCTGGCAGAGTGAATTTGTTTCCCAGAAGACCAGGGGTCTCCTGGAGAAGAAGAAGTACATCAATTCTCAACTGGATAAATTTCAGATGGCCAAAGCCAAGATGATTTGCGACCAGATTGAGTTACTGTTTTATGAATTGACCCAGATCAGTGTCAGCCTCTCCGCAGAGGAGGTCAAGAGGCTTCAAACGATGATCGAAGACAAGCAGATTTTGCTTAAGATAAATTTATTGAAAAGAGAGCTGGAAAAAAGCGAGGTTTAAAGTGAAAAAAATAATCATAAATCTCGGAACTCTTTTCCTGATTTTCCTCCTTATCCAGGCGAACCTGGAAGCTCAGCCGTGTGAGAGCCTTTTTGAGGACGCAAAGATTCTCATTTTTGATATGAAGTGGGAAGCGGCCCAGAAAAAGCTGGATGAGCTGCTCGAAAAATGCCCGGGCAGTGTCTGGTATTCTCAGGCTGTGTTTTACAAGGCCAAATGCCTTGAGGAGCAGAAGGGAAAAGAGCTGGAAGCCTTGAACAACTATTTAGGCTACATCGAGCTTAAAGATACCAGCGCAAGCTTGGCCCAGGAGGCTGAAATTTCCGTCATAAAATTAGCTTATAAGCTCTACGAAAAAGGAAACAGGTTCTACCTTCAAAAGATCGAAGACAGGCTTTCCAGCTCCAACAAGCAGATTCGGTATTTTGCGGCCTTTCAGCTGAGCTATGTGAAGGACAAAAGAGCTGCCAGCAAAGCCATTCCGGTCTTGAAGGATATCCTCGAGAGGGAAAGGGATGAGGAGCTCAAAGACCGTGCCAAAATAGCTCTTCTCAGGGTCGACCCGAATGCCCTCACGGGTTTCGAAGAGAGGAGATATGAAAGAAAAGCAAAAGTCCTGAACATAGAAATCTATAAAGAGGGAAAAAGGGCTCCGGCCGTAAAGATCAGAATTCCCTGGGCTCTGGCTGAGCTCGCCTTGAGTGCTATTTCTGAAGAGGACAGGATGGAGATGAAGAAAAAAGGCTATGGTCTGGACAGAATCATCAAAGAGCTGACAGAGGTACAAGGAAATATCATCGAGATAGAAGGAGAGGATGGGACAATTTTCAAGATATGGATAGATTAAAATGACAGGAGGTATTCGATGAAAAAAGTCGCGATCTTCACTTTGGTAATCTTTGTTCTGAGTTTCATCCTGGCTGGCTTTCTTCTGGCAGACAGCAAGGATGACCTCCAGGCCATCAAGAAGGCTGTTAAAGAGAATCCCAGCTATGAAGAAGGAAAAGAAGTGAAATGGTTCAAGGTGCTTGTCACAGATGCAAGGACGAAAAAAGACAGAGTCAGGGTCACGCTGCCCATCGCTTTAGTGGAAGCCGTCTTGAAGTGCGCCAAAGACAAGCATTTCCGGATTCACGACGATGAGTGCGATATCGACCTCAAGCAGCTGTTCACGGAACTGAAGAAGCTTGGCCCGATGGTGCTTATCGAAGTCATGGAAGACGATGAAATCATCAAAGTCTGGTTTGAGTAGCTTCAGGCAAATTCCTTAAGAATTGTGAAGGGAAATGGATGCTCTTCCGTTTCCCTTTTTTTATTTTTAAGACTTCATCGATACCCTAAAATCTTTTTCGCTTTCACAAAGTAGCCCTCAATAAGAATATCCTGCGGATAATAATTCCAGATGAGATTCCAGAACTTGCTTTTCTTCACGGGAATGATTTCTATCGCAAAGCCTTCCAGCATTTTTTTGAGGGCAAGATCGCTGAACCTGTAGTATTCCACTCCGTGCCGGGGAAAGCAGAAAGGTACAGTTAAAAAGAGAGTGCCACCTGTTTTCAGTATTCTTCTCGTTTCTTCCAGGGCGATGTGAGGATACTCCAGGTGTTCCAGGACGTCGAACATCAGCACCGTATCGAAGTGAGCATCCGGAAAGCTGATGCCTTTCTGGATGTCAGCGATGACATCGGGATGACATTCCGGGCTGATATCGAGCCGAATGGCGTCTTCTGAATAGGCTCTCCAGCCGCAGCCAATATCAAGGACTTTTCCCGCACTGGCGACATATCTCTTTATTAACTTGTCTCTCTTCCTGCGCCAGTACGTCCTGCCGACATGTCTCATATTTTTGCTTTTGACGCTCTAAGTTTTATTGGAAACGGATGGCTATCTAAAGACAATGTAATTTATTAAAAAAAGGCTCTCTTCCATTTTGTGTGGCTCGTCTGATAGCCTCTCCAGGATGGCCTCGCTCCCCTTCAGGTTTTTCACGCCGTTCCCTCGCCGCCCGACTCCGTCGGGTTTCCTCGGAGGGCAGCTCGGGAAGGCTAAACCTTCAATGGTCGCTTCGGCCATCTCTGAGAGGCTTTCTTGCTGCCTACATCTCCTTCATCCACACAAAATGGAAGAGAATCTAAAAAAAGAAAGAACAGATATCCTCCACAGAGCTCGGCTTCTTGGCTGTCTATTTTTTCTTGAGAAGATTGAAAAATTGAATTTTAAGATTGCCAGGCATTCTTTCTTTAATATACCCAATCAAGAAAAAAGGAAGTAAAGAAACAAAGAGAAGCATGACCGCAGTCATGAACGGGCTAAAATGAACGGTCGTATAGCTGAGAATTATGAGCGGCAAAAGGTTGAGCTGAGCTGAAATTTTCAGGAGTCTGTGTTTTTCTATCAAATTTGTGCAAAACGGGGAATACCGATAATAGAGATCAACAAACTTACGCCCCATCCTGCTGGGCATAAGGTATCTGTCCCTAAAATCCTGAAGAATCCTCACGGAGGGATGGAGCGGCGAGCCATAGGCGGCTGTGGCGATGAAGCAACCTCCCTTTTTCTTAAAATTCGCTTGGAGCGATAGATTCGTATTGAGAGTGACTTTTAGAGGATTGTCTTTTTCGTGGCCTGGAGGAGTATCTCCTGACCACTGGAAAAACTCATGGCCGGATTCTGGAACAGCCTTGACAGAAACTTGAGTTCCATAATCGTAGATGTAACTTCCGGGTGCAGGCTCGGTTGTGCCTCCAGCACCAGCGCTTATGACCAGGGTATACGGGATAAGCTGGCCTGTGTAGTCCTGGTTTGAATAGTCAGAAGTCACGTTGGTATAATCCCGGCTCACGGGCGTGAAGGTGTAACCAATTTTACTCGGCGTCGCTGTCCCTGACCATCCTTCCTTGACAGTGCGGGAATAATTGCCGCTGGAATCAGTGGAGGTCGATCCAGCTTCATCCGAAAAAGTAACGGCCACTCCCGGCAGGGGGTTGCCATCCGTGGTTTGCACTGTTCCGGAAATTACCCATCCCGGATAAGCCAGATAGTCCTGTCCTATCTGGTCAGAAGTCACGTTGGAATAACTCTTCCTTTCAGGAGAAAAGACGAATTTCTCGCGGGTGGGGGTGACGGTTCCTGACCAGCCGCAATTCACCGTCGCTTCATAATAGCCGGAGGCATTTGTGGTTGGATTTCCTGGGAGGCCGTTCATGACGACTCCCGCCATGGGCAAGGATGTAAGGGCGTGACGAACAGTTCCTGAGATGATATGGGTGGCGACCGTAGCGGTATAATCTTGGTTTGTCTGGTTTGAGGTCACATTGGAATAGGTTCGGGTTGATGGGGAGAACGTGTAGCAGGTCTTGGACGGAGTGGCTGTTCCCGACCAGCCTTTCTTCACCTGATGAGAGTAGTAACCGGATGAGTTAGTGGTTGCCGTTCCCCCTTCGTCGCTGAAGGTGATCGCCACGCCGTCAATGCCCACACCGCCTGAGGTTCTGATATGGCCAGAAACAATATAGACGACAGCGGCTGTGTAGTCCTGGCCTGCCTGGTCTGAAGTCAAGTCTGTGTAACTCCGGTTTGGGGGCGCAAAAACATAGCCTGTCTGGGACGGAGTGGCTGTTCCCGACCAGCCGTAGTTGAGTTTATGAGAATATTGGCCGGATGAGTTTGTGGTGGCTGTCCCTCCTTTGTTGCTGAAGGTGATTGTCACTCCTCCGAGGCCTTGTCCCTCATCCGTTTTCACAGAGCCCGAGAGAGATGGCTGGAACTCACAGATGGTGTTCGGGACAGCAGAGGTTTCTCGAGAGATTAAATTGGTTGTCTGAGCAGAAAAATTTGTGTCTTGAGGGGCGGTGCTTGTATGGGAGCTAAAGCCCTGTGAGATTGCGGGAGAAGCATTTGAAGTTTTAGGCAAGCCGCAGAGCGGGTCAATGCCTCCGTTTGATGTCAGCTTGAGGATGAAGAAATCTGCGTCTCCGGCGCCAAAAGTGGTTGTCAGGCCTGCGGCCATGTATCCTCCGTCATCTGTCCTGGCGATGGAATTCAACTGGTCATCGCTACTTCCGCCGTATGTTTTTTGCCAGTCGATATCTCCTGTTGATGTGAGCTTCAGGACCCAGGAATCTGATGCTCCATGGCCAAAGGATTGCGTATAGCCGGCGACAATGTAGCCTCCGTCGCCCGTCTGTTGAACGGAGAGAGCAATGTCGTCTTCGCTTCCTCCATAATATTTTTGCCAATCTATGTCTCCGTTTGAAGCCAGCTTTAAGACCCAGAAATCAGAATCTCCCAGACTAAAGGATTTTGTGTCTCCGACAATGACGTAGCCTCCATCGAGGGTTTGCTGGATGGAATGAGCCACATCGTCTCCACCGCCTCCATAAATCTGCTCCCAATCGATTAATCCAGTTGAAGAAAGTTTCAGTACCCAGATCTTGGTTGTGCCAGCGACAAAGGAGTTTGTGTAGCCAGCAGCTATGTATTTTCCGTCGCTGGTCTGCTGGACAGAAACCAGATAGTCGTTGACACCGCCTCCATAGAACCGCTGCCAGCTGATCGTCCCGGTTGATGTTAGCTTCAAAATCCAGAATTTTGCCGTTCCCATGACAGAGGATTCCGAGAAGCCGCCGACAATATAGCCGCCGTCGCTTGTCTGCCGCACAGAATAGGCGACGTCATTTCCAAAGCCGCCATAAGCACGCTCCCACTCGACGTTTCCCGCTGAATTGAGTTTGAGAATCCAATAGTCTGATTGACCCGAGCCAAAGGAGCTTGTTGACCCCGCAATGATGTAGCCATTATCAGTGGTCTGTTGAATAGAGCGGGCCACATCGTTTTCATTTCCCCCATAAGTTTTCTGCCATTCGATTTTCCCTGCCAGGGAGAGCTTCAAAACCCAAATGTCTGAATTTCCGGCTCCAAAAGATTTTGTCTCGCCGGCAATGATATAACCTCCGTCAGCAGTCTGCTGAACAGAATAAGCGATATCTTCTGCGCTTCCTCCGCAGCTTCTTGCCCACTGGGCATGGAGGGAGGCGGCCGTTAAAGAAATAAGGAAAAATATTCCTGTGAATGTTACGAATTTTCCTTTCAATTGACATCTCTCCTGAAATAGGTTAAAAGGAGTTTGATTGCCTGCTTTGACCTCACCTTCAATTTAGTTTATCGCTCTTAAATTGCAATAAAGTCATGATCGTCTTTTTCTAAAGACATGACGTCTTTCACAAGCATCTTATTCTCTTACCCGCTGATTTTTCTTTTCTTCAAAAATATAAATGTTTAATCAGGAATTGTCAATTTGCTTTTAGAATTTGTAAGCATCTTTTTTCCGTGAAGGGAGATGATGATAAAAGCCAACTCTCACAGTGCTGGTTTCCGTCCCTCCTCGCCAAAGACCCTCCCACCCACCTCCATGGGCTTCGGAGGGACGTAAACCAGCGCCTCCCTTCCTCACTCTATCAAATCTCTTTTCTCATCACGGAAAAA
>CAZJYC010000011.1:0-47990 GCA_964550165.1 uncultured Eubacteriales bacterium
CAGCCTGATCTATCACATGATTTAGCGTCATCAAAAAAGATATCCTTGCTTTTCTCATCGAGAGATTTCGTTGTAGCGTCCGAAGATCATCTTCCCCACCGTTGTCTGGAGGACCGAAGTGACGGTGATTTCGATATTCTGTCCGATCATCCTTCTCGAATTGTCCACCACAACCATGGTCCCGTCATCCAGGTACGCCACTCCCTGGTCTTTCTCTTTCCCTTCCTTGAGGATGAAAACTTTTATTGTCTCTCCGGGCAAGACAACAGGCCTCAAGGCATTAGCCAGCTCGTTGATATTCAGGACAGGAATTCCCTGAAGCTGAGCAATCTTGTTGAGGTTAAAATCGTTGGTGATTATTTTTGCATCCAGTTGCTTGGCTAACTCGATGAGCTTGGAATCCACATCCTTGACATCGGGAAAGTCCATCTCCGAAATCATGGTTGTGACTTGAGACGATTTCTGGAGATGATCCAGAACCTCCATCCCCCTTCTTCCCCTCTGTCTCTTGATGGCATCGGGGGAGTCTGCCACAAGCTGAAGCTCCTTGAGAATAAACTGGGGTATGACCAGGGTCCCGCTGATAAAGGCGGTGTCGCAGATATCGGCAATGCGGCCATCGATGATCACGCTTGTATCCAGAATCTTGTAGTCGTGACCAACACTTTTCTCTTTGAAAAAGTGGAAAAGGTGGGGCGGGGCAAGCCACTCAAATTTCCGTGTGCCCACCAAAAACCCGATATAGGGCATGATGAGCAGAAAAAATATCCGGATAAACGCCGAAGTGCTGTTGTCCTCGGCAATAGTCTGATAGACAGAACCCAACCCCCAGCCCAGAATTACACCCGCAAAGGTTCCGATGGTCGAACTCCAAATGATTTTGAACTGGCTCTTCCGGATTCTAGTTTCGAGGTAGACCATCACCACGCTCAAGATAAAAGCGATGGCAGCTCCGATATAACGCTCTAAATGAAAGGGAGGGAAAAAATACCCAGTTAAAGTTATGAAGGCAATGATGACAAAGCGAAAGATAAATATTCCCATAGTGTTATCCCTTAAAATATGATCTTCAAAGCTTGTTTGATGTTTTCAACTCCGAGGAGGCTCACAGGAGGCAAATCCTCTTTTGCGATTTGAGAGCTGTTGCCCCTGGGCAAGATAATGGTCTGAAATCCAAGGGAATGAGCTTCTTTGATCCTAGCTAAAGGGTGTCCCACCGAACGGATCTCCCCGCTCAGGCCAACTTCACCAAAAACTGTGACATTGGGCGGGACGGGTTTGTTCTTCATACAGGAAACAACAGCCATGACCACGCCCAAATCTGTGGCTGGCTCGTCGATACTCAGCCCGCCAGCAACGTTGATGTAGATATCTTCTCCGGCAAAACTCAGCCCAAGCTTTTTCTCGATGATGGCCAGGAGCATGGCCGCCCGAAAGTGATCGAGTCCCACGGTCATCCTCCTCGGGTTGCCGGTAAAAAGAGTTGAGGAAACCAGCGCTTGAATCTCGATCATCAGCGGCCTAGTTCCTTTGATGGTGCAGACAACCACGCTGCCTGCTTCTTGGGTTGGCCTCTCTTTGAGGAAAAACGCAGAAGGATTGGGAACAGGCTGAAGGCCTTTGTTCCCCATCTCAAATATGGCTAATTCCGAGACGGGCCCAAACCTGTTTTTCAGGGCACGCAGCACCCGATGGCTGTGGTCTCTCTCTCCTTCAAAATAAAGCACGACATCCACCATATGCTCCAATGACTTTGGCCCGGCCAAAGATCCTTCCTTGGTGATATGCCCGATGAGAAAAGAAGGGATCTGGTTTTTTTTGGCGAAACGGAAAACCTGGTTGGCCACCTCCCGAACTTGGCTGATCGTCCCGGGACTGGATGTCAGCTTGGACGAAAAAATAGTCTGGACGGAATCCAGGACAAATATCTGAGGATTCAGTTTTTCGGCGTGGGCGATGACTCGCTCAAGGTTGGTCTCGGCTAAAAGGTACAATTTCCCGTTCTTGACATTCAGCCTATCGCCCCGGAGCTTGATTTGCTCCAAAGACTCCTCGCCCGAAACATACAAAACTGTTTCCCCCTGGGCGACAAAATCGCGGCTGACCTGAAGAAGAAGGGTGGACTTACCGATTCCGGGCTCGCCGCCGATCAAAACCAGAGAGCCAGGAACGACTCCGCCTCCAAGAACAGGATTCAGCTCTTCGATCCCAGCTTTTAGCCTATCCCTCTTGGCTTCTTTGACGTCTTCGTAGAGCACGGGCTCAGAAGGCGGAAAAGAAAACTCGGCCGCAACTTCTTCTTCGACTTCTTCGATGAGCGAATTCCACTCTCCGCAACCAGGACACCGCCCCAGCCATTTTGGAGAATGAAAGCCGCAATTCTGGCAGACAAAGGCTGTTTTAAGTTTCATCAAAAACCTAGCTCAAGCCCAAAAAATATTTCTCTTTCCGCAACCAGGGTAAAGTCATTGACTCCAAGGACGAGAAAAAAATTCCGTGACGGACCGTATCGTGTCCGGAGACGAAACTGAGGCTGGGGATCTCGTTTGAAATCATAGCCTTCCAGGCTGATTTTCAACCTGTTCCTTGCCAGATAGCAGTCAATGCCTGCTCCCAGTTTGGACTCCATAACACCTATCCTGGGAGTAAAAGGACCCAGCCGGATTCCTCCTTGAGCGGATAGGACGAACCTATCCAACCAGGGATCATGAACGATTTGCGCCAGAAAATTTTTATTCTTCTCCGCCCAGATATCAAGAGTGAAATAATTCTTCAACACTTGGCTCTTGGCATAATATTCTGACCTCAAGGCTCCAGAGATTCTAAGGCTCGATACCGGGTTGATGACTTTTTCAAAGTCATCCAGTGCCCCTTCAGCTCGCTGGTAGAGCTCCGGTTGATGAATGAGCTTTCCCAGTGTCCCCTCGCCTCTGTTGATGCGCTCCAGAGATTCGTTCAAGAACTTCAACGATTCTTGTGTTGTGTTCAGAAGCTCTTTGATCCTCTCCAAATTGATTTTGACGCTTTCTCTGTTTTCCTCAACGACATCTTTCAAGAGTAAGACCAACTCATCAAGATTCTGGGTCACTTCATCCACTCTCTGCTCCACTTTTTGCATCGCTTCAGAAGGTCTCCGCAGGCTCTGCTGAAGCTCTTCTCTGTTCGCTCCGAAGAATTCACTCAAATCCGCGGAAAACTTGGAAAGATTATGAAGTGTGTCTCGAAAATTGGCTTTTGCGCTTTCTCCGCCGAGCATCTCGTTGAAGGCTTGCGTAATTTCTTTAAACTCATCTCCGATCGAAAGCAAGAGAGTTCCCATCTGGTCAAAACTGACGGGGGGGATACCTTCGATCGTCTCTCCAGAGTGGTAGAACCCGTCTCCTTTCCCTGGAATGATTTCGATATGCTTCTCCCCCAGAAGTCCCAAAGAGGCCAGGGTGGCCATGGAGCCGCGGGGAACCTTGATCCCGTAGTCAATGACGAGCAGGGCCTCGGCCTGACTCCCTTTCAACTGGATGTCCTTGACGTAGCCAATTTTCACTCCGGCCATTCTGACCAACGCTCTCTTTTCCAGGCCAGCGGCAGAATCGAAGGAAACATAGAGGGGAAAACCGGGCTTTCGGAAGAGGACGCTGATATCTCCAACAACGAAGATGAAGGCAGCCATGATGAAGATGGCAATGGCCAGGAATATCCCTATTTTGATCTCTCTCGTCATCGCTTTCGCCTCATCTTTCTTTAACGATAGTCAATCTTCTGTTTTACCAAACTCTTATCGGCCCTTCAGCCCGGCCATGGATAAACTGCTGAACCACGGGATTGCTGGTATTTCTGATGTCCTCAGGTGTCCCCACCTCGACAATCTTTCCCTCATAAAGCATGGCAATCCTATCGGCAACTTTATAGGCGCTGACCATATCATGGGTGATTATCAGAGTGGTGACCCCCAGCTCCTTTTTCATTTTTATGATCAAATCATTGATGGCATCCGCCCGGATGGGGTCGATGCCCGTTGAAGGCTCGTCATAGAGAATGATATCCGGGGAATACGCAATGGCCCGCGCCAGCGCCACTCTCTTCCTCATGCCGCCGCTGAGCTGGTAGGGCATGAGGTTGTCAACGCCCCTCAATCCGACTTTGGCTAAATTCTCTTTTACCAGCTCTTGAATTTTTTCCCGCGGGTAGCCTGTATATCTCTCCAAACCGAAGCTGACGTTCTGACCCACCGTCATCGAGTCAAACAGCGCTGTCCCCTGGAAAAGCATTCCGAATCTCCGAGTGATATCATGCAACTCATCATCCCTGAGGCAGGTAATCTCCACTCCATCAACTACAATTTGCCCTTTATCGGGTTTGAGCAATCCGATGACATGCTTGATCAAAACGCTTTTTCCACAGCCGCTCTGTCCGATAACAACCATAGTCTCTCCATGTTGAACTTGAAGGTTGACACCGTTGAGAACTTTCTTCTCTCCGAAAGATTTGTGAAGGTCGATGATCTGAATCATATTCCTAAGCTCGCTGGCAACGCCTTGCTGAGAAAAAAGTTTATGATCAAGATACAGATGCTGGCTATGACAACCGTTCTCGTCGTCGCTCTCCCCACGCCTTCTGCTCCGCCTTCGGCTCTCATCCCCTGCCAACAGCCAATGAGGGCAATAATGACGCCGAACACCGCGGCCTTAATGAGCCCGCTGAGAATATCCCAAACTTCAATATAAAGCAACGTATTCCGGATGTAAAGAACCCTGTTGACACCCATAAGGTAAACGTTGTAGAAAAATCCCCCAAAGATTCCGATCATGTCTCCATAGATTGTCAGAAAGGGCAGCATGACCAAAGAGGCCAAGATTCGAGGGACAACGAGATAGCGTGTGGGATTAGCCCCCAGGCTGAAGAGAGCGTCGATCTGCTCGGTAATCTTCATCGTCCCAATCTCTGCGGCCATGGCTGAGCCCACCCGGCCTGAAACCATCAACCCGACGAGAATAGGAATCAATTCCTTGGAGAGCCCGAGAGAGATGACTGGCCCTCCGTATGTTTCCGACCCCGGGCCGATATAGCGGTGAAAGCCCAGATAAGTCTGGAGTCCAAAGACCAGTCCTCCAAAAGCCGCTGTGAGTGAAACTACGGGCAAAGAGCGGACCCCGATTTCCTCAAGTTGCTGGATGAAGATCTTGGTCTCCCAGGGTCTCTTGAAAAGATTTTTGAGAACTTTAAAAAATAACAGACCAACCTCACCGAGCTGCTCGAAAAAAGAATTCACATGAAAAAGGAGAGGTCTTTCTCTGTGGAACATTTTTGATTCTTTAAAAGGGATGAAATTCCATATCCGCGAATCGCGCATATTCCCTTATGAAGGCAAGATTGATCTTTCCTGTTGGGCCATTCCTTTGCTTGGCCACATTGATTTCTGCCAGGCCTCGAATGCCTTCTTCATTGGGGCGATAGAGTTCTGGGCGATAGATGAAAACGACCACATCGGCATCCTGCTCGATGGCTCCTGATTCCCTCAGGTCTGAAAGTTGAGGCACCGGCTCGCGACGGCCTTTCTCAGGAGCACGGCTTAACTGAGAAATCCCTACAACAGGAATCTTCATCTCTTTGGCCAGTTCTTTGAAGGAGCGGGAAATGAAAGACATCTCTTGCGTTCTGTTCTCAAACCTCCCCCCCGGACGCATGAGCTGCATATAGTCGATAAAAATCAGATCAAGGCTCTGTTCCATCTTCAGCCTTCGCGCTTTGGCCTTCATTTCCATAACGGACAGGGCGGCGCTTTCATCGATAAATATCTTTGCCCGAGAGAGAGTCTCCGCGCTTAATTTGAGCTTCTCAAAATCTCTCTCCCCGATAAAACCCGTCCTGACCTTTTTGATATCGAGCTGTGCTTCAGCACAGAGCAGCCGGATGACGACCTGTTCCTTGGCCATCTCCAGCGAGAAGAATCCAACCGAGTATTCTGTTTTTATGCCAGCGTACTGACAAATATTCAAGCACAAAGCTGTTTTTCCCATCGAGGGGCGGGCGGCAATGACAATGAACTCAGAGTTATGAAGCCCAGCGGTCAGCTGGTCTAAATCACGAAATCCTGTGGGTATTCCTGTGACTGTCTCTTTTCTGTCATGAAGAGCTTTGACCATATCCAGGGTCGGCCCGGTCAATACTCCCACATGGACAAAACCCGGCTTGACTCTCTGCTCTGCGACCTCAATGATCGCAGCTTGCGCTTCATCCAGGATTTGGTCTGCATCCTCTTTCTGCTCAAAGCTCGAGGACATGATCTTGGCTGAAGAAAGAATCAGGTGTCTCAAGAGGGACTTTTCTTTGATGATCCGCGCGTAGAATTCAACATTCAGACTTTTGGGGACACCGTCCATCAAGGAGGAAAGATAAGAGGCTCCTCCAATCGCTTCAAGGGCACCTTCCTTCTGAAGCTCTTCACTCAAAGTGAGGATGTCAACGGGCAAGCCCTTATCCACCAAGATGATAATCTTATCGATAATTTTCCTGTTAGCATCCTTGTAAAAGTCCTCGGCCGAGATGACAGAAAGCACAACGTTCAAATTCTTATTGTTAATAAGGATCCCTCCCAGCACAGTCTTCTCCGCCTCAAGACTGTGAGGGGGAACTTTCTTGATTAAGTCGAGGTCCACTTTTATCCCTCTAATTATTTTTTCTCGCTGTCTTCCTCTGTCCTTTTCTCGTTCGTCTCGACCGACACGCTCTCGTCCTCATCCTTTTTCGTCTTTCCCTCTGCTTTCTCCTCTTCTTTGTTTCCTAGCTCTTCTTCTTTTACGACCTCTACTTTAACCTCGGCGTTTTCGTCATAATAGACCTTAACCGGCACACTATAATTCCCCAGCCTCTTAATCGGCTCTTCCAGCACAATCTTCTTCTTATCAATCTCAAAACCCAATTCTTGGAGTGCTTCTTTGATATCCGTTGCGCTCACCGAGCCGAAAATATGGTCCTTCTCTCCTGCTTTTCTCTTAAAGGTTAGGGTTTTCTGGTTAAGCGCCTGGATAAGCTCTTGGGAAGAAAGCTTCTCCTTCTCCGTCTTCTTCTTCAAGGCTTGTCGTTCTATCTCGATCATCTTTATATTAGACGAAGTGACCTCAAGGGCTAATCTCTTAGGAATAAGATAATTTCTGCCAAATCCCGCAGCCACATCCACAACATCTCCTTTTCTTCCCAAGTTTTCAACATCTTGTTTCAGAATGACTCTCATTTCTCCTCCGACGCTAAATTCCGTTTTTAATCGGCGATATAGGGAAGCAAAGCCAGCAAACGGGCTCTTTTGATTGCCGTCGACAGCCTTCGCTGATGAAAAGCACAGGTTCCGGTGATCCGACGAGGTGAAATCTTCCCTCTCTCAAAAATATACCGCTTCAAGATATCGACATTTTTGTAATCGATCTCTTTCACATTGCCCTGACAAAAACGGCAAACTTTCCTTTTTTGCGGAAAATACCGCCGTAAGGGGCTTCTTTCCACTCTATGCTCTTTGGCCATTTTTACTCCTCCTTTTCACCCTTTTTTACCGGGGATGATTCCTCTTCAATATCTTCGGCCCCTTCGGTCTTTTCTTCTCTTAAAGGGGCTATGCTCTCCTCTGTCTTGGAGACACGCTTCCCTTTCTTCCGGATGTCTTTCCTGGCGTCTTTTTTCAATGTCAGAAAACGGAGGATAGACTCTGTTTGTCTGAAGCGCCTTTCAAGCTCAAAAGGAATTTCGGGATCCCCTTCATAAAGGAAAAAAACATAGAAAGCTTCATCGAATCTTTTGATGGAGTAAGCTAATTTCCTCTTTCCCCATCTGTCTTCTCTGACCATTTTCCCTTTCTTCTGGGAGATGACCCCTGCCATTTGCGAGATGAGCGCTTCGATTTCTTCTTCTGTCAACTTGGGGGAAATTAAAAACGCTGTTTCGTATTGTTTCATGAACACCTCCTTATGGATTTAAAGCTCCTTCTCTGAAAAGAAGAAGCAAGGAGCCCTCTGTCTTTATTGGGAGAAGGTCTTTTCTCGCTGATTGTAGATATTCATCGCCTTTTCCATTTCTCCGTTCAAAATAATCTCTAATGCTTCTTGAGCTTTCCTGAAACCTCGCTCCAGAAGAGCTTCTTCTCGTTTCTCAAAGGGTGAGAGCACAAAGGCTGTTGCATTCTCTTCGGGGGGTAAAGGCCCGATGCCCACCCTGATCCTCGGGAATCCTGTGGTCTGAATTTCCTGAACGATGGAGAGCATGCCTCGGTGTGTTCCCGGCCCCCCTTTTTTTCTTATCCTGATTTCTCCCAAAGGAATATCCAAATCATCATAGACAACGACCAGATTCTCTGGCCGAATCCGTCTTCCTGCCAGAATCTTCTTTACAGCCTGGCCGCTGCTGTTCATGTAAGTCAGGGGAATGGCTAAAAGAATTTTTTCGTTCTTTCTCCCAACCTCGGCAGCCTTGGATAAGAAAATCTTTTTTCTCAACGGAGCCTTCCACATCTTGGCGATCCTTCGAATGAAGGCCAAGCCCACATTATGTCTTGTTCCCGCATAACGCTTTTCTGGATTCCCCAACCCGACAACGGCCCACAATCTTCACTCCCTCTTTTCTTCTTCTTTCTTTTTGACTTCCTCTTCAGCTTTCTCCTTTCTGATGAGCTCAGGTTCTTGTCCTTCGGCGATAATTTCTTCCTCTGCAGCCTCAACGGGGACCTCCTCTTCCTTAGCAGGAGGCTCGATGACGACCAGCACCGTTTCCGGCGAGCTCACGATCCTAATCCCTTCTGCCGGAGCAATTTCTCCCACTTTCAGTGATTGGCGGAGATGGAGGTTGCTGATATCCACTTCAAAATTCTCCGGTATACTCATCGGAAGACACTCGATCTCAATTTCACGGGTAACAAAATCCACAAAGCCTCCTTCGGTCTTGACCCCAACGGCCTCTCCGATTGAAACAACGGGAACAGAAACTCGGATCGTTTTATCCAGGGCAATCTGAATAAAATCCGCATGGAGAATTTCATCGGTGACGGGATTCCTCTGGAGCTCTTTAATCATCGCATTTTTTATTTCCGAGTTATAAGAGACTTTAAAAATTGTATTTTCTCCTGTCTCCGATTTTAAAATCGTAAAGATATCTGTCTTTCTCAATGTCAAGGGAACGCTGTTGCCATCGGCGCCATACAGAACCGCAGGAATCAAACCCGCTTTTCTTAGCCGACGCGACTCATTCTTTCCAAAGGCCTCTCTTTTCTCCGCTTTAACGGTAATGCTCATCTTTCTTCCTCCTTAAACGAACAAAGAACTCACAGAATATCCCTTATGAATCCTTCGAATAGCCTCTCCAAAGAGGGCGGCCACTGAGAGGACCACGATCTTCTGCGATGCTCTCGCTTTATCATTCAAAGGTATGGTGTTGGTGACGATCAATTTTTCCATTTCTGACTTTTCAATTCTCTCTACCGCCTCTCCAGACAAAATGGGATGGGTGCAGGCTGAGAAAACCCGTTGTGCACCTGCTCTCTTCAACGCTTCAACGCTCTGAACGAGAGTTCCCCCTGTGTCGACCATATCATCAAGAATCACAACATCACGATTTTTAACATCGCCGATAACATGGAGGACTTTGGCCACATTCGGAGCGGGCCTTCTCTTATCGATGATCGCCAGCTCTGCATGCATTCTCTTGGCAAACCATCTGGCCCGACCCACACCCCCCGCATCAGGAGAGACGATGGTCAAATTCTTCAGTCCTAAAGTTTGGACATAGTTCCCTAACGCAGAAGCCGCTATCAAGTTATCCACCGGAATCGAGAAAAATCCCTGAATTTGGGGAGAATGGAGGTCCATGGTCAAAATTCTGTTTGCCCCGGAGGCTTCCAGGAGGTCGGCAATCAGCCTGGCAGAGATAGGAACTCTAGGCCTGTCCTTCCAATCTTGGCGCGCATAACAATAATAGGGGATAACAGCCGTGATTCTTTCTGCAGAAGCCCGCTTAAAGGCATCGATCATGAGAAAAACTTCCATCATATGAAAATTCGCCTCAAAAGAGCCTGCCTGAATGATGAAAACATCTTCTCCGCGAACATTTTCATCGATATAAAAATGAATCTCTCCATCGCTGAAGCGCTCCAAAACGCACTTCCCAAGTTCGATCTTCAAAAAATCCGCAATCTCCTTGGCTAAAGTAACGTTCGAAGACCCTGTGAAAATCTTCATCGTGTTTTCTTTCTTCACCCGATCTCCTCCTCGATCTTTGTCTCTTAAGAAGGCAATCTCCTTTCGATTTCTGCTGGGGCGGGAGGATTCGAACCTCCGGATGGCGGATCCAAAGTCCGCTGCCTTACCGCTTGGCTACACCCCAGTCTCCAAAGTCTTCCGATACTGTTCCCGGGATAAGGTTTCCACGAGAACCGATTCATATCTTCCTTTCATAACTTCTAAAGCTCTTTCTGCCTTTCCTTTCTCCAGAAAAAGCCCGAAAACAGCTGCGCCCGTTCCCGTGACTAAAGTCAACTCGGCCCCTTGGCTTCGCAAAAGGCTCTTTATGGATTTGAGCTGGGGATAGAAGCAGAAAATTGTCTCTTCTAATTTATTTTCCAATAAATTGAGTTCTTTTGTGTCTAAAAACTGAATAATTTTACTGCCTTTGTCAGATGAAGTCAAGGACAACTGGAACTCACTGAAAATAAAAGAGGTTGCGATGGAAAATGGGGGCAAAACGAGGAGGCAAAAAAAGGATGGAAGGTCAGGAAGGGCAACAATCTCGTCCCCTCGGCCCGAACCAAGGCATAAGCCTCCTTCAAGGAAAAAGGGGACATCTGCTCCAAGCTCTCCCCCGAGGTCCATTAACGTTTTCTTTTCCAGGCCAAGCCCCCAGATTTTGTTCAAGGCATAAAGAGTTACGGCCGTATTGCTGCTTCCTCCTCCTAATCCTTTCCCTGGGGGAATCTTTTTGGTTACAAGGATCTCAACGCCCTCGGAGACACCGAACTGTTTTTTGAGGAGGGCCGCTGCCTTGAAAATGAGATTGCTCTCATCCCAGGAGATCGTTTGGTCATCTCCCTTGAGAAGGATTCTGTTAACTTTGAAAGGGTGGAATTCTAAAACATCATAAAAATCGATTGTCTGAAAAAGAGTCCTTAATTCATGGTAGTTGTCTTCTCTTTTCCTTAAAACCTCCAGCCCGAGGTTTATCTTGGCGAAGGAGCTAATTCTCATGAGCCAGTATCTTCTCAATCTCATCCCATGTTTTTCGTTCATATTTTTGCAAAAAAGAAAGGGAGAAGCTCCCTTTATTAACGGGCTGATTAAAGTGGATGCTCAGAATTTTTAGGCTTCCCTTGTTTTGCGGATGCTCAAACATGACGCGGCGGGCAAAGGATGTTCCGGCGAAAAATTCCTTGACTTCAAACTGAAGCTCTCCTTTCTGACCGGACAGGATTCGCCCCTCTTCATTTCTCTTGAAACTCCAGCGATCTTCTTCTTCTCTTCCTCTCTCCTGCCATCTCCCGGTTATGAGACCTATCATTTCATAAAGACTCAACCGAAATCCCATGACATTTTTAATCACTTCGTCCTCTTCTCCCTGCCAGTAAACTCTTTTGGAAGGAACAATTAAGACAGCATCGTTCTCGTCAACGATGATCTGGTAAAGGGTTCGACTCAACGGATCAGAAACAGAAATCTTTCCCTGATGAGGGAGGTTAAAGAGGAACGAAAATTTCGCCCTTCCTGAGCCCTGTTCTCCGCTGATCTTGATCGAAGCATGTCCTTCGAGGCTATCGATCTGAGGGGGAGGCACAAGAAAGGCTGGAGCCAGGCCGCAACTCTGAAAAAGGCACACCGCGAGAAAGACAAGGCTGAGCCACGCTGCCAGAAAAACTCGCAAACATCGTTTCTTCTCGAATCGCCCATGATGTAAAATCGCGTTCATGACCGAAAAGCAAGGATGAGCAACAAAAATTCAAAACCCGAAAAACCAAGGCTCTGCAGAAATATCTCTTGATTCCTTTATGGAAATCTCAATCCTTTTCTTCTTTCTCATCTTGTGGCCTCTGTCTATCCTGATCGTCAGCAAGAGAAAATCCGTAGTCCTGTGTTTTTAACTTTTTTTTCTTTCCTGTGGGCCCCGGCATGTCTTGCCCTTCCCCTCGGGAAAGGCCAGGGCCCCTTGCCTTTTGGTTTCCCTGTTGCTGCGATTCTTCGGCCAGATGAAAGCCGTAATCCTCTGTCCTCACTTTTTTTTGTTTTTTCTTGCGAAACAGAGGGTAAAGAGGAGACTTCAGCCTCCTCCCAAAACACGAAAGATTGGGATTGAAGATGAGAATAATCACGAAGAGGGCAAAAATGATTAAGATTCCGTAAATTCTCCAGCTCATTTTATGCCTCAAAAAGAAGAAGGCCCTATCTTTAAACCACTCTCAAAGCTCAGGCTCATTATATGCCCCGGTTCCGCATTAGTCAACAAACGGCTCTGCCTGCTTCTTCTTCTACTCGTTGATGCGCTCATTAGTTTTTCGATAGCAAAAGTTTCCCCCTTGAATACCTAAAACAGATTAAAATAATTAACTCAAAGGTAATGAACGGATAGTTTGATTAAAGAAGGGGGATTAACCTGTCAGAATTCTGGCGAATTCTCGTCTTCGACATCTTCCTGGAAATTTGGAATCTTAGATTTCATGCCCTCTCCACCCAGATAAAATCCTATAAAAAAGGCAGAGGAGGCGGCAAGGAGGATGAGTAAAAGTTTAATAAGATCTTTCATACTTTAACATCTTAGATTTTTATCAAAAAAATAAAAAAAGTCAATAAGATAAAAACTTTCGGGAATAGCCTCGCTCCCCTTCGGATTTTTAGCGCCATTCTCCGTTCGCTCTTCTCGGCGGCTGCGGATCGCTCCGGCTATCTCCCAGAATCTTTGGATATTCAGGGAACAATCTTTTATAACGGAATTTGGGATGCTTACCCTCCTCTAAGAAAATTTGATTTTTAACCGTTTTCCCTGTATATTTTTCTAGACCGACACCTTGGAAAAGCGAGAAAAAAATGAAAAAAAACGCATGGATCATTGTCCTGATCCTCTTTGTTTGTGTCCCTCTGCTATGGCCTCAGGGGATACGAAAGCCAATAGCGGCTGGGGGATTTTACAGCAATAACCGGGAAGAGCTCTCCCGTCAGATTGACTATTTCCTCCAGAATGCCAAAACGCCTTCATCCCCTCCCGAAAACATCAAGGCTCTCATCGCCCCGCACGCGGGATACGTTTACTCGGGTCTGGTCGCCGCGGCTGCCTACCGTCTGGTCCGGGGGAAGGATTATGAAACAGTCATCGTCATCGGCCCTTCCCACCAATATGGGTTTGACGGTTGTTCTATCTACCTCCGCGGCGGTTTTGAAACGCCTTTGGGAATAGCCGCTGTCGATGAGCCTCTTGCCCTGGAGGTTTCCAAAACCTCAGGCTTTGGCTTCATTCCTGAGGCTCATGCCCAGGAGCATTCTCTGGAAGTCCAGGTTCCTTTCATCCAGAAGGTTCTTCCCCGGGCCAAAATTGTCCCGATTGTGATGGGCTACCCCTCAAAATCAACGGTGACCGCCCTGGCTGATTCTCTGGCAAAAGCGCTTCCCGGAAAAAAGGTTCTGATTGTCGCTTCAACGGATATGTCTCATTACCTCGCCAAAAATAGAGCCAACGATACGGACAACAAAACGATTTCCCTCATTCAATCTTTTGACACAGGCCTTCTCCTCAGGAAAATCCAGAGGGGAGAAAACATCCTGTGCGGCGGAGGCCCGGTCATTTCTGTCTTGCTCTATGCTCAAAAAGCCGGCAGGCCAAAGGTGGAGATCCTCGACTACGCCGATTCATCCAGAGCTGGAACGCCGGAGTCTCAGGTTGTTGGCTATATGTCTGCTGCCATCTGCTCTGAACTTGAGACTCAAGAAACTCAAGAATTTGCGCTCGGGGTCCAAGAAAAAAGCGAACTCCTGAAACTCGCCAAGTCATCCATCCACGAGTTTGTCAGTCAAAAAAAGATCATCGATTACACCACCCAAAATCCAAACTTGCTGGCCAAGAAAGGCGCTTTCGTCACCATCAAGAAAGGGGGCTTCCTCAGGGGCTGCATCGGATTCATCGAGCCTGTTCTCCCGCTCTACCAAACAGTCATCCAGGCGGCGGTCTATGCTGCCTGCCGGGATTCCAGGTTTCCTCCTGTCTCTGTCGAAGAGCTTAAGAACTTAGAGATCGAAATTTCCGTCCTTTCTGCGCTCAGAAAAATCACTTCCCCCCAACTGGTCGAGGTCGGGAAACATGGCCTGGTCATAGCCTTGGGGGATAAAACAGGACTTCTTCTTCCCCAGGTCGCGGTGGAAAATCACTGGTCAAGAGAGACCTTCCTCCAGGAGGCATGTTTGAAGGCTGACCTTCCGCGGGATGCCTGGAAATCAGGAGCAGACATCTACATTTTTGAAGCCATCGTCTTCCATTAAAAAATTTTATTATTTCTGTCCGCTCTGTTATAATATTTTTTTTATTCAGCGTTGAAAATGCCTATCTACGAATACAGATGCCTCAAATGTGGTTCTGCCCTGGAAATTTTGCGGAAAGCCAATGATCCTGCCTTGAAGGAATGCCCGAAATGTGGAGGCTCTCTGAAAAAAATCATCTCTCCTCCGGCCATCCAATTCAAAGGCAGCGGCTGGTATATCACGGATTATGCTCAAAAGAAAAAATCGGAAACAGAGAGCAAGCTGGAAGAAAAGCCCAAAAGCGAAAAAACAGTGGCCACCAAAAAGCAAAAGAAATCTTCTGATTCTGATTGAAGAGATAAATTCCAAGACTTTTGAGGCCAATCCCTTCCCAGAGTTTTGACAAGGCTGCATTTCAGGAATAAAATTGAGTCGATGAAAATCCTTGTTCGCGCGCCAAACTGGATAGGGGATTCCATCCTTTCCATGCCTGCGGCTGAGTGTTTGAGCAAAAATTTTCCTGATGCGCACATATGGATAGCTGCCAAAGAATGGGTTAAAGACCTGTTCACCGCTCACGCTTTTATAAAGGGCGTCATCCCCCTGCCCGAGACGGATGACTTTAAAAACCTGAAAAGCTCAGCCCAGAAGCTGCGCGAATTCCAATTTGAAATCGGTCTTCTGTTCACAAACTCCTTTGTCTCAGCCCTCCTCTTTTACCTGGCCAGGATCCCCCAGAGATGGGGATATGCCACTGACGGACGCGGCCTCCTTCTCACCAAATCTATCGTCCCCAAAATAGAGGAAAATTCTTTTCATCAGTTGAATTATTATCTGAAGTTGCTTTCCGAATTGGGATTAAAGACTTATCCCTCCAAACTATCCCTTCCCTTAACTCAAGAAGACAAGAGGCTGGCGAAGGAGATGCTTTTTTCCCTGAATGTCGATTTAAGACGGCCTCTGATCATTCTCCACCCTGGGGCTTCTTATGGCTCTTCTAAACGATGGCCGACAGAAAAGTTCGCTGAGCTCATCAATCTTCTCCAAGAGAGAAAAAAGGCGGAGATCTTGATTATCGGCTCTCATCAGGACACGAAACTGGCTGAATCCATCGTCTCCTCGGTTTCCAAAAAGCCGCTTAATCTCGCTGGGAAGACAAGCCTTCGCCTTCTCGCAGGCCTGATTAGCCATGCCGATATTTTTATCACCAACGACTCTGGCCCCATGCATATGGCCAACGCGCTTGAAACGCCGGTCGTCGCCATTTTTGGACCAACCAATCCCGCTCTCACCGGCCCCTTCCAAGACCCTGCTTTTGTCATCAAGAAAGAGGCTCCTTGCTGGCCCTGCAGCTACAGAGAATGTCCTTTTGACCACAGATGCATGATGAATATCGAAGCCGAGGAGGTCTATCAGGCCTGTCAAAAATTATTGGAATGAAGAAGCGAGCAGTCTTCATCGATAGAGACGGGACCGTCAACAAAGACGTGGGATACCCGAATTCGTTCCGTTTAATAGAGATTTTTGCTTTCAGCTTTGACGCTATCCGGAAAATCAACCGGGCCGGGCTTTTAGCCGTTATCGTCACCAACCAGTCTGGAGTGGGGCGAGGGCTTATCGTCGAGAAGAACCTCAAGACGATTCATCAAAAGCTAAGGGCGTCCTTTGCCAAACATGGCGCCCATTTTGACGGCGTCTATTACTGTCCCCATTACATCTTCTCCTCTTCTCCTCGATACAGAAAAAATTGTCAGTGCCGCAAACCCAAGCCTGGCTTAGCCCTCCAAGCGGCAGCAGACCTCGACATCGAATTGAAAAAATCTTACATGATCGGAGACAAAGTGGAAGATATTCTCTTCGGCCTGAACATTGAAGCCAAACCCATCCTCGTCCTAACCGGTTTTGGTCCAGAATCGTTGCCGAAGCTTGAGAAGAAAGGTGTGGCGCCTGCGTATGTTGCCCAGAACCTGCTGGATGCTGTAAACTGGATTTTGGAACGAGAAAAAGGCCTTTGCCCGGATGACGGCTGACCGGTCTGACAGCCAGCATTCACGACAATGATCAGGTTTGATGATATTTTGGAAAAGGTTTCCGCTTCCTATCCAGAGAAGGACCTTCTTCTGCTGAGGAAGGGCTATGTCTTCGCCGCTCAGGCCCATAAGGGTCAAGTCCGGCGTTCCGGAGAGCCCTATCTGAGTCATTCCCTGGAAGTGGCCAACATGCTGGTCGAGATGAAAATGGATAAGACAACGGTGGCTGCCGGTCTGCTCCATGATGTCTTGGAAGACACGGATGTGACTTCTGTCGAGCTTCTTCGCTCATTCGGCAAAGAAATTACCCATCTGGTGGAGGGGGTAACCAAAATCAGCCGGGTTCAAGAGTCTTCTCCGCAAACAAGGCAGGCCGAGAGCATACGGAAAATCATCCTGGCCATGACCGACGACCTCCGCGTCATTTTTATCAAACTGGCCGACAGGATTCACAATCTCAAAACCCTAAAATTTTTGCCGGAGGATAAGCAAAAGCAGATTGCCACCGAGACTCTGGAGATCTATGCTCCTATTGCCAACAGGCTTGGCATGGGTCGAATCAAAGCGGAGCTGGAAGACCTCTCCTTCCGCTATGTCAATCCAGATGAGTACTTTAAGGTTGCCTCTCTGGTTGAGCCCCAACGGCCAAAGGCAGGGAAGCAGCTTAAAAAAACCAAGAAGGCCCTTGAAAGCCTGATGAAAGACAATCATATCCCCGCAGAAATTACCTATCGCATCAAAAGGCTCTACAGCATCCACAACAAGATGGATAGACAGAATACCGAATTCGACCAGGTCTATGATTTCATGGCCCTGAGACTGATTGCGGATTCGGTTAAAAATTGCTATGCCGCCCTGGGAATAATCCACCAGAACTGGCCTCACCTTCCCCATCGCTTCCGGGATTTCATCGCCATGCCCAAACTCAACCTTTACCAATCCTTGCACACAACCATCATCACCGAGAAAAAACAGACCATCGAGATTCAAATTCGGACCCAGGATATGCATAACTTAGCCGAAAACGGAATCGCCGCCCACTGGAGGTACAAAGAAGCCGACCACGGCCTGCTGATGAAAGAAGACCAAAGACTGCACTGGCTGAGAGAAATGGTTGACCTCTACAAAGAGCAAAAGAGCCCCCGGGAATTCCTGAAGAGCCTGAAGACAAACCTGATTCCCGAAGATGTCTATGTGTTTACGCCTAAAGGCAAGGTTGTTACTCTGCCCCTCGGGGCCTCCGCGCTGGATTTTGCCTTTAAGATCCACACAGAAATTGGCTTACACTGCTCCACCGCAAAAATCAACAACAAGCTTGCTCCCTTAAGAACTCCCCTCAAGACAGGAGACATCGTGGAGATCACCACGTCTCCGGAAAAAACTCCCACACGCGACTGGCTGAATATCGTCTTCACCTCTTCGGCCCGGCACCAGATCAAGCGCTGGATAAATTTGCAGAATAAAATGAAGAACACAGCTCTCGGAAAAAAACTATGGGAAAAGGAAATCGATAGGTACAAAATTCCACCAAGCTTGCTTAAAGAGGCACCTTTGCTCAGGGCTCTGTCTTCAGTGGCGAACTTTCGCATCAAAACCATGGAAGATTTTTATGTCCTCCTCGGTTCCGGCAAGATTATCCTTGATAGAAAATTTATCGAAAAGTTATTCCCCTCCGAAAAAATTGAAGAAAGAAAAGAGACATTTTTCAAGAAAGTTGTCAAAAAGGTGACCCGAAAGCCTGCGCCAGTCGTTCAAGTCAAGGGCGTCAAACTGGCGAAATGCTGTTCCCCGATCAGGGGCGAGCCCATTATCGGCTATATCACCTCAGGAAGGGGAATAACCGTCCATTCTCTCCGCTGCCCCCTAGTCACAAAGGAGAAGCTGGCGAACGAGCGCATCATCGATGTTTCCTGGGAAGACACCCCAGAGGCCAGTTATAAAGGAAAGCTCTTGATCATAGGCCAGAATTCTCCCGGAGTGTTAGCCAAGCTCGCCTCGGCCATTGCCGAGTTAGAGGGAAATATCACCAAGGCTGAAGTGATAACGCCAACGGATAAGCAGGCACAAGTCAAACTGACGCTTGTCATCCGAAACATCAAACATTTCGAGGCGATCGTGCAGAAAATATCGGGAATTAAGGAAATCATTTCTGTTAAAAGAAGTTGAGCTGGCTTAGATGGCCTTTGTCACTCGGCCTGAACGGATGCAGCGTGTACAAACCCACATGCGCTTCGCCCCTGATCGTGTCTGAACCTTAATCCGTTGAAGATTTGGCTTCCATTTCTTAGGGGAGGCCTTGTGGGAATGACTTATGCTGAATCCGAAGGAGGGTCCCTTTCCACAGATCTCACACGCTTTGGGCATTTCGACTTCTCACCATAAAGAAGCCTTTTATACCATATTTCCGCAAAGAAACCAACTGAAAACTCAGACGAGCAGCGTCAAACTAATACAAACGCACTAAATAAAATGTCATTGCGAGGAACGCAGTGACGAACCAATCTCATTTAATAAGGGAAGATTGCCACGCTCCCTTCGGTCGCTCGTAATGACAATGTGAAGATATTTAATGCGTTTGTATTAGTCTCTCAAAAGCTTTCTTCTCCTTTTAAAGGCCTCCAGGGTATTTCTCATGAGCATGGCTATGGTCAAGGGTCCAACGCCACCAGGGACTGGAGTCAAATATTCTGCCTTCTCGATCACACGCGGATCAACATCACCGATGAGCGTATACTCCTTCTCCCTGAGATCTTTCTCTCTTTTCTCGTCGTCGCCAAAATATTCTTTCACTTTGGAGGCATCGCTGAGCTGATTCATCCCTACGTCCACAATCACGGCTCCCGGCTTTACGAATTCATCGGTGACGTAGGCGGCCCGGCCCATGGCGGCGACAAGGATGTCGGCCTCGGCCGCAACCCGAGGAAGCTCTCTCGTCTTCGAATGGCAGATGGTAACAGTTCCGTTTTCATTGGTCATCATGGCCGCCAAGGGCTTCCCGACGATAAGGCTTCTTCCGATGACAACGACCCTTTTCCCCTCGACTATGATATTTTTCGATTTCAAGAGTTCCATGATTCCCATCGGCGTGCATGGTCTTAATCCATCCTGATTCATCAGCAATTTGCCCAGGTTATAAGGATGAAAGCCGTCCACGTCCTTCTCCGGCGGGATGGTCATGATCATCTCCTGCGAGCTGAGCGGGTGCGGAAGGGGGAGCTGGACAAGAATCCCGTCCACATCGTCCCTCCGGCCTAACTTTTCGATTTCCGCCTTCAGAACTGAAGATTGGATATTTTCGGGAAAATGGAGAATTTCAGAGCGGATCCCCAGCTCTTCACTGATCCTCTTCTTGCTCCGCAAATAAATCTTGGAGGCCCTGTTCTCTCCAACCAGGATTCCTACCAGGCCTGCCGTCTGATTCCTCTTTTCTCTGAAATAGGCGATTTCTTCTTTTACCTCCTCTTTGATTTTGGTGGCCAACGGTGTTCCCTCGAGCCAGCTGCCCATATCTTCCTCCTGAGTGCAATTTCTCGAATATTATACAGGTGTCTCATTTTTAAGACAACAGCGATTCTTTTTTTCCCCTCCTGCCTGGTGTATTTGGTATGAAAATTGCACGTTTCTTTTTGAATTATCTTTTTTCCCGTGATGAGGAAAGAGATTTGATAGAGTGAGGAATGGAGGCGCTGGTTTCTGTCCCTCCGAGGCCCATGGCGGTGGGTGGGAGGGTCTTTGGCGAGGAGGGATGGAAACCAGCACAGTATATTTGGCTTTTATCATCTTGACGAAAAATAAAAAAAGAAGTAATTTTAAAACTATTAAGACCGATAATGTCTAGAAAATTTACATTTGGCTTGTTCCTTCTCTGTTTCGTCCTACTCTTTTGCCGCTGCCGCCATTCCTTCCTTGATCAAGAAATTAACTTCGGCATCCAGGCTGCACAGAAGGACCTCTGGGACGAGGCGATTTTCCGCTGGAAAAAAGCCATTTTATCCAACCCAGATTCGGCAGCTGCTCACAACAACCTGGCCGTAGCCTACGAAAAAAAAGGCCTCTGGGACGAAGCCCAAAAAGAATATGAAATCGCCTTGAAGCTCAGCCCTAAAGATCCCCAGATCAAAGCCAATTATGATAATTTTAAGAAAACTCTTGAACCTTCTGATAAAGAGACATCAGAAAAAGAAAAAAAAGATGAAAAAAAATAGCCTGGCCCTGATTCTCTCTCTTCTTTTTCTCTGCTCCTGCACGTCCATGTCTTACCAAAAGCTGAGAATGACCATTCCATCGAAGTCCAGTCTTGACCTTGAGCAATTTAAAGAGCTTTTGGTTGCCAATTTCTTAATAAAAGGAGAGACAAAGGATATCGACCTGAACCGCGAAATCACAAGTTATTTTTCGTCTGAAATAGGACAAGTGTTCAAGGGGAAAGTCTCCACTAAAGAGCTCTCCGTCGAAGACGCGCAGCTGTTTGAAGATGAGAATTTCTGGAAAAACTTTTCCTCTGACTCCAAAAAATCTTTAGCCCTTACGGGAAGCGCTCAATACACCGAAGAAATTCGCAAGGCCATTTTAGAAAAAAGGCGACAGCGCTTCGAAGACCCCTTCCCGGCCGAGAAGTCTCTTTCCGAACGCAGGTTTTACACCCTGAACCTGGATCTTTACCTCATCGATCTCGAATCAGGAAAGATTCTATACCAAAGAGCGTTTAAAGAATCCCGGGGCTATGACAACCCAAACCAGACCTCTTACTTTGCCTTTTTCGACCTTATCCAGGCCGTGAAGGGAAAGCTGTTCTCAACCATTTTTGGTGAGGGCAAAATCCAGGAAAGATACCTCATCTCCCGCTAAAAGGAGAACTGCCATGAAAAGCTGCTTAAAATATTTTATTTGTGTTTTGCTTCTTACCCTCTTTGTTCCGCTTGGCTTCAGCCAGTACATATACACTCCATTCTATGGGAAGAATAAAGTTATCTACCAAAAATTCGACTGGAGCCATTACAAAACCGACCATTTTGATATTTATTATTACGTCGATTCCGACCAGACTTTGAAGAGCATTGCCGAAATGGCTGAAAGCGCTTACCAGAAAATAAGCCAGAACATGAAACATCCGTTATCGGCGCCTGTCCCCCTGATCTTTTACAAGACTTACACAGATTTCGAGCAGACGAATCTTTTCCCTGCGTTTGAAGGCGTTCTGGGCGTCTCCGAGCCCATCCTTCATCGCGTGGCAATACACGGAGATATGCCCTTGGATGAAATTCAATCCCTCATCGAGCATGAACTGACCCATATCTTCCAATTTGACCTTCTCTGGGGAAGCCCGGGAAAGGCTGTGTATGCCGTCAACCAGCCCCCCCTGTGGATCATGGAAGGCTTTGCCGAATACAACACGGGCCAGTGGGGCTACTGGTCTTCTCTGATTGTCAGAGACGCAACTCTAACAGACCGAATTCCGGAGCTTACAGAGTCGGGCGCACTCTACTCCCGTTTCAACTATCCCCGCGATCCCAACTACGACTTTGGTCACGCCATGTTTGACTTCATCGAGGCCAGGCTCGGCAGAACGGGGATCATGGAGTTCTGGCGCTCATTGAAGAATTCTCCGCTCTTAGGAAGAAAAGATCCAGTCAAGAGATCTCTGAAAATGAGCTATAAGGAATTCAACCAGGAATTTAAAAAACATCTTCGCAACGAGTTCAAAGGCTTTTTTTTAAGGGAGAACCCTGAGAACTACAGCATCCCAATCGGGCCCGAATTCCCGCTCAATCCCTTCTACTTCTCCATCTCCCATGCTGTTTCTCCATCAGGAGATATCGTTGCCGTCTTAACCCAGAACGTCAGAGACTATGATATCGATATCGTTCTCATCTCCACAAAAGATGGCTCTCTGATCAAAAACATCACCAAAGGCTTCACCCTCAAGTATGAATATATCCGCTTTGATATAGACCCTTCTAAGGGCAAAGACCTGGCTTGGTGTCCTGACGGAGACACGCTTGCTTTCTTCGCTCGCTCTGGGGAAAAATATGCTCTCTTTATCGCCAATCCTTTAACGGGTAAAATCCTGAATCAGATCAGCATTCCCTATGACCAGCCTTCCTCCCCTTGCTTCTTACCTGAAGGAAAAGAGATGCTGTTTACAGCTTTCCACAAAGGGGTCCATGACATTTTTAGGGTGAATCTCTCGACAAAAGAAATCCAAAACATGACGGAAGACGAGCTCTTCGAGAAAGCTCCGGCTATCTCCTCCGATGGAAAGCACGTGGCCTACACCCTCCGTGTCGATTCTTATGACAAGCTCTTCCTCTCTCCTCTGGATAACCTGAAAAAGAAGACTCAATTAACCTTTGGGAAGGGAAACACCATCACACCCCACTTCTCTCCCGACGGTAAGGAGATTTATTTCTCCGGAGACATAAGGGATGCCTTCAACATCTACTCCCTGAGCCTGGAATCCGGCGAGCTCACGCGCTACACAGATGTCCGGACGGGCAATTTCTTTCCCATTCCCCTTCCGAACGACCCCAAGAAGATAATTTTCGCCTCGTTCAACAAGGGCGCCCTTCAGATTTTTAGGAGTGAGTTCGATGGCGAGCTGGAGAAAACCGTTACCTTCGTCGAAAAGCAGCCCGACGAGCAGCTCAAGAAATTTGAGCCCCTTGTATCGCTTGAAATCAATAAGGATAACATCAAGGCCCACAAAGGCATGGGCAAGCTCTATCTCACAGCGAGGCCTCCGATTGACACCGTGATCTCCTCTGATGGGTCTGTCTATGGAGGGTCTGCTATAAGTTTCTCTGACATTCTGGGCGACTACAGCCTTGTCGGCATCGCTTACCAGGTCAGGAGCTTTCGCTCTTATGTTTTTGCCTTTCTAAACCAGAGGCACAGATTTCAGTACATGCTGAGCGCTTTCAGCCTCACCCAGTTTTATTATTCTCCTTATTATTACGGCGACCCCTCGCTCTATTCCTATCTTGGCTACAGGGATGCTGTGGTCACCAGAAAAATCATGGGGGCCAATTTCCTCTCTTACTACCCTTTCAACAGATATTACCGGCTCGAAGCATCGCTCGGATATTACCGCTACGAGGAAGATTATCTCAACCCTCTTATTGCACCTGCAAGAGGCAATCCTTTCTGGAATGGAAACCTCCTTTCTGCCTCTTTTTCTCTTGTCGGAGAAACGACCCGATTCAAACGATACGGCCCGGAAAAGGGCAGCACGTTTTTGCTCTCTCTCTCTCAACCTATTCCAGTCTCTGATAGCTTCTTTCAGAACACCACCGTTGAAGGAGAGTACCGCAAGTACCTTCCTCTCGGGTCAGACACGCTTTTTGCCCTGCGCTTTTACGGATTTGCCAGCCGTGGCAAAGATCCTTTCTATTATTATTTTGGCGGAAATAATCAGGTTCGCTCTGTGAGTTACTACAGCCTTGTCGCCTCTGAAGCCTGGTTTGCAAACCTTGAATTCCGGTTTCCTCTTATCAACGTGGCGGCGACGATTATCGGTCTCATCGGCCCTGTGCGTGGAGTCCTTTTTTTTGATGTCTGTCGATTTAGAATAAAAGGCTATGATGCCAAGTTTGCAACCTTCATCGGATTTGACGAACTGGGGCTCCCGAAGTGGCGCATATCCGAAGCTCTCGGGTCTTTCGGCTACGGCTTTGAATTTTTCCTGCTCGGGCTTCCTTTCCATCTGGAGTTCGTCAAACGCCTGGAGTGGGAAGACTTTTCTAAGCCTTTTGGTTTCGATTCCTACGGAAAATTCCAGACGAGATTCTGGATAGGGTGGGATTTTTAAAGTTTTAGCACAAACCGCTTGAAATCCACCTGCAAGAGTGCTACTATACCTCCGCTCTAACAACGCCAGACTTAAAGCCAGAAAAGTTTTCCACAGCTGTGAAAAAACCTGTGGAAATTTCAGCGATGAAAATGGAACCTGAAGATAAAGCTAATCCTTGGCTCCAGATCATCCAGGCCATCCAGAAAGATTTGGACAAAAACAGCTTTGAAACCTGGTTTGAGCCCACGGGCTTTATCGGCCAAGTGTCTGATTCTCTTTATGTTAAGGTTCCAAATTCCTATTTTAAAGACTGGCTATCCTTTCACTATTCAGGGCTTATCAACCGATCCTCTCAAGAGCTTTTCGGCAAGGTCTTTGAGATCAAGTATATCTTTGATGAAAACACATCCCCGTTCATCAGGCGCTCTCCTCATGAGCGGAGAACAAAAGACGGGATGCTCTTGAATCCCAATTTAAACCCTGTTTACACCTTTGAAAATTTTGTTGTCGGTTCCTGCAACCAGTTTGCCTCTGCCGCCTGCCAGGCCGTGGCTAAAAATCCTGCAAAATCCTATAACCCGCTCTATGTCTATGGCGGCGCTGGTCTAGGAAAAACCCACTTGATGAATGCCATCGGCCATTTCGCCCTTCACCATCATCGCCGCCTGAAAATTCTCTATATCACCACTGAAAAATTCATGAATGACCTCATCAACCACCTCCAATACGGAAAAATTCTTGACTTTCGTCAAAAATACAGGAGTGTGGATGTCCTTTTGATGGACGATATCCATTATCTGACTGGAAAAGAGAGAACAAAAGAGGAGTTTTTCCATACTTTTAACCATCTCTACGACAGCCAAAAACAGATTGTCATCTCCAGTGACTGTCCTCCGAAAGATATTCCAAACTTAGAAGATAGGTTTCGTTCTCGATTTGAATGGGGATTGATTGCTGACCTGAAGCCTCCAGACATCGAAACAAGAATTGCTATTCTTAAGAAAAAATCTGAATTGGAGGGCGTTGTCCTTCCTGAGAGCGTCGCCCTTTATATTTCAGATAAAGCCCATTCTAATATAAGAGTTCTGGAAGGATATTTGCGCCGGGTCATCGCTTATGCCTCATTAAAAGGAGAGAAGATCGATTTAGATCTTTCCAAGGAAGCCCTCAAGGGCCTCCTGGATACATCTTCGACCGAAGTGACCGTCGAAAAGGTCCAGAAAATTGTCTGTCATGAGCTCAAGATAAAACCTTCACAGCTTAAATCGAGAAACAATTCTCCAGATATAGTTTTTCCTCGCCAGATTGCTATGTATCTCTGTAAGGAACTAACCCGATCATCCCTTCCTGAAATTGGTAAAAAATTCGGTGGAAAACATCACACAACAGTTATCCATAGCATAAGGAAAATTGAAAAATTAAGAACCGAAGACCACAAATTCAACAAAGAAATAAACAGTTTAATCAACTGTATTAAATAAAGATATCAACGACTTATAAAAGTTTTTCACATTTCAATTGATTTTATTAATTTTATTATATAATTTAATTCTATATATAATAAATTAATAAAAAACAGGGAAAGGTGAAAAAATGAAATTTTCGGTAGAAAAAGAGAAAATAATTAACGAGCTCCAACTTCTTCAAGGGATTGTCGAGAAAAGAAACACTATGCCCATTCTGGCTAATATACTTATGTCTGCGACAAAAGGAGAAATTGAAATAAAAGGGACCGACCTTGAAGTTGGACTAACAACCCATTTTGAGGCACAGATAAAAGAAGAAGGGGCGATTACGTTATCCGGGAAAAAAATATTTGAAATTGTTAAATCGATTCCTGACGGTGCAAAAATAGATTTTGATGAGAAGGAAGAATTGACGATGCAAATCAGGTCTGGAGAGAGCGAGTTTAAAGTTCTCTGTTTGCCCAGAGAAGATTATCCTCAAGTGCCAGAAGCTAAATTTGAGAAAAACATTTATATTCCTCTAAGTGTCTTTCAGGGCATGATTGATAGAGTGTTGAGCGTCATAACTCAAGAGCAAAGATATTACCTGAGCGGCGCGCTATTCATCCTAAAAGATGACTCGATGGAGCTGGTAAGTACAGACGGACATCGACTGGCCTATAGCTCTAAAGCGATAGAGAAAATGGAGGTTGAAGAAGAAATAAAAGTCATTGTAGCTAAAAAAACTTTATCAGAACTTAGAAAATTCGAGGATGATTCACTAGAATTTGATTTTAGCGAAAACAATCTATTTTTTAGAGTTAAAAACAGGATATTAATTTCGAGGATAATAGAAGGAAAATTTCCAAATTTTGATGCTGTCATTCCGAAAGATAATCCGAACATAGTGATTGTTTCAAAAGATGAGATCGCAGACGCCATAAGAAGGGTGTCTCTTTTTTCCACGGAGAGATCAAGGGGCATTAAGTTCAATATAACAAAAAACGAAATAAGGCTTTTTTCGTCAAATCCTGAAATAGGAGAAGCAAGGGATAGGGTAAACATTGAATATAAGGGAGAAGATGTGGAAATCGGTTTTAATTCGCAATATCTTATCGATTTTCTATCCACGGTAAAAGCAAATAAAATTAGAATTGAGCTTAAAGATACAAACAGCTCGGTGCTGTTAAAACCGGAACCTCAAGAAGAAATAAATTATTTATATGTTCTGATGCCAATGAAATTGTGAAAGGATTTTCACACAACCTGATATCGATTCCAGCAAAAGGGGATTAAGTCGACAAGCGATATTTCACGAAAGAATCTGCCTATCCATCTAAAGGTCGCTTCTTGATGATCCCGGTGATAACAGGATAAAGCCTGTTTTTTCTCTTAAAGTACCGGATAAGCCAAAGCCCCGCCAGAAAGAGGAAGAGAAACAACCCGGCGAGGCTTGCATCCCAGGGAGAGAGAGGGAAAAAAGGAGACAAGAGGTATCCTGTGGCCAGGCCTAAAATCGACGAGGCAAGGAGGGAAGAGAAGATCAGGATCAAAGACCTGGCGTATTTCTCATCGGGGATATCGATCTCCACTTCATCGCCGGGAGAGGCCCGCATTGAGTTTTGGACGGTGATCAGACTTTTGGCTTGATCCTCCCTGAGGCAGAGGGCCCGAGCTGCGCAGCCCTGGCAGGATTCGAGAAGACAACTCACCTGGACCTGGGCCAGATTGTCTTGGATGCGGATGACCAGGCCTTTATCCTTCATTTGGGTTTTGGAATCGGCCGATAGCTCCGGTGGGACATTTCTCAATTTCGGGGATTTTCTCAGGTGCGATTTTTTTGTAATCCAGAATTTTGGCCAGATTGTTTTCGAGGACGATAGCCTCAGGGCAGGCCCGGACGCAGATGCCGCAGGCAATACAGGCATTCTTGCAGACTTTCCGTGAAGTAGGGCCTCTGTCCTGGGAACGACAGAAGACGATAATTTCCTGGGAAAGCGGGTGAAGCTCAAAGAGGTTCCTCGGACAGGCTTCGACGCATTTCCCGCAGGCCGTGCATTTCTCTTCTATGACTTGAGGGAGCCCATTTTCGCCCATTTCGATCGCATCAAAGGGACAGGCACGGGCGCAATCCCCAAAATGCAAGCAGCCATAGGAACACTGCTTGTTGCCGCCGATGAGTTGGGCGGCATAGCAGGTTGAGATTCCTAAATAGGTTCCTCTATCTTTAGCTGCTTCATGTGTTCCGCGGCAGTGAAGGCGGGCGATTTTTTTGACAACCTCGCCAGCTTCGACTCCCAATATCTCGGCGACCTGACGGGCCACATCCAAACCGCCCACAGGACAGCTGTTGGGCGCCACCTTGCCTTTGACAACGGCTTCAGCAAAGGCGCGACACCCAGAATAGCCACAGGCCCCACAATTGGCCTGGGGGAGGATTTCTGCGACCTGTTCAACCTTGGGGTCTTCGACAACCCTAAGCTTTTTATAGGCAAAAACCAGCCCCATGGAGAAAAGGAAGCCAAGGATCCCCATGATGAGCAGAGGAACGAGAAAGCTCATCATTTGATCATCCCCACAAAGCCCATGAAGGCCAGGGCCATGATTCCGGCAACGATGAGGGCGATTCCCGCGCCTTTCAGAGGCTCGGGGATATCGGCCAAGTCGAGGTGTTCCCTGATCCCGGCCATGAGGATGATGGCCAGCGTAAAGCCGAGGCCTGAGCTGAATCCGAAGACAACAGTTTCTGCAAAATTATAGTTCAAACGGGCGGCGATAAGAGCCAAGCCCATGATGGCGCAGTTGGTGGTGATGAGGGGAAGATAGATCCCCAGGGCCTGGTAAAGGGGAGGGCTTATCTTCCGGATAAACATTTCCACAAGCTGGACAAGAGACGCAATGACCAGGATAAAAGATACGATCTGGAGATAATCGAGACCGGAGGGAATGAGAATCCGATGATTGATGAACCAGGAAACGACTGCGGTGATGGTCATAACAAACGTTACCGCCAATCCCATCGATAAGGCAGAGTCCATCTTTTTAGAAACACCCAGAAAAGGACAGATGCCAAGAAAGTAGTAAAGAACAAAGTTGTTGATCAAGATGGCCGAGATGAAGATAGTCAGAAGTTCCACCCTTATCCCCTCGCCTTCGTTTTTTGCTCAACGAGCAAAGCAAGGCCAAGAAGTATGCCCAAGGCGATAAACGCTCCTGGGGGAAGGACCATGATGATCCATGGCTTGAACCAGGCGCCCATGACTTGGTGACCGAGAATCGTCCCCGAACCAAGGATCTCGCGGATAGAACTCAGAATAAGCAGCGCCAAGACGAATCCTGCGCTCATGCCAAGAGCATCGACCACAGAGCGGCCCACGGGATTTTTTGAGGCGAAGGCTTCCGCGCGTCCGAGGATGATACAGTTGACGACGATTAAAGGGACATAAGGGCCGAGGTTCTTGGAAAGCGGAGGGAAAAAGGCAGCTAAAAAACGGTCGGCGATGGTGACAAATGAGGCGACGATCACGATATAGCTGGCGATTCGAACTTGGTTGGGAATGAGCTTTTTTATGGAGGAGATCACCAAGGAACTGAAAATCAGGACAAAGGATGTTGCCAGCCCCATGGCGATGCCGTTGATCACAGCATTGGTCACAGCCAGCGTCGGACACATGCCCAGCAGCTGGCGGAAAATGGGATTTTCATCCCACAGGCCTTTGATGAATTCTTTGCCGATGCTTCGCTCAGCGGGCATTGGCTCCCTCAATGGTGAGCCTTCCCTCTTCTTGGAGTTGTCTGACACGGCCGACCGCGCCATTGGCGATGTCCAAGACAGCCATGGAGGAAATGGTGGCTCCGGTGATGGCGTTGACCTCTGATGGCTGCAGCTGGTCTGCCGATTTTGCGGCCGGTTTATGCAGCGCTAAAGGGGCAGTGCAGTCTTTGTTATTCCAGAACCGAAGGAAGGCATCCCGGTCCGTGATTTTTGCCCCCAAGCCGGGCGTTTCCTTCTGCTCCAGAATCACCAGGCTGTTTATTTTGGTCACCGCGGTGTTTGTTCCCAGCATAAAGACGATTTTATCCTGGAAGCCCACGCCAGAAGCTTGGATGGCCAGGCCCACAAGATTTCCTTGTTCGTCTTTTCCGCCATAGACCGAGAGGTCTTTTTCTTCGAAAAGCTTCTGGCTGGAATGAGCTCCAGGAACGACTTCGAAGACCGCCGCCTCTATTTCTTTTTGCTTGTTGAGTTCGATTCTCTCCTTGGTCAAAATTCCGACCCCGGCCAGAAAGCCGCCGGAGAGAAGGCCGACCGAGGTCAGGACGGCGACCATCTGAATGGAGAGCTTCATCCTTTTCTCCTTTCACCCAGGATGCGAGGCCGGGTGAAGCGGTTGAGCAAAGGAACAAAGGTGTTCATGAAGAGGATGGAATACATCACGCCTTCCGGAAAGCCGCCGAAAAGACGGATTAAGCCGACAAGGACGCCTATGGCCAAGGCGTAGACCCACGCTCCTCGCGTCGTGATGGGAGATGTGACCATATCCGTGGCCATGAAAAAGGCGCCGATCAGAAGGCCTCCGGCCAATAGGTGAAAAAGAGGCGATGCGTATTTCTCTGGATTGGCAAGCCAAAAGGCTCCGGTAAAAGCCGAAAGGGAGAGGAGGATGCCGAGGGGGATGCGCCAGTCGATGACACGGCGGAAGAGGAGGAAAAGGCCTCCCAGTATCAGGGCAAAGGCCGAGGTCTCTCCCAAACATCCGCCGATATTTCCCCAGAAAAGGTCTTTAAGCGGAGTCAGGGTTCCCTGGGCGATGGCGGCCTGGAATTTGAGATTGCCCAGAGGCGTGGCGAAGGTTGCCGTGTCGATTGTCGCCGCGACAGGGGGAATCCAGGTTGTCATGGCTACGGGAAATGAGGTTTGGAGAAAAGCCCTTCCGACCAAAGCAGGATTAAAGATGTTATGACCCAAGCCCCCAAAAACCTGCTTTCCGATGGCGATGGCCACAACAGCGCCGATCGCCGCGGAATCTAAAGCAAGGGATGGAGGAAGAGTCATGGCCAGAAGAACTCCGGTGATCACGGCCGAGCCATCCCAGAGAGAATGGAGCGGCTTTTTCCTTATCTTGAGGAAGATGGCTTCTGTGATCAAGCTGGGGATAACGCAGGCCAGGAGCAGGGCGACGGCTCTCGAACGGAAGAAATAGACAGAGACAAGAACGGCAGGCGCTAAGCTGAGCAGGACAGCGGACATGATTTTCGGCACGGAGTCCTTGTCTTTAAAATGGGGCGAAGATTGGAGGATAAAAATCTTCTCAGCCATCACGCGCTCTTTTTCTTTTTCAAGCTCACAATGCTGGCCTTTCCCAGACGGATCCAGTGGACTAATGGTATCTTTGACGGGCAGATATACTGGCAACAGCCGCACTCGACACAATCCAGGGCTCCCCAGGTTTCAGCCTCGGTCCATTTATCGAACTGAACAAACTTGGCCAATTGAGTAGGAACAAGGCACATGGGGCAATGTTCCACACAGCGGCCGCAGCGGATACAGGCATGTTCCGTTTGTGGCCGTGGAGAGGCCCAGGCCAAGATGCCTGAAGACCCCTTGACCACAGGCACATCCGGAGACCACTGGGCGAGGCCCATCATCGGTCCGCCCATGATCAGAATGCTGGCGGCGTCGTTTAACCCTCCGCAAAAATCGATCACATTCTGGAAAGGTGTTCCAATCCGGACGACAAGATTCTTGGAGTTTTTGATTCCAGTTCCGGTAACCGTCAGGGCTTTCTCATAGAGGGGCTTTCCCTGGCTGACAGCTTCCCAGATCGCTTTGGCTGTTCCGACATTATGGACAACGACTCCCACGTCAAACGGAAGCCCGCCCCGGGGAACTTCTCTCCGAAGAAGGGCATAAATCAAATTTTTTTCAGCGCCTTGCGGATATTTTGTCTTTAGAAGAACAGCCCCTGACCTCTCATCCTGGATTTTATCCTTTATGACTTCGAAAGCCTTCTTCTTGTTATCTTCTATGGCGATGATGATGCGTCCTGCTCCGGTCGCGACACGCGCCAGTTCAGCCCCCCTGAGAATGTCTTCGGGCGCCTCGAGCATGAGCCTGTAGTCTGCGGTCAACATCGGTTCGCATTCGCAACCGTTGATGATGAGGGTGTCGACCGGCTTGTCCTTGGGCGGGGAGAGCTTCACGGCCGTGGGAAAGGCTGCCCCTCCCAGGCCGACGATTCCTGCGTCCCTGACTTTTTGACGTATTTCTTCAGGGTTTAAGGAGAAGGGGTCCTCAGCGGCCTCTGCCCTCTCTGGTCGCCGGTCTTGGCCATTGTTGGCGATTGTCACTGCGGGAATAGGCTTCCCGGCCGGGTGATTGTAGTCTTCCACAGAAAGGACTTTCCCAGAGACGCTGGAATGGACAGATGCCGAGAAAAGAGACTGCTCCTCCCCGATTTTCTGGCCCAGCAACACTTCGTCACCTTTTTGGACAAGGGGCTTGGCGGATTTTCCGAAATGCTGGAGAAGAGGGATCACCACCTTTTCCGGAGGCGGCATGACAACGAGAGCTTTATCAGCCGTCCCCTCCTTTAACTCTGGCGGATGGACGCCTCTGGGAAAGGTCTTTATCATCGCAGGCAGCGAACTCGGGGGAAAAATTGAAAATAAAGTTTATGCGTTCTCCTAGGAAGTTGTCAAATATTTTGATTGATTTTTTTTCATCAGTGTAATAATAAAAGTGTAATATTACCAGGGAGATATCGAAAAGTCCAGGAAAGGAAAACAGAGATGGCCATCGAAACGAGCGAGGTAAAGACACGAAAAGACTTTAAAACTTTCATCTACCTTCCAGAGAAAATCCATGCCGACCATAAATATTGGGTTCATCCCATTTACACGGATGAGTGGAAGTATTTTAATCCGAAAAAAAACAAAGCCTTTTCCTATTGTGAAACGATCCTTTTGCTCGCCTTCCAGGAAGACAAGCCTGTGGGCAGAGTTATGGGCATCATCAATCACCGCTACAACGAAAACAGGAAGGAAAAGGCAGCGAGGTTTGGCTATCTGGAGACATGGAAGGACGAGGAAGTCGTCCGTGCCCTTCTGAATTCGGTTGAAGAGTGGGCGCGGAAAAAGGGGATGGCCAGGATCGTCGGTCCCTATGGATTTTCCGATCAGGACCCAGAGGGCTTTTTGATCGAGGGTTTCGAGTATCGCGCGACCATAGCCACCTATTGCAATTTTGAATGGATGCCGCGATTTGTCGAACAGAATGGCTATAAAAAGGATGTCGACTATTTTGTTTATAGGCTTGATATTCCGAAGGTATTACCGGAGTTCTACCAAAGAATTTATGAGCGAGCCCAGAGAAAAGGAAACTTCGAGATTGTTGAATTCAGGAAGAAGAAAGAGCTGAAGCCTGTCGTCAAGCCGGTCCTGACCCTCATGAACGAATGTTACCTCCAGAGCAATATCTACGGTTATGCCCCTTTGGATGAGCAAGAGATGGAAGATTTAGCCAAGCGTTATATGCCTATTCTCGATCCAAGGTTTGTGAAAGTCGTCAAGAAAGATGGCGAAGTGGTGGCCTTCATTGTCGGCATCCCAGATCTGACCGAAGGCATTCAGAAAGCGAGGGGCCGGCTGTTTCCTTTTGGCTTTATAAAAATTTTGCGTGCCACCAAAAAAACAAAACAGCTGGACCTTCTCCTCGGGGCCATCAAGGAGAAGTACCGAGGACTGGGCCTTGATGTCGTGATGGGCGTCAAGACTATCATCTCCGCCCATGAGGCCGGGCTGGAGGTGATTGATACTCATCATGAAATGGAAGAGAACGTGAAAGTCAGGGCGGAGATGGAGCGGATGGGGGGAAAGATTTACAAACGTTTCCGTGTCTACCAAAAAGAGCTGTAGTCGCCTTAGATAACATCCCATAGCTTTAATGAAGGTTCTCTAGGGCATTTTTCATAAAGGATATTGGGGATGGCTGAAGTGACCATTGAAGGCTTAGCCTTCCCGAGCTGTCCTTGAAAGTATTACAAGCGGAGGCTGAGTGGCGAGAAAACCGTTTGAAGGCTGAGCGGGCATGGTTCCTCGACCGAAGGGAGAGGAGAGCGAAGCCTGAAACCGAGAGGGATTTGCCTCGCTGGGGCAAAGCTCGCGTGTTTTCGAACCACTTAGCCGGAGCATTGCGCAGCCGCCGAAAAGGGCTGGGAGGGAACGGCGTTAAAAACCTGAAGGGGAGCGAGGCCATCCCCAATACCTCATTTATTTCGCTTCGGCCCAGTTTATTCCCCAGCTAAGGTGGACTTTTAGAGGAACCTTTAAAGGGAAGACCTTTTCCATTTTTTCTTGGACAAGGGCTTCCATCTCATCTCTCTCCCCATCCGGGACTTCGAAGACCAGCTCGTCGTGAACCTGAAGGATCATCCCGGACTTCAAACCTTGTCTTTTGATTTCCCGCCAGATGTCGACCATGGCCTTTTTCATTAGATCGGCAGCCGAGCCCTGGATGGGAGTGTTGAGCGCAATCCTGCGGCCTATCTGTTGCGTTATTTTATCCTTATGCCTGAGTTCGGGAACCTGGCGTTTTCTTCCAGAGATTGTTTCAGCAAATCCCTTCTCCTCTGCGCTCTTGACCATCCTTTCCAGAAAATCATGCACCTGCGGGTGTTTCTCAAAGTAGAGGTCGATAAATTTTTGGGCTTCGGATGTTGAGGTTTCCAACTCTTTTCCGAGGGAGAAGGCGGAGGCTCCGTAGATGATGCTGAAGTTGATGATTTTCGCCCTGCGTCTTTGTTCCTCTTTTGAAAGATTCGATGCTTTGCCAAAAACCCGGTGCGCTGTTTCGGTGTGGATGTCCCGGTCGTGAAGGAAAGTCTCAATCAAGTTTTTATCTCCGGAGAGATGGGCCAGGACCCGCAGCTCGATTTGGGAATAGTCTGCCGAGAGGAAAAGATGGCCGTTCTCAGGAATAAAAGCCCGGCGGCACTTCTGCCCTAACTCTCCTCGAACAGGAATGTTTTGGAGGTTCGGCTCGCTGCTTGAGAGCCTGCCTGTTGCCGTCACCGCCTGGTTGTAGGAGGTATGAATCCTGCCTGTCTCCGGGTCAATCAGAAGAGGGAGGGCGTCGGCATAGGTCGATTTCAGCTTCGCAAGCTGCCTGTATTCCAAGGCATATTGAGCGATGGGATGAATCAGGGCCAGTTCCTGGAGCGTGTTGACATCGGTGGAATAGCTTTTCGTTTTCTTCGTTCTTCTTGAGACAGGAAGGTTCAGCTTCTCAAAAAGAATTTGTGAGAGCTGCTGGGGGGAGTTGAGGTTAAATTCCACACCGCTGAAGGCAAATATTTTTTCTTGCAGACGGGCAAGTTCGTCTTGAAGCTCCGAAGATAGAGCTTTGAGGGCATTCTTGTCGATTTTGACGCCCCACATTTCCATGTCGGCCAAGACCTCGATCAGGGGAAGCTCGAATTTCCTGTAAAGGCCGTTCATTTTCTGCTCTTTGACCTTGGGCCAGAGAAGCTGGCTGAGCTGAAGGGCCAAATCCGCGTCTTGGCAGGCATAGGGAACAACGCGGTCGATCCTCACTTTGTCCATGGTAACCCGGGTTTTCCCCTTTCCGACGATGTCCTCATAAGGAATGGCTTTGACCTGAAGATAAGTCAGTGCCAATTTGTTCAAATTGTGCTTTCCCCAATTTGGCTCGAGGAGATAAGAGAGGACCATGGCGTCCAGATCGATTCCTCCCAGGGTGACCCCCGCCCTTTTGAGCACGATATAGTCATACTTGATGTTCTGCCCGATTTTTTTAATCTCGGGGTCGGAGAGGACCTCTTCGAGGAGACTAAAGGCCGTTTCTTTTGGAATCTGCTGCGGAGCATTCGGGTAATTATGGCGCAGGGGAAGGTAGAAACCGCGATCGGCTTCTGTGGTAAAAGACATGCCGACCAAATGGGCTTGAGTGGGGAAGGGGTTATCGGTTTCTGTGTCGATAGAGACCCTTGTTGCTTTTTTGATCTGAACGACAAGGTCGCGCAGCGCCTTCTCTTCCAGGATGACTTTATAATCTTTTTTAGCGTTTTCTGTCTTCTCCAGGTACTCGGCCAGGAAGGTTGAAAATTCCAATTCCTGGAAGAGCTTGACCAGCTCCTTGGTGTTTGGCTCTTTGACCTTAAAATCGTCCAGCTTGAATTTCAGATCCAGTCCTTTTTCGATCGTGACCAACTGTTTGCTCAAGCTCAACTGTTCCAGGTTTTGTCTGATCGCTTCCTGCAGGCGACTTTTTTTTACCCTGTCCAGATTTTTGAGAAGATTCTCCAGAGAGCCAAACTGCCGGATAAGGTCTTTGGAAGTTTTTTCTCCGATCCCAGGAACTCCGGGTATGTTATCCGTAGGATCCCCCCAGAGAGCCAGGACATCGATGACCTGGGAGGGGGAGACGCCAAAATAGTCTTTGACATTTCTTTCATCAAGGTAGATTTCTTTGACAGGATTGTAGACCACGGTGCATTTGCTCACGAGCTGAAGAATATCTTTGTCAGTCGTGACAATGACCGTTAGAATTTTTTTGGAGGAGGCAAGTCGGGAAAGGCTGGCCAGAACGTCATCGGCTTCATAACTCTCATACTCGAAATGGGGTATGTTTAAGGCCGTGATCACTTTTTTAACGACGGGAATCTGCACAGAAAGGTCTTCGGGCATGGGCTTGCGGTGGGCCTTGTAGTCCTTGAAGGCTTTATGGCGGACGGTAGGGCCCTTGGCGTCAAAGACGATTCCAACGTAAGAAGGCTTCTCCGTCTCCATCAATTTTCTGAGAGTGTTCAAAAACCCGTAGATGGCATTTGTGGGGAATCCTTTCGAGGTAGAGAGGCGCTGGATGGCATAAAACGATCGGTAGAGGACGGAGTTACCGTCAATGAGAAAAAGTTTTTTCTCAGCCATAAGACGCTCGCCTCTTTCAGAGATGGTCAAACTTGCCCTCGGCAATATTTTTGAGGATTTCGTTATGCTGGGCTTCGACAATTTTTTGGATTCTTTCTTTGAGATCAGGACTTCCGAGATAATCCGTGTAGAAGGTTTTCCTTGACGAAAGGAGCTTTCCGAACCTGAAGATGAGAGATTCAACATAATGAGCGTGAATCCCCACATCTTGAGTTTGAACATGGTAGGATTCTGCGTTTCGCTTGATTTCGGTGTTGATGCCGCTCATGATGGGCTTAACTGTCTTGTATATTATACTCTCGACATCTCAGATAGCAAGCCTTCCGCATTAAAAGTAAGCATTCCAAATTCCGTGATTCGAAGAGATTTTGGGGAATAGCCTCGCTCCCCTTCAGGTTTTTAACGCCATTCTCCGTTCGCTCTTCTCGGCGGCTGCGTAACGCTCCGGCCATCTCCCAAAATCTTTGGATATTCAGGGAGCAATATTTTATCATGGAATTTGGAATGCATCCGCAGTAAAGAAGAAAGTAAGATAAAAAAGAATGAAAATAAAAATTTATAGATTCCGGCGAATCAGACATTTTGGGAAAAATAGTTGTGGCGTTAAAAATCTGATGGGGAGCAAAGCTATTTTCCTCTGAATTTATTGACAAAGAGAGGCAAGATGGTATAATAGAAAAACTTATTCGGGAGAGAAAAATGATCATAGATCTCGATAAATTGCCCGAGGAAGGGCTTGAGATTTCAAAAGAATTTGAATTCGCCAGTGCGGATATTGTGGATGAGGACGCAGTCTTTCTTCAGCCCGTGCATGCGGAACTCAGCATCAAGAGATTAGGGGAGGAGATATTCATCAAGGGAAGAATTAGAGCGTGCCTCAGCTTTGTCTGCAGCCGCTGTCTAGCTCCGTTTGATTATCCGATCGATTCCAAGTTCGATCTCGTTTTTTTGCCGGAGGAGCTCTATGAAATCAAAGAGGAACTGGAGGAAGAGGATTTAGACAGATCATTCTATTCCAGTTGCAAGGTCGACATCGAAGACGTGGTGTTGGAACAGTTGAACCTTTCTTTTCCGGTTAAACCTTTATGCTCTGAAGATTGCCAGGGACTGTGTCCTGTTTGCGGGAAAGTTATCGAAAACGGCCAGTGTTCCTGTGTGGAAAAGAGCTCTGACCCCAGACTGGAAAAATTGAAGACCTTTATAAAGAGATAAAACCATGGCTAACCCGAAGAGAAGACATTCCCATGCGAGGAAAAAAAAGAGAAGGGCGCACGATGCCCTTTCCATCCCTTCTTTAGCCCTGTGTCCCAACTGCGGCAATCCCAAGTTGCCGCATCGAGCCTGTCCTGCGTGCGGATTTTATCGGGAAAGGCAGGTCATTGAAGGGAGCGAAAGCTGACAGGGGGATGAGTGAAGGTTGCTCTTGATGCAATGGGTGGAGATTTCGGCCCCAGAGTTACTGTGGAAGGGGCGGTAAAAGCTTCCCAGGAATTTAAGCTCGAAATCCTTCTCGTGGGCGACGAAGAGCTCATCAAGAAGGAGCTCGGAAAACTTGACCATTCCAGGGCAAAAATCTCCATCATCAATGCCTCGGAAGCGATCAGCATGGGAGAAGGGCTCCTCTCTGTCAGAAGAAAGCAGAGCTCTTCCATCTGCATCGGGACCCAACTGATGCGGGATGGCGAAGCCGATGCCTTTGTCAGCGCCGGAAACACGGCCGCTGTCGTCTACATCTCCAAAAAAGTCTTGGGGGCCTTAAAAGGTGTTGATAAACCTGCTCTGTCCCTTCTTGTTCCGACCTTGAAAGGGCCTACCCTTCTGATCGATGTGGGTGCCAACGTCAACTGTCGTCCTCATCATCTGGAGCAGTTTGCGATCATGGGGCATATTTTCATGGAGAACGTGCTCGGTCTCCAAAAGCCCAGGATCGGGTTGATGAGCGTTGGGGAAGAGGACTCCAAAGGTAATGAATTAACCAAAGAAGTTTTTGAAAGACTCCAAGCCTCTCCGATGAATTTCATCGGAAATGTGGAAGGCAAAGACATCTACTCCGGGAAAGTCGATGTCATCGTCAGCGATGGGTTTACAGGCAATGTTGCTTTAAAGGTGAGTGAAGGGGTAGTGGAGACCTTCTTTTATATGGCTCGCACGGAAATCATGAAAAACGTTTTCGCCAAGATCGGTTTTTTGCTGATGAAGAGAAACCTGAAAAAGCTTTACAGGAAGTTTGATTACACCGAGTATGGAGGAGCGCAGCTTTTGGGAATAAACGGCGTCTGCATCATCGGTCATGGCCGCTCCAACGCCACGGCTGTTAAGAGCGCGGTCAGAGTGGCCAAAGATTTTGTCGTGAACAAAGTTCAAGAAAAAATTCAAGACGAAATAGCTAAGCTTTCTAATCCCCTCGGTGCTGCGGAGTGCCAGGATGAGCTTTAAAGAAAAGATATCGGTCGTGACCGGGTCCTCGCAGGGAATCGGCGAGGCCATAGCCCTTGAGCTTGCCAAGGAAGGGTCTGAGCTGGTACTCGTGGACGTTCAGAAAGAGAAGCTGGAAGAAGTAGCCCGCAGAATAAGGGAGAATCAAGGCAAAGCTTCAGCTTACAGTGCCGATGTCTCCCGCCTGGATGAGGTCGCACAGCTTGTCAAAGCTATTCTGGACAAACACAAGACAATCGACCATCTTGTCAACAATGCTGGCATAACGCGGGATAATTTGCTGATGCGGATGACGGAGGAAGAATGGGATGCTGTTCTGGCTGTGAACTTAAAAGGAGTTTTTAATTTTTCCAAGGCTGTCATAAGACACATGATCAGCAATCGTTATGGCCGGATCGTCAACATCTCTTCAGTCGTAGGTCTGATAGGGAATGCCGGACAATGCAACTACGCCGCTTCAAAAGCGGGCGTTATCGGATTCACCAAGTCTTTGGCCAGGGAGGTTGCCTCGCGGGGCATCACGGTCAATGCTGTCGCTCCGGGTTTCATCGCCACGGCTATGACCGAGAGCCTTCCTGAGGCCGTTAAAAAAGTGTTCGTTGATTTGATTCCGATGAAAAGGCTTGGAATTCCGGAAGAGGTCGCCCGCGTTGTGAAATTCCTGCTTTCCGATGAAGCAAGCTACGTCACCGGTCAAGTCATCAACATCAACGGCGGAATGTTTATGTAAAAATCTAGAAATTAAATAGAAGAAAATAAAACTAAAGAGGAGGAAAAAATGGAAAGAGAAGAGTTGCTGAAGAAGATAAAAGCGATTATCGCTGACAAGCTGAGCATCAGCGAGGACCAGGTTACCGAAGACGCCTCTTTTATCGATGATTTAGGAGCGGATTCGCTGGATACCGTCGAACTCGTTATGGCCCTAGAAGATGAATTTGGAATGGACATTCCTGACGAAGAAGCAGAGAAGCTAACGACTGTGGGTAAAGCGATGGATTATATTTTGACCAGCGTCAAGAAATAAAGAATTCAAGAGCCAGCATGCCCGACCTTTCTGCGCCGAGAAAGACGGCCGTTGAGCGGCGAGTCGTCATCACAGGAATCGGCCTTGTTTCTCCACTGGGCATCGGTGTTGAAAAAAACTGGGAATCCATGTTAGAGGGGAAAAGCGGCATCAGTCGCATCACCAAATTTGATGCCTCCCGTTATTCCAGCCAAATTGCCGGAGAAATCAAAGGATTTGAGCCGCTGGATTTTATGGAAAGAAAAGAATTGCGGAAGATGGACCCTTTCATTCAGTACTCGCTGGCAGCCGCTCATCTGGCCGTTCAAGATTCTGGGATTGACTTGGCGACATTGGAAGGAGAGAGGTGTGGCGTCTATGTGGGGTCCGGGATAGGGGGTATCGGATCGATCGAAGATACGCACAAGACACTTCTCGAGAGAGGGCCTGATCGAGTCTCTCCTTTTTTCCTTGTTTCGGCCATCATCAACGAAGCTTCTGGTCAGATCTCGATCAAATACAGAGCCAAAGGCCCGAATTCTGCCACCGCCACGGCCTGCACAACCAGCACCCATGCTATTGGCGATTCTTTCCGCATCATCGCCAGGGGCGATGCCGATATCATGCTCGCCGGAGGCTCGGAAGCACCCATCACACCCTTGGGCGTTGCAGGCTTTTGCGCCATGCGAGCCCTTTCTGTAAGGAATGATGAGCCTGAGAAGGCATCCCGTCCTTTCGATGCCAAGAGGGATGGGTTCGTCATCGGTGAAGGAGCGGGAATCCTCATCCTTGAGGAATTGGGCGCGGCTCTTAAGCGAGGAGCCAAGATTTACGCCGAAATCGTCGGCTACGGGATGAGCGCCGATGCCTATCATGTGACAGCGCCTTCTCTGGATGGCGAGGGGGCGGTGCAGGTTATGGAAAGGGCAATGAGGGATGCTGGCATTGATTCCAAGGACATCAACTATATCAACGCCCACGGAACTTCCACCCAATACAACGACAAGATTGAGACCCTGGCCATTAAAAAAGTATTCGGAGAGCATGCCTACAGGATCGCCATAAGCTCGACAAAATCCATGACAGGGCATGTCTTAGGTGCTGCGGGAGCACTCGAAGCCGGCTACTCGGCCCTCGGCCTGAAAAATCAGATTCTGCCTCCGACGATCAATTATGAGAATCCAGACCCGGAATGTGACTTGGATTATGTTCCCAACAAAGCCAGGCCGGCGGAAATCCGCTATGCTCTGAGCAATTCCTTTGGTTTTGGCGGGACAAACGGCAGCTTGCTCCTCGAAAGATTTGAGGAATAAGTCACAGAACGTATTGAATTAAATCCTCTTGTCTCGCTTCGGTCGAATGAAGCGAAGAAAATAAGAAAAGGAGGGTGGCTTGAACATCTACGTCTTTGTCAAAAGGGTTCCTGATACGGAATCCAAGATACGGATAAACCATGAGACGAACTGCATTATCGAAGAAGGCCTGAATTTTATCATCAATCCCTACGATGAATTTGCCGTAGAGGAGGGGCTGCGCCTGCGGGAATCAAAAGGCGGTAAAGTCACCGTCATGTCCGTCGGAAACGAGCAGTCTTTAGTGGTCTTGAAAAAATGTTTGGCCATGGGAGCAGATGAGGCTGTCCTGTTGAAGGACACTTCACCGGAAACCTATGACGGATGGAGGATCGCGAAGATTATTGCCCGGGCCATGGAGAAAAAATTTATCGAATACGATCTCCTTCTGTTTGGAAAACAGTCTGTTGGAGCGGACAATTCCCATGTGCCTTCCATGGTGGCTGAACTCTTGGAGCTGCCTCAAGCCAACGTGGTGACCAAGCTGGAGATTGACGGGAGCAAAGGGAAAGCCCACCGTGAGATTGAAGGAGCATCGGAAAAAGTCGAATTCTCTTTGCCCGCTGTCGTCAGCGCACAGAAGGGATTGAATGAGCCTCGGTATGAGACCCTGAAAGGAATCATGATGGCCAAGAAGAAAGAAATCCCAGTCATTACTCTCGAAGAGCTGGAGCTGAAGGAAGAGGACATCTGTCCCTGCTTGGAGATTACCAAGATGGAAAGCCCGCCCTCAAGGCAGGCCGGGAGGATCGTCGAGGACCCGCCTGAGGAAGCCGCGAAAAAATTGGTGGACTTCCTGCACAATGAAGCCAAGGTTATTTGAGGAGGAAGATGATGATTTTGGTTTTTATAGAGGTCAGGGAGGGTAAGGTTAAGAAGCCTTCGTTGGAGGCGCTTTCTGAGGGAAAAAGACGGGCGGAAGACCTGAAAACCGAGGTCCATGCTGTGCTTGTCGGCCGTAACCTGGAGAGCCTCGCTCCAGAAATTTATCCCTTTGGAGCTTCGAAAGTCTATGCCTTGGAGAACTCTATTCTCAGCCAGTATTCGACGGCAGCCTATGCCCAGGCTCTTTTTTCGCTTGCGAAGGAGGTCAAGCCGGGGGTGATCCTCTTTTCCGCCAGCTCCATGGGTAAAGACCTGGCTCCGCGGTTGGCGGCCAAACTGGGAGTCGCGGTGGCTTCGGATTGCATCCGAACGTCCTGCCAGGATGGGAAGTTAGAGGTGGTAAGGCCAATTTTTGCCGGCAAAGCGTTTGCCTCGGTGCGATTCAATTGCATTCCTCAGATAGCAACGCTCAGGCCCAATATCTTTGCGCTTCTAGACCCGGGCACGAAAGAGGGGGAATTGGTCAAGAAAGATGTGGTCATTCCTGAAGAAAAACTCAAAGGCCAAGTTGTCGAGATTCTGAGAGAAAAAGGAGCGGAGGTTGATGTCACCGAAGCGGACATCATCGTCTCGGGTGGAAGAGGAATGAAAGGGCCGGAGAATTTTGATTTGTTGAGAGAATTGACTTCCTTTCTCCCCCATTCCGCTCTCGGAGCCTCCCGGTCAGCGGTCGATTCAGGCTGGATCGACCACCAGCATCAGGTGGGCCAGACAGGGAAGACCGTCTCTCCCAACCTCTACATGGCTTTTGGGATTTCAGGAGCCATCCAGCACCTGGCGGGAATGTCGTCCTCGAAGTTCATCGTCGCCGTCAACAAGGACCCTGAAGCTCCCATTTTTAAGGTGGCTGATTTTGGCGTTGTTGGAGACCTATTCCAGGTGATTCCTCATTTAAAGCAAGAGCTCAAAAAGGTCCTCTCCGAATGATTAAATTGGCTCTCTTCCATTTTGTATGGCTCCTCTAAAAGCCTCTTCCGGATGGCCTCGCTCCCCTTCAGGTTTTCAACGAAAAAAGGGGACAGGCCCTTTTTGACCGAGCCGGCTTCAAATTTTCTGTTGCTAAACGAAAAACTTTGTGGTTAAATGGAAATCAAATTGGAGCCTGAAAAAATTTATTCAACGAAAGGAGGACATTGATGAGAAAACATCTATTCATCTCCTTGGCCCTTGTCATGCTGATCACTGTTCCCTTTTATTTAGGATTGACAAGCCAGGCTCAAGAGGCAGCTTCTCTTGAGGTGGAGGTTGGGGTTATCTGCAAGGATGTCGTTGATCGTGAGCCCGTCGAGCCCGGAGAAAGCTTTGTGGCCACGGTGGGCAAACTCTTCTGCTTCACCAAGATTGTCGGCGCTCAGACACCGATAGAAATTACGCATGTCTGGTACTTTGGCGAGACCGAGAGGGCGAGAATCCCTCTGGCCGTCAACGCTGCGGCCTGGCGAACCTGGAGTTCTAAAGTCATCATGGAACACGAGGTTGGAGACTGGCATGTCGATGTTCTCGGTCCAGATGGTCAGGTCTTGAAGACCATTTCCTTCACGATAACACAGTAAGAAGATTAGAGAATTTCCTCTTCTGGCTTGATGAGGTCGAGCAGGAGCTGATTTCTTTCTGAGCGGCTTTCCCCTACGCTCGTCACGTAAATCGCCGGGGCATCGACGACAGGGCACTTGGCTTCGCAAATTCCGCAACCGATGCAGAGTTCTGTATCGATGACCGGAGCCGCGGGAGTTTTTATCGTTCCATCGGGGAGCTTCAATTCTGTCTTCACCAGTTTAATGGCCTTGGGTGAAGTGGGGCAGTGCTCCTCGCAGACGATGCAGGGCATCCCCATCACCCAGGGAATGCAGCGATTTCTGTTGACCCAGGCTGTCCCGATCTTGACCTTTGTTTTTTCTTTGATGGCCAGTTCTTTGATGGCTCCTGTGGGGCACACCTGGGAGCAGAGTGAACAGTAATACTCGCAATAGCCAATTCTGGGAACGAGCATCGGAGTCCAGATGCCTTCCGGGCCAGCCTCTGTCAGCGCCGGCTGCAGGGCGTTGGTCGGGCAGACCTTCATGCACTCCCCGCACTTGATGCATTTTTGAAGGAACATCTCCTCGGGTAATGCGCCGGGAGGGCGAATCAATTTTGGGTTGGCTCGTTTCGTCGTCGGGGATATCCTGAAAAAGGGAACGGCCAGAAAACCAAAGAGCGAGGTGAAGATAAGCTTCCTCCGTGACAGGTTAATTCGGGCCAACTTTTCCGGGTTCGTCTTTAACGGGAAATTAATAGCGCTCGTGGGGCAGATGGCGCTGCAGGTAAAGCAGTAAACGCATTCGGAACTTTTCCAGTCCTCTTCTGGAAACGGGTTGGCCTGCGTCTCACACTGGATAGTGCATAATCCGCACTCGATGCATTTTTGCGGGTCGACCCTGAGCTTGAGCACATTCCATCTTGAGACAAGTCCGAGGAGAGCACCTAAAGGACAGAGATAGCGGCACCAGAACCTTTCCCGGGAGAGATTGAGAAGAACAAGGCCGACGAAGAGCACTCCCAGGAAGAAGCCCTGAAGGAAAGTGGTGTTGATGGCTAAACTTTCGAAGAACTGAACCAGGCTGTCCCCGAGCGAGGAGAGCTTGATCTGATAAAGAATTCCGACAAAGGCAGAGACACCCCGGCTGAGGGCAGGGAGGATGCTCGCCGCAAAGGATCGGTAGAGCAGGGAGAGGGGGTCAAAGATTCCCGCAAGATTGAGCGAGAAGAGAGTTCCGGTAAGAATGAACACCAGCAGGTAGTATTTCCAGGCAGTGGTGTTGTCCTTGATGTTGCTGGGTTTGAGGAGCCTGGATTTCTTGAAGATGAACGAGAAGAATTGATGAACAGAGCCCAGCGGGCAAACCCAGCCGCAAACGACCCTGCCCAGGAAGAAGGTGAGGACGATGGTCAATGCGGCAAAGACAAAGGAGACGAAGAAAACGCGGGCAGCGATGATCGTGGTCAAGGCCAGGAAGGGGTCGAAATGGAAAAAAATTTCCACACGGCCGATGTAGTCTTTTCCCGGGAAGTGTGTCCGCAACAGAAGATAAAAAAAGAGGATGAAGAAGGCCGTCTGGCTGAGGATGCGGATCGCTTGAATCAGCCTGTATTTTTTAGAGCGTTCTTTTTTCAATGGTCAGCTTCTCCAAATCGATTTCTCCGTATCCTTTTTGATGGGCAATTTTAAGATAGGGCAGCTCTGAAGGGCCCAACCCAAAGAACGTGGCTCCAGCTGTGTCCACAGCCACGGGATCGACGCCCGCCACCACGGTTTTATGAAGCTTGACATCCGAGAGCCTGCCTCCTTGCGGGCCATTCCTGATGAGGATCCTGTAGCCGTCGAGCACTGTCAGGCAGGGCTTGAAGAATGCTGCAAGGTCGATCATGGCCAGATCCAGCCTTTGATGGAGCTGATTGCGGCTTCCGCCGATAGCACCCAGCCAGTTTTTGAAGCCCAGGGTCAGCCTGGACAGACTGTGGGTTTTGGCGATGGGAACGTTTATGATTTTGTCCGCATCGACAAACTCCGTGTAGACTTCCCATTCCTTGAGCCATTCTCCTTGGAGGGGCATTTTTTTAAGGCGGTGGGGATTGGGAAAGAGCACTTTGGCCCCCGCCTGTTTTGCGGCAGCTTCAATCCCGGAGCGGACATAGGTTCTCTGAGCTGGATTGCAGGGATTGTCGATGACTTTGACTTCTTTGGCTCCTGCATCCAGGCAGAGCTCGACCAGAGTCTTGACCAGCTCAGGATTGGTGCACGCGGCCTGCTCCGGCGTTCTGTCCCAGCCGATGTTGGGCTTGACGACAACGACATCACCGCGGGAGATAAATCGTCTCATGCCCCCTAGAGACAGGATGACTTCCCCGGCGATCAGGCCGGGAGAATCGCCCTGGATCCAGGACAAATCTGGCGTGCTTTTTTGGGCCAGAAGGCCCGGGTTATACTTCAAGGCCAGGCTTCCCAATGCCATATTTTTGATAAAATCTCTTCGTTTCATCGGATCGTTCCTTTCTCCAATGCGTTTTTGTATTCGATGATGCCTTCATAAATGCCCTGGGCAACCCGATCCAGGTAGGCAGGGCTCGCCAGCCTCAATTCTTCTTCAGGATGGCTTAAAAAAGAGATTTCGACAAGAATCGAAGGGACATCCGCTCCGATCAGAACCCAGAAAGGGCCTCCCTTCACACCCAGGTCTTTGACGTTATTATATTTCTGAGACAGGCATCTGACCAGACTCTTTTGGATGGTCTCTGCCAGCTCTTTGGATTCAGGAATCTTGCTGTTCTGGAGGATTTTGTTGATGATTTCTTTCATCTGGCTGATATTGGTGGCAGAGGTTGCATTCTCCCGGGCGGCGGTTTCAATGACGGAAGGATCCTGGCTGAGGTTGAGGTAGAAAGTTTCCACGCCAGACTGATTCCGGTTGCGGCTGGCATTGGCGTGGATGGAAATGAAAAGGTCTGCCCGTTTCTGGTTGGCGACCACGGTCCTGTTTTCGACAGGAATGTAAATATCGCTCTCTCGCGTCATGATGACTTCAAGATTCTTTTCGGATTCCAGCAATTTTTTCAAGCGGCTGGCAACATCGAGGACGACATTCTTCTCATGAAGCCTGGTTTTGCTGCTGATGCACCCCGGGTCTGTTCCGCCATGGCCCGGGTCGATGACGATTCTGGCGACAACCAGGCCTAACTGCCGGATCATGCTCAGCTCTGATTTGGCAGGCTGAGAAGGCTGATAGGTCTTTGAGGGGTAGATGTCGATGATTATCCGGAAAGGGTCGGGGAGATGCCAGACCCGGTAATAAGCTTTTTTGAGGTCAAGGTCGACCACACAACGCACCGTCGATTTTGTCTTCTGGGCGACCCGGATCTGGCTGATGTAATCACTCTTGACCGGCTGTGTCTCGCCGTGGAGAATGGGATTTAATTTGGCTTGGTAGATATCGACGTAAATGCGGTCCGGAGATTTGAGCTCGTTGAAGTTGTACTCTCTCAGTTTTCCGACGTCGATGACGATGCGGGTATAGTTGGGATGGATATGGTGACGGAGGCTGTAAACTTCCACTCTTGAGTCAGAGGGGGGAAGTGAGGCGAGAAAAAGGGGGAGTGAGAATAAAAAGAGCCCGAGCCAGATCATATTGCATCTTTGCATCAATCAATCTTATTAATTCTATTATACAGCTAGGAGGCTGTCAACGAATCGAATCCATTTAAACTCTAACCGTAGAGCCATATATCTTGCTATTTAAAAATCTAACCGTTAATCATTTCCAAAGATAAAAGCCGAGAAAGGATAAATGGATTCTTTAGAGAAGACTCTAATCTGAATTAACAATTTCATACTCATCAGAATCAGCCCAATTAATCCTAATCCATTTAATGTTTTGAAATTTCTTTGCATCCATAAGGATGTATTGAGTAAGGGCCTTCCTTCTATTTTTGTCAGGGTCACATTAAGCTCTCCAGGAGACAAAAAATAATTTCCACCTGAAATAAAGTCCAATAATTTGCCTGATATTTCTCGAGTTATTCTAATTTCAAAGGGATTGCAACCAGGTTTTTCTATCCTAACGATGTGACTGTTTTTCCTTTTTAATCTTAAATTCAATGGTGTATA
>CAZJYC010000012.1:0-47691 GCA_964550165.1 uncultured Eubacteriales bacterium
TGGGAGGGTCTTTGGCGAGGAGGGATGGAAACCAGCACTGTGAGAGTTGGCTTTTATCATCATCTGCCTTCACGGGAAAAAAGATGGTTCCCCATCCGAAAAGAGAATTGACAGGAGAAAAATTTCATTTATCATTTAAAGAGTTAACATTACAATAGGTTTACTATGCCCAATAGGCGTCTCTCTTCTTTGGATGCATTCCGCGGCCTCACTATCGCTGGAATGATTTTGGTCAACAATCCGGGAAGCTGGAAATATGTCTATGCACCGTTGCGGCACGCGGAGTGGCATGGCTGGACGCCGACCGACCTCGTCTTTCCGTTTTTTCTGTTCATCGTCGGCGTTTCCATCTCTTTTGCCTTTTCAAGAAGGATCGAACAGGGGGCCGGAAAGCGTGACTTGTATCTTAAAATCGTCAAGAGAAGCTTGATTATTTTTGCCCTAGGAATTTTTTTGGCCCTGATTCCCAGCTTCAATTTTGCCAGTCTCCGAATTCCAGGCGTTCTTCAACGCATTGCCCTCTGTTATTTCTTCTCCTCCCTTCTCTTCCTCAAGACAGGAGCCAGAGGCCGGGCCATCGTGACTCTCGCTCTTCTGGCCCTTTACTGGCTGGTGATGAAACTTGTGCCTGTTCCAGGTTATGGAGCAGGAGATCTCAGTTTTGAAGGAAATCTTTGCAGCCTTATCGACCGAAAGCTTCTGGCCGGCCATCTCTACAAGCCCGGCTTTGACCCTGAAGGAATTCTCAGCACTTTCCCTGCCATGGCAACGACCCTGCTGGGAACCTTGACCGGCGACTGGTTGCGTTCCTCGAAGACAATTTATCGAAGGTCAAGCGGCCTTTTTATCGCCGGGATTCTGTTTATCCTGTGCGGGCTTCTTCTTGATCCGCTTTTTCCCATTAACAAGCAGCTCTGGACAAGCACCTATGTGCTTTTTACAGCAGGGGCCGCATTGATTCTTTTAGGCGTTTGCTTTGGCGTGATGGAAGTGGTGGGATTCACAAAATGGGCCTATCCTTTTCTTGTTTTAGGAACGAACGCCATCACCGTCTACGTGGGCTCCTCCTTGATGGCCAAGATGATGATTGTGATCAAGGTCCCGGCGGGCGGTGAAGTTTTGGCGCTGAAAACATATATCTATGATTATCTTCTTGTTCCCTGGGCAGGACCTTATGGAGGCTCTCTGGTCTTCCCTTTACTGCTCATCACTCTCTGGGTAGTGATAATGCTCCCTCTCTACAGGAGAAAGATTTTTATCAAAATTTGAGGCTCAGAAACTAAGCACCCTCGCCAAACATAATGATAATCCCTTCAACCGGCTCGTCTTTCTCGTTCCAGATTGTATGGGGCATACCTGCCGGGATGTAGGCTGCCGTTCATTTTTTCATAAACAACATTTGATTATCTGGCGTAATAGAAAATGGATAGAAGTGGATGGAGTAAAACCAAAGGAGGGACGATTAAAACGATGATTTCGCTTATTTTGATTCTTTGTCTATCCGCAGGGGCTTTTCCTAAACAGATGATTGAGAATTTAGAAAAGCCATTACATAAAAATTCGCGCCGAGTTCTTAAGCTTAAAAAGGAAATGAGAATAGCCGATGAGCAGGGCGGTTTTTATTTCAAAGCTCCCGAAAACATCAAGATTTCCCCTGAAGGGTGCATATTCGTTCTTGATGAAGAGCAGTTTTTGAAGTTTGATGGAAACGGGAAGTTTATGAAGAATCTTTTCCGGAAAGGGGAGGGGCCAGGCGAGTTTCAGCGCATCGAAAATTACCTCTTTCATGAGGGGAAAATCGTTGTCCATCATGCGCGGCCGAGCAAGATTGTTATTATGGACGCCGATGGAAACCTGATTAAGGAGTTCAAGCCTGAAAAGCCGGTCAGCAGGCTCATTTCTTACTTTGGCCAAAAATTATTAATGGCTCGCAGCTCGTTTCCCGTGCTTAAAAAAGGCGGAGCAGAGCCAGAAGTCATCGATGTTGAGTGGAGCTTGTTATCTGTTTCCATGGAGGGAAAGGTGGAGGAGACAGGTCTTGTTTTTCCGACAAAGTGGTATGCCAAGAGATTGCCAAACGCGATAGTGGCCAATGCCATTACCGAGCTTTCCTGCACGCCTTTTAAAGACAATTTTATTGTCCTCCATCACACCCGGGATTATTTGCTCAAACTTCTGGATATGGAAAAAAATAAGATCCTGAGAACGTTCAGGAGAGATTACAAAAGTGTCACGTATGATCACGGCAAAGCCGGAGTAAAAGAGGTTAAACCGCACACATACACGCTGGAGCCGCCTGTTGATTCTCACAACGATATTCAAAAAGTCTTGATTGCCAAAGGCAATATCTGGGTTTTGACATCGACCTGGGAGAAAGAGAAAGGCATCCTTGTCGATGTGTTCAATGAAGGAGGGCAATATCTGGATAGTTTTCATCTGCCGCTGTCCGGGAGAATAGCGCTCAAAGATTTGAGCCGTCACCCTATCACCATTTCGGACGATTCTCTGTTCATTATCGAGACGGATGCGAATGAAATCCCAAGCCTTGTGAAATATAAAATTATAGATTGAAAGAGAAATGTGAGAAGATTAAAAGGATACTTTTGCCTCAATATGTTAAGACGGACTTCTTTCGAGCTGTCTGAGTGAGGGAGATATGGGCAACAAAAAACGTCTTACAGATGGCCGAAGCGAACATTGGAGCTTTAGCCCTCCCGAGCTGTGCCATCAATCTTTTCTTCTATCCTCTTCAAAAAGTTAAAAGAGTCTTCGTCGATTGACATCCATTCGCTCCTTTGCTATAGCTAGAAAAGCATTCATGGCTGATAACTATAGATTTAAGAACCACGAAAGGATGGTCGAATGAAAGTCATCATCGCTTCAGACCATGCGGGCTTTATCCTTAAAGAAAAATTAAAAAAATATCTGAGCCGGAAGAAAATAGAGTATGAGGATTTTGGGACAGATTCCCCAGAGTCGGTCGATTATCCGGATTACGCCCTAAAAGTCGCTAAGAAGGTTGCCGGGAATAAGAATTTAAGGGGAATCCTGGTCTGCGGCTCAGGAACAGGAATGACCATTGCCGCCAACAAGGTGAGGGGAATTAGGGCAGTCGCCGCTTATGATGCCTATTCGGCCAAGATGTCCAGACTTGATAATGACTCCAACATACTCGGCTTGAGAGGACGGTTTTTTCCTTTTGAAAGGGTGAAAAAAATCGTCAATGTCTGGCTGACCACTCCCTTTAGCGGCAAACCCAGGCACAAAAGACGGATAGGCAAAATCGCAGAGTATGAGAAAATGAAATGAAAAAAGTCATCATTCCAGCAATAATAGCCAAGACCCAAAAGGAGCTGGAAGATATTCTTTCCAGGATCAAGGATTCCGCCCGCCGGCTTCAGCTGGACATCATGGATAACAAATTTGTCCCCAACACCTCCCTCGATTTTGATTTCGAGCTCCCTCAGGGAAAATATGAGTTTGAAGCCCACTTGATGATTGAGAATCCCGAGGAGTGGATTGATAGAAATTGGAAAAAAGTTGAGACCATAATCGCCCATTTTGAAACGCTGGAAAATCCGGGACGAATTGTCGAGAATGTCAGGAGAAAAGGAAAGAAGATCGCCTTTGCCTTGAATCCCGATACAGGCGTTAATCAGATTAAAGAATATCTGACAAGCCTTGACCAGGTTTTGGTCATGACCGTTCACCCTGGCTTTTACGGCGGCAAATTCTTGCCCGAGGCTCTGGAGAAGATCCGGAGATTGAGAGAGCTGAAGCCTGACCTGGATATCGAGGTTGACGGCGGAATCAATGATGGGACAATATCTGCGGTCAACGAAGCTGGAGCGAATCTGTTCGTCTCCGGCTCCTATCTTGTTGGTTCTGGGAACGTCGAGGAAAGAATAAAGATTTTGAAGGCGAAGATTCACGTGGAATAGTTTTTTTGTAGATCTGAATCAATAAGTTTAAAACAGAATTGAAGGGTAAGACATGAGTTCCTTGAAGGATTTGCAGCAGTACGGACAATCGTTCTGGCTGGATTACATCCGCCGCGCTTTGATTACGAGCGGTGAGCTCGAGCGCCTGGTTCAAGAGGAAGGATTACGAGGCCTGACCAGCAATCTGGCCATATTCCAGAAGGTCATCGCGGGTAGCTCTGATTATGAAGATGCTCTCACCGAACTCGTCCGCTCCAATCTCAAGATTAAACCAAGAGATCTTTTTGAGCAGCTAGTTATCGAAGACATCCGGATGGCTGCCGATATCCTCCGCCCCGTCTACGAAGAGACGGATGGCTCTGATGGTTTTGCCTGCCTTGAATGGCCTCCTGAGTTCAGCCATGATTGGAAAAGGAATCCAAAAGAGGCGATCCGCCTGCGAAAAGAGACAGACCGCCCCAACATCATGGTCAACATTCCTGCCACTCCTGATGGAATCCGAGTCGTCGAACCTCTTGTCTCAGAAGGAATTCCTGTGAACGTGACTTTCATTTTTTCTTTAGCTCATTATGAAGCTGCGGCTCAGGCCTACCTGAGAGGATTGATGAAGTGTTCGACTCCTCATCAGGCGGCTTCTGTGGCATCTTTTCATATCAGTCAGGTGGATACGGCCATTGATCGGTCCCTTGAGGCTCTCGGCACCCCTGAAGCCCTTGGCTTAAGGGGAAAGATTGCCATCGCCAACGCCAAAATGGCTTACAAGCTGTTCGTGGAGACTTTTAAGGGCGAACGATGGGAAGAATTGGAGAAGAGAGGAGCAAGAGCGCAGCGTCTTTTATGGACAAGCACCGGGACGAAGAATCCTGCTTATTCTGATGTTCTTTATGCGGAGCAGCTTATCGGGCCAGGCACTGTCATTGCCATGCCTCCTGCGAGTGTAGCTGCCTTTCGTGACCACGGCCGGATTCATCCAACACTCGAAGAGGATTTAGAGGAAGCTGAAGCTTCAGCCCGGAAGCTGGATTATCTTAGAGTGAATTTCAACGCTGTTGCTGAAAAACTGCAGTTGGAAGGACTTCTCTCTCTTGCAGAGTCTTTCGATTCGATTCTTTCCACTTTGAAGGAGAACCGCCGGACAACAGCCCGCATCTGTAAAGACCAAGTGTCACTCAACGCCGGAGAATACAAAAACCAGATTGAGAAGAGATTGGAATCATGGAAAAAACAGGACTTTTCCCGAAGGCTCTGGTCCAAAGACCCAACTCTCTGGTTTCCTGACCCAAAGCCTGAGATCAAAGACCGCCTCGGCTGGCTCGTTTTGCCAGAATTGATGCAGGAGAGGCTCAGCGAACTCATTTCTTTCGCCAAGCAGGTCAAGGCTGAGGGCATCACGCACGCCGTCCTTCTCGGGATGGGAGGCTCGAGCCTGGCTCCGGAGATTTTCCAGAAGACTTTTAACAATGCTCCTGGCTATCCGGAACTCGTCGTCCTTGACAGCACCCATCCTGAGGCCGTGCTCGCTGTGGAGGAACGATTGAATTTCCGGCGCACCCTTTTTCTTGTATCCAGCAAATCAGGGACAACCCTGGAGACTCTCTCTCTTTTCCGTTACTTCTGGAATAAAGTGAGTGATGCGATAAACAAACCAGGAAATCATTTTGTCGCCATCACAGACCCGGGAACGTCTCTGATGCGGGTGGCCGAGGAGAGAGGCTTCCGCCGTGCTTTCCTCTCAAATCCCGATGTTGGCGGTCGCTATTCCGCCTTCTCTGATTTCGGGCTTGTGCCGGCAGCCCTCATCGGAGTGGATATCCACCGCTTGCTGGACAGGGCCTGGATAGCTTCTGAGAGCTGTGCCTTCTGTGTCTCGGAAGAGAAAGCTCCGGGATTGCTATTGGGTGCAGCCCTGGGTGAAATCGGCTCAAGCCGGGACAAAATTACTTTTCTTGCCAGCCCTTCTCTCCAGCGTTTTCCCGATTGGCTGGAGCAGCTTATTGCGGAAAGCACAGGAAAGGACGGAAAAGGCCTGGTGCCTATCGTCAACGAGCCTTTGATTTCTCCTCAGAGCTACGGCCATGACCGATTTTTTATCGGTCTCTTCCTTAAAGGCGATAAAGCTGAAGGACTTGAGAAACGAATGAATGACATCGCAAAAGCCGGCCATCTCACAGTCCGCTTCAACTTCAAAGACAGATTCGATTTGGGCCGGGATATGTACTGCTGGGAGGTGGCCATCGCCGCCGCGGGCTCTGTGATCGGAATCCATCCCTTCAACCAGCCCGATGTTCAGTTGTCCAAAGATTTCACGAGAACGGCCATGGAGAGATTCACCGAGGGACAAGAGGGATATGATGAAGAGACTTTTTCCATCGAAAAATCAAAAGATTTGACCGTAGCCTTGAAGAACTGGATGGGCCAGGCTCAAAACGGAGATTATATCGCTCTTCAGGCCTATCTCTCTCCAAAGCCAGAGACAACAGCCGCTCTTCAAGAAATAAGGTTTGAGATCCTGAAACGGACGAAGCTGGCGACCTCACTCGGTTACGGCCCTCGCTTTCTTCATTCCACCGGCCAGCTCCATAAGGGAGGCACAGACAACGGGCTCTTCCTTCAGATTGTCGATGAACCCAAGGCAGCCCTGCCTATTCCTGAAACAAGCTATGATTTCAGGAATCTGATCCGTGCTCAATCCCTGGGAGATTTCAAAGCGCTCCAGCAGCGGAGACGCCGCGTCCTTCGCGTCTCCCTTAGAACTGCCACTGGAGCCGGACTGAAGACGCTCAAGGCTCTTATTCGCGATTTAGGCTAATGAACGGCGCCTGGAGGAATGATGAGGAAGCCAAAGTTCCCTCATTTTAAGCCCATCGGACTTGAGGACAGGGATTTCATCCAGAAAATTTTATGGGATTACCAGCCTCAAACTTTTTGACAGGAAAATTCAGCATCCGGCTTGCCTGATTCTATCGGATTTCGGCTCCGTCCCAGCAGTAGGTGCACAGTTTGTCTTTGGGCAGGCCGATAGCTTTGACGAGATTGTCCAGTTTTTGATACCTGAGTGTTGTTAGTTTCAAAGTCTGCTTGATCTTTTCCACCATCGCTACGTATTTTTTTGTTCCTGCCGTGGAGTATTCCTCCAGATCTTTATCGTCCTGACCACCAAGCTCCTTGATAGCTTTTCTTGCCGCAAGGTCCAGTTCTGACCTTGACCTTGAAAAGTTCAAGAACTTGCATCCATGCGTCAGAGGCGGGCAGGCTGGCCTCATGTGCACTTCCAAGGCGCCGAAGTCATAAAGCCTCTGGATGGTATCCTTGAGCTGAGTGCCCCTGACGATGGAGTCTTCGCAGAAGAGGAGCCGTTTCCCTTCGATGATCTCCCGGATCGGGATGAGCTTCATCTTGGCGACCAGGTCTCTGACTTTCTGCTCGTAGGGAGTGAAGCTTCGCGGCCAGGTTGGGGTGTATTTGACAAACGGCCTTTTAAAAGGAATTCCTGCCTCATTGGCATAGCCCAGTCCATGGCCCGTTCCTGAATCTGGAATTCCTGCCACCATGTCTACCTGGATATCGTCATTCTTTGCCAGGAATTCCCCGCATCTGTTTCTTACAGTTTCGACGTTGATGTTTTCATAACTTGAGGCAGGATAGCCGTAATAGACCCAGAGAAAAGCGCAGATCTGTATCTTATCGCCCGGTGGCTTTCTCTGCTCCGTTCCGTCTTCGGTGACGAAAACGATTTCTCCCGGACCCAGGAATTTTTTTATCTTGAAGTCAAGGTTCGGGAAGGCGCATGTCTCCAGAGTGACGGCCAGACTTCCATCCTTTTCCCCCAGCACAACCGGAGTCCTTCCCAGCCTGTCCCGGGCTGCATAGATTCCTTTATCCGTCAAAATCAGCAAGGAGCATGAGCCTTCGATCGATTCCATGACATTTATTATGCCGTCTTCAAAGGTGGATTCCTGGTTGATCAGGGCGGCGACAAGCTCGGTGGAGTTGATTTCTCCGCCCCGCATTTCTGAAAAATGAATGGCTCTCCTGTCAAACACGTTTTTGACAAGCTCGTCTTCGTTCTTGATGGCAGCGACGGTCACGATGGCATACTTACCCAGGTGGGAGCAGATGAGTAGCGGCTGGTCCTCGTTGTCGCTGATGACGCCTATTCCTTTGCTGCCTTTCATCTTCACGATATCCTGCTCGAATTTTGAGCGGAACTGGGCATTCTCGATCTTATGGATAAACCTCATGAATCCCCCGGGGTTTTTGACCACAAGGCCGCCGCGTCTTGTTCCCAGGTGGGATTGATAGTCAGTTCCGTAAAAAAGGTCATTCACACAGTCTCCTTTTGAAACGACCGCGAAAAATCCACCCATAATAGCCTCCCTGAGTCAGTTATGATCTTAGAAACAAGAGGTTATTTTGGCCGGGTTGGCCCTTCCCGAGAAGAACGGCGGAACAGCCCGGTCTGCACATGTTGCCAAGTCGGATGATGGCGTGCATGAACATCACAAACCTGCACTCCAATATATGACAAATTTTAAATTATCATTCAAGAAAAAAATTCAAGTGGAACCTTTTTTCTTTTTGGTGCGTATATATATGTGAATGGAATTGAAAAATGAAAAAAGGAGAATGAAATGAAGATAAAAACAAAAATCGCAATTTTCTTACTGGCTGTTTTCATTAGCGTTATAGGATTCAATGTTGTGGCTTCTTCTGCTGCAGACATGATTAAGATCGGCAAAAAAGCAGGGTACGAAATCATTTCCAATGTCCTGGCCATGGAGAAGAAGGTGGCTCACAATCCTGGAGTCAAGGCAAGCTGAGGCAGGAAAAAGACCGCTATGGTCAGAGAGCTTGCTTCCGCGCCGGCAACGTCGGTCAAAATGGTTGAGAGTCTTTATCTGCCAATGTCAAGAGGCGGATTAAGCCTTCCATACCGAATTCCCATCCTCTAAGAGGCTGCCATCTCTCGATAGAGGAGCAGATAGCAGCCTCTTTTTTTTACCCTCTTTTCTGTTTAAATCAGTGCTTCAAATTCATCCCGGCGTGTAGTAGTATTTGAAAGAAGGAGAAGACCATGTGGAGAAATATCGTTTATACTCTGGGCTTGCTTTCTGTCTCAATTTTTATGAATTCCTGTATTGTGGCCGTTGTCGATTACAGGGAGCCATCGCCCACAATTTCGACCGGAAAGTTCCATAAAGCTGTTTCTTTTGACCCCGGAGGGACTCTTTCTCTGGAGAATTTCAACGGCGATATAGAAGTTCTTGGATGGGACAAGGACGAGGTGGAAGTCTACGCCGAAAAAATGCTGCCTCTGGCCTATGGACAGAAAATAAGGTTGCAGCCAGCAGGTCGTCTAAAGCCGAAGATCGACTTTGACAGGTTTGAAGAGTTCATCAAAATTAAAACCATCCCTGGAGGCCGGGACGAAGAGACAGCAGGCGTCAATTATTATTTGAATGTTCCCCATTCCATAAACCTGAAAGACATTGTTGCCAAGAACGGAGATATTACCCTTGCCGATTTTTACGGGAAAGCGTTTGTGGAGCTTCAGAGCGGGAACATCAATGTCGAAAATTTTTCCGGATCATTGACGGCATCCGTGAATGATGGAACAATCACAGCCAGCCTCTATGATTTGAGGGCTGAGGACGAAATCAGAATAACTGTCAAGAAAGGGGATATCACTGTTTATCTCCAGCCTGAGGTCAATGCAAGAATTGAAGCCAGCGCCCCCAACGGAAATATTTCCAGCGACTTCGATCTCGCAGAATCTCTTCCTGCCCAGAGTGTTTCGGCTCAGGTCGGAGAGGGCGGTGCGCTCGTTTCGCTTTCTTCCTTAAACGGAAATATTCATATCAAGAAATTATGAGCTATGGCTCAATAAAATTTTTTTCATAAGAAAAAGGAGGAAGCGTATGGAAGAAAATAGAAAAGTCATTGTGATCGCTATCATTGTCGTTGCTGTGATCGTTGTGGCTTTGGGAATCTATTTTCTCTTTTTCCACGGCAAAGGAAAGGAAGCACCGGCTGTCCAGGAAGTCACCGAGAAACCCATACAAGCTGCCGAAGAAGCTGGAGCTGGGGTAAGAGCGCCAGAACCAATAAAGGTAGCGCTCGATGAGAGCGATAGCCCAGTTCGCGATCTAGCCAAAGGGCTGTCCTCTAATCCGGATTTTGCGCTGTGGCTGATGAGCAAGGATTTGATCCGAAAATTCACGGCAGCTGTGGATAACATTGCTCAGGGACAAAGCCCAAGGGCTCAAGTCGACTTTTTCTCGCCGAAGGGCAAGTTCAGGGTGATCAAAAAAAAAGGGCTCATCTATCTGGACGCCGAAGACTATATCCGCTATAACCCTGTGGCGGATGCTTTCGCTTCTTTGGATACGAAAAGCTGTGTCCGACTCTACAGGCAATTGAGGATTCCCATCCAGGAAGCCTATGCGGAATTGGGCTATCCGGACCAGGACTTCAACGAGACACTGACTGAAGCCATCGTTGAGCTGCTCAAAGTTCCTGCAGTCCAGGGAGACATCCGGCTGGAAGAAAAAGTAGTCTCCTATGCGCTGGCAGACCCGAAGCTCGAGAATCTGAGCGAGGCCCAGAAGCATTTGCTGCGCATGGGGCCGGAGAATGTCCAGAAAATTCAGGACAAGCTGCGTGAATTTGCCTCGGAGTTAGGAATCCCTGCAGCCAGACTTCCTCACGCCAGATAAAATAAATCTTTAATTGGGATAAGAGACCTCAACTCCATTTGAAAGGGTCTTTAAGGCTGAAATCAGGGATAAGGTGCTCAGCCTGGGCGAAAGGCTCTGGCTGAATGAATAAGCTATTAAAGCCAAGCTCCCCGGCTCTCGCCAGGACTTCTTTGTATTCCTCAGGAGTGATATTCCTCTGGATTTCAGGAGGCGCCTTGAAGCAGGGATGGTACTGGCTCATCAAACTCAGGCAGACCGAGGTGGACAGATTTTTGGCAACCCACTCCAAGATAGCCAAAGAGTCCTCTGTCTGACCGGGCAGTACGAGATGCCTGATGATCAGCCCTGCTTGAGCCATTTCGTCCTCGGACAGAATCAACTCCGGCTGCTGGAGATACATTTCTTTGATGGCTAAGCTCGCCCGCTCGAAATAGTCCGGAGCATTAGAGAATTTTTCCGCCACAGCAGGGGAGTGATATTTCAGGTCCGGGAGATAGATGTCGATGATGCCTTCAAGAGCCCGGATGATTTCAGCCTTTTCGTAGCCGTTGGAGTTGTAGACCAGAGGCAAACGGAGGCCCTTGAGATAAGCAATTCTCAAGGCTCTGAGAATGGGTAAAACCAGATGGCTCGGCGAGACTAAATTGATATTCAGTCCGCCCTTTTCCTGAAGATGAAGCATCATCTGGGCCAATTCTTCGTCGCTGACCGTATTTCCCTGGTTGAGCCAGCTGAGCTGATAGTTCTGGCAGAAGGAGCATTTGAGGTTGCAGCCTGAGAAAAAGATTGTCCCCGAGCCAGCGCGTTGGTCAGCAATCCTGGCTTTTGCCGAATCCTCAAGACCGCTTAGCACAGGCTCTTCGCCGAAGTGAAGAAGAGCGTGGGAGAGTGCGGCGGTGTTACCGCTTTGGCAGAAGCCTTTCTTGCCCTTTCTCCGGTTTGTGCCGCATTCCCGGGGACAGAGTTTGCACTCCAGCTCATGGGCTTTAAGCTTTTCCAGAGCCGCTTCAATCTTTTCTATTTTTTGGCGAGCGAGCAGATGAGTCATTGGCTTATTTTTTCCTTCTTGAGCCATTCATTTAATTATAAACTTGACAATAAGAAATCCGCCAAAAAGAAGGATGAAGAAGAGAACGGCGAGAAGGTTGAAGTATTTTTCGATAAAGTCTTTTATTCCAGGGCCGAACTTACGAAAAAGAGCTGCTACTAAAAAGAAGCGGAGGGAGCGGCTGATCATGGAAGCGAGGACAAAAAGGAGAAAATTGAGCTTGAAGACTCCTGAGGCGATGGTGAAAACTTTATAAGGAATGGGCGTGAAGCCGGCCATGAAGACATACCAGAAGCCGTACTCGTTAAAATTGGACATCACTTTCTGGAAAAGAGTTTCGGTAAAGCCCGGCACATATTTGAAGAAAAAGGTGTCGACGATCTCCCAGATGCCGTAGCCGATCAAATAGCCAGCCATCCCTCCGATGACAGAGGCTGAGGAGGCAAAAAAAGCAAAGCGCCAGGATTTCTTGATGGATCCCAGGCAGAGGGCAATCAGCAGCGGATCAGGAGGAATAGGGAAAAAGGAGCTTTCGGCAAAAGCCAGAAGAAAAAGAGCCGGGGAGCCGTAGGGAGTTTCAGCCCAGTGGAGAACCCAGTTATAGAGTATTTTTAGAAATTTCATGGCTGACTGCAGCAAAAATATTTTTCAGGTTTGAGCTTGCTATGAGCTCGAAATCTGTCGAGTTGGCGTGGAGTGGAGTCACGGAGATGTAGCCCTTTTTGACAACCATGACATCGCTGTCTCTTCCACCCTCGGGTCTGGGTTTGCCCGTCCCTATCCAGTAATAAGCGTTTTTTCTCGGGTCCTTTTTGATGATGATTTCAGGGCTGTATCTTTTCTGCCCCAGCTTGGCGATCTTGATGCCTTTGATCGGAGGAGGGGGAATGTTGATGTTGAGAGTCACTCCTTCAGGAAGTTTCGTTTTCAGCAGATTTCGGGCTATCAACGTCACAATTCCCGCCGGTCGGTCAAAAGAATAGCGATGCCTCTCATCAGGCAAAAGAGACACAGCTATGGAAGGGATCTTGAGAAACGTTCCCTGGATAGCGCCGGCAACAGTCCCGGAATAGGAAATATCCTGCTGCCCGAGATTGGGGCCGGCGTTGATTCCAGAGATGAGGAGATCGGGCTTCCTCGGGAGAAATTTCTGGAGGGCCAGGTAGACACAGTCAGCCGGAGTTCCGTCGACAGCAAAAACATTTTGTCTGATTTTTTTGACGCGCAAGGGATGATGGAGCGTCAGTGAAAGAGACGTGGCGCTTCTCTCCCTGTCCGGCGCGACGACAAATATTTCCCCCAAAATCTCGAGATGGCGGGAGAGAGCTTCTATTCCTTCGGAATAAAAGCCGTCATCGTTAGTGAGAAGAATCAAAGGTTTTCTTTCAGTCTTTTTTCTCATCCGGCCTGCCGCACATCTTCGCTCAAAAGTGGCTGAGGAGATGCATTTTAGCACTTGGCGATGATTTAGGATACTAAATTTTGCATTTCATTATTTTAGAAAAGCCAGCATCTGCTCGATATGTGCCTCTTCCCGCACCTTGCTGGCGGAAATACTCCCATCAAGCTGGGCAGGATCGACGGACACAGGGAGCGGCTTTGCCTCCGGAGCATAAGGTTTCAGGAATAGAATTTAGATTTTGGCGCTCTTGAAGCCGAGAAAGGACTTAACTCTCGTGGTTACAGAATCCGAGATAGAATAAAACGTGGGCAAAAAGATCAGCGTGAAAAAGGTCGATGTGCTCAGCCCGCCGATGATGGCGACGGAGATCGGAGCCCACATCTGTGCCCGCGGTCCCGATGATTGGAAGAGCTGTGGCAGCAAGAAGGGAAGAGCCAGAGGCAGCACTCCGAAAATGGTGGTGATGGCCGTCATCATGATCGGTCGCATCCGGTCTTTGCCTCCCTGGATAATGGCTTCATTCTTGCGCATCCCGGAGAGACGCAGGGTCCGGATGTGATGGATGAGGATAATCCCGTTATTCACCACAATCCCGAATAGAGTCAGCAGGCCCAGATAGGAAGTTGTATTCAGCGTGATGTTTGTGATCAGGAAGAACACAGCTACCCCGAATATCGCCGGCGGGACGATGAGGAGTATGGTGAACGGATGAACGAAGGATTCAAACAGCGAGGCCATGATGATATAGATGAAGACCAGGGCAAGGATGATGGCCATGTTGGATTCGCCCTGGGATTCCTGGAAACGGCGCCATCCGCCTCCGAGGCCCCACGAATAGCCATCCGGGAACGGAATTGTATTCATGACCTTTCGGATGTCCTCGGAGATGGCCATCATGCCCTGGGATTTGGTGTTGATCTGGATGTTCAGCTTGGATTTTTTGTTTTCCTTCCGGATGGAAGTCGATCCCATCCGGTAAGAGATGTTCGAGATTGCGGAGAGAGGAATAGGCTTGGACTGAGTCCTCAGGCTGATGTTCCGGAGGTCTTCTTCGCTGAAACCATCCTCACCCTGGATTTTCAGGATGATGTCGATCTCACGGTTCTCAGTTTTGAACTTCCCGATGGCCCGGTCAGAAAGAGAGGATGAAATGGTTTGGGCAACCATCCGGCTGTTTACCCCGGAGCTTTCTGCCTTGGCCCGGTCCACTTCCACCAGGAGCTGTGTCTCACCGCCCTCGAGGTCGCTGGTGATGTCTTCCACGTTATTAACCGTCGCCAGCTTTTCGATGACCATGGGGGCCAGTTCGGTCAGTCTGGTATAGTCCAGCCCGATGAGCTCCACAGAGATTCCCATGGAATGGCCGCCGCGGCCGAAGCGCTGACCGTATTCGTAGACTATGCCGGCCTGCCTCGGCAGCAGCTCCTTGAGTCTTTGCTTGATTTCAGTCACCGATGGACCTTTATCCTCAAGTGCCAACTCAAGGGAACCACGAAACCTCCCCTGGCGCATGTTCCGCACGCCGAATTCAGTTGAAAGGTACTTGATAGCCAGTTCCTCTTTCCTGCCGAGGAGGATTTTCTCGAAACGCTGGAACAGAGCCTTCATCTCTTCCAAGGTAAAACTGCGCGGCATATAGACCGAAATATTGATCTCCCGCTCATCGCTGCTGGGCATGAATTCCCGCTCGATGCTCTTGAGGATCAGAAATGAGGTGATAAAGATTCCCACAGCGAGAACGACCACCAAAAGCTTTGTTTTCCAGTTCTTGATCGTAAAACTGATGATCCGTTCGTAGATTGAAGTGAGTCTCAGCAGCCAGCGAGCCTTTGGCTTGGCTCTTCCGGAAAGAAACCGGCTTCCCGCCAGCGGAACGAAGGAGAGGGAGACCAGCAATGATGCGATGAGGGCCAGGGAGATTGTCATCGCGAAGTCCTTCATAAAACGGCCGAATCCCGACTGCGACATGAACCCCAGGGAGATAAACACAACAAGAGTGGACAAGGTGGATGCGGTGACAGCCAAGGCCACTTCGCTGGCACCTTTGATGGACGCCTTAAAAGGAGGAAGCTGCTTTTCTTGGCGTAAGCGGAAGATGTTCTCCAGAACCACGACGCTGTTATCGACCAGCATGCCCACGGCCATCATCAGTCCGCTGAGGGAGATGATGTTGATCGTTATGTTTGCCCGAAAAACGGCGCGGGTGAGATACATGAAGCTGAAAGTAAACACCATGGCCATGGGGATAGCAACAATGATGATGACAGTTGTCCGGAATTTTCTCAGAAAGAAGAGAAGGACGGCCACTGCCAGGAGACCGCCAATGACCCCTGACCGGGAAAGATCCTTTAAGCTTTTCAGGATGTCTTCCGACTGGTCACGGTAGAAGACGACGGTCATGTCCCGGAGGGCGGGTTCCGTCTCCCTGATCCCCAGCATGGTGTCTTTGACGCTGTTGCACACGTCCACAATATTGGCGTTGGATGCTCGATAGATCTGGAAACGGACGGTCTCCTTCCCATCCAGGCGGTTGAAATTCTCTTTGGGAGGGTAGTCGTAGATCACGCGGGCAACATCAGAAATAGTCAGGCCCTTGTCGCTGACAGGGAGACTTTTTACCTCCTCCAGGATTTTCAGTTCCCCTGGAACGCGTGCTGCATAGCGCATCGGCCCCTCTTCCACATAGCCGGCTGAAATATTGATGTTGTTGTTGCGGATGGTATTGATCAAGTCGGTGATGCGGATGGAGGAAGAATAAAAAACCTCGGGCTTGAGATAAATGGTCAGAACTTTATTGCGGATTCCCCGGATATCCACGTTGGCCACACCCTCGATCCGTTCCAGTTGCGGCATGATGGTGTTCTCTGACAAGAAGTACAGATTTTCCAAATCTCCGGGTAGAGAAACGCTGAAATTGATCACAGGACGATCGCTCATCGAGAACCGGCGGATACGGATGGTCTCGATGTCGCTCGGAAGCTGTCCGCGGATCTGGTCGATTTTGTCGCGGATCTGCATGGAAGCCAGATCCATGTTCGTCCCCCCCTTGAACTGCATATGAATCATTGAGGATCCCGAGGATGAGGTGGAGCTGAGACTCTCCAAGTTGTTGACGGTGGCCAGCATGTCTTCCAGGGGCCTGGTGATGGTCCGTTCGACCTCTTCCGGAGACGAGGAGGGATAGGGAATCTGCACCATCAGCCCGGGGAAGGACGTGTCGGGCAGCATCTCTAAAGGGAGCTTAAGAAGAGAGATCACTCCGATGGTGATGAAGATGAGCATGGCCACGATGATGGAGACAGGCTTTCGAATGGAAAATTCAGGGAGGTTCATGATTTTCTCGCTCTTGCCTTATCAAAAGAAAGGGACATTTTCACGCTTTTGAGAAGGCCCAACAGCCGGCTTTCTTTCACCTCCCCGGCTGCTGTCTCCCTGACTGTTACATCATAAACCAGCGGGATAAAGACCAGAGTCAAGAATGTCCCGAAGATCAGGCCTCCGATTAAGGTCAAAGCCAGAGGAATGCGGATCTCGAACCCCTCATTGTAGTCCAATGCCATTGGCGTAAGTCCCAGAACCGTCGTGACCGTTGTCATCAGGATCGGCCGCCACCGGACCTGGGCAGCGGTTTTGATAGCCTTGACTTTGGGCATTCCTTGTCTCTGGAGCTGTCCTATATAGTCAACCAGGACGATGGCGTTGTTGACAATGATGCCAGAGAGGATGATGAGGCCGATGAGAACGATCACATTGATCGACATTCCATAAAGGAGGCCGATGATCACCACGCCGATGATCCCAAGGGGTATGGTAAACATGATGATGAAGGGCTTTTTGAAAGATTCAAACTGGGAAGCCATGACCAGATAGACAAGGAAAATGGCCAGAAAGATAGCGAAGATCATGGAGGAAAAAGCCACGTCCTGCTCCATGCTCTGACCGGCAAGGTTAATCGAGATATCGGACGGCTTATTTATGGTTGCGGCAGCCGATAAGACCTTTTCTTTGGCTTCGTCGAGGGAAATCCCCGAAATGTTCGCCGTGATGACCGCCGACTTCTGCTGAACAATGCGGCGGATTTCAGCCGGGCCTTCTTTGATGCGGATTTCTGCCAAGGCCTTCAAAGGAACCATCATCCCCAAGCCATTACGGATAGTGATCCGGCCGACCTTATCGACTCGATCGCGGTAATCCTCGGAGAGACGGACCCGGATGTCGACTTCCCGGTCGCTTTCGATGAATCGCGTGGCGACTTCCCCTTCGATTTTGTTCCTGATTTGGGAGCCCACCGAGTTGATAGTCATGTTCTGGGAAGCGAGGACAGCACGGTTGAAGATGATCTGGATTTCAGGGTAGCCCTCCTCCATGCTGGACTTCAGGTCGATGATGCCATCAACAACCCGCAACTTCGCCAGGAGCTCGTCGGAGACTTCTTTGAGCCTGTCGAGATCATTGCCAGAGACAACCACTTCAAGGGGAGCTTTGAAGGAGAAAAGGCGAGGCTTGTAGACTTTGATTTTAGCGGTTGGGAACTTTTCCAGGTCAGCCCTGATCCGGTCCATGATCCGGTCTTCCCGCTTTCCCAGGATGCCCGGCTTGAGACGGATGGTGAGCTCGGAGAGGTTTTCCCGCTCTTCCTGAAAGGAGATGCCTCCCCTGGATCCTTTCCCGGCAAGCTCGTAGATGCTATCGATATCGTTATAGGTCTTCAATGTATCTGAAACATCGGAAATGATGCCTGAGTTTTCCTTAAGGGAAGTCCCCGGTTGGAACTCGACGTTGATCAGGAATTCTCCCTGGGAAATGACAGGGATCAGCTCCTGTCCCATGAAGCGGATCATGAGAATTGATCCGAAAAAGAGCACGAACACAGTGATGAATATGATCAGCCGGCGCCTGAAGAAGACTCCCTGAAAATTCTTATAAGCGAGATAGACTTTGTCGTACAGCTTATCAAGCGGCTTGAAGAGAAACTTCAATCCCCGCGTCAGCCACTGCTTGGGATTTTCCCGCTGCATGACCACATTCAGCATGGGCACAAGGGTTAGAGAGACCACCAATGAGGCCAGAAGGGAATAAGTCACGGTTAGGGCCATGTCCTTAAAAAGCTGGCCGGCGATTCCTTCGACAAACACGATAGGAAAAAAAACCGCCACCGTTGTCAAGGTGGAGGCGGACACGGCGCCGGCGACTTCAGACGTTCCTTTGAGAGCCGAGTCATAAGAATTATGACCTTTTTCCCGATACCTCTGGATAGACTCCAGCACTACGATGGAGTTATCCACCAACATTCCAATTCCGAGCGCCAGCCCACCGAGGGAAATGATGTTCAGGGTTATCTTGGAGGAATACATCAGGAAGAAGGTGGTGATAACGGAAACAGGGATTGCGGCTCCGATGATGAGGGTGCTGCGGATGTTTTTCAAGAAATAGAGAAGGACAAGAGTGGCCAGAATACCTCCGATGATAGCGGTCTGCTTGACCTCTTCAACGGTGTTCTTGATGAATTTGGCCTGGTTCGTGATGAGCGTGTATTCCATTTTCCGGGGTTTCAGGATGTTGTCCTGAACCGTTTTCAGCCTTTCCATGACGGCGTTGGCCACTGATACGGTGTTGGCGTCCGCTGCGCGGTAGATGGCAGCTTCGATGCATTCCTGGCCGTTGATGCGGGAGATGACCTTCCGTTCTTTATAGCCACGGTAGACATTAGCGACGCTCCCGAGTGTGATTTGGATATCACCGCGCTTTTCGATGATGATGTTCTGGATCTCGTCGACATCCTTGAACTGATTGACAGTCCGCACCAGAAACTGGCTGTCTTTTTGCTTTAAAATTCCGGCGGAGAGATCAACGTTTTCCTGCGCCAGGCGATTGGCCACAGTGGTGATGGGGATGTTGAGGAGGCTTAGTTTCTGCTCATCGAGGTCGATGTGGATTTCATCCTCCAGGCCGCCGCTGATGGAGCAGGCGGCAACGCCCTCGATGCTTTCCAAGGCCTGTTTGACCTCCCTTTCGGCGATGTAGCGTATACGGGACAGATCAGCACCCCCGGTCAATCCCAGTTTCATGATGGGTTCCTCGTTTGGATCATAGCGGAGGATGACTGGCTTTGTCGCACCGACAGGAAAGCGAAGAAGGTCCAGTTTTTCCCTCAGCTTTAGGGTGGCAAAATCCATGTTGGTATGCCAGGCGAACTCGACTGTGACTTCGGAAAGTTCTGCGCGGGAGACCGAGGAGATGCGCACCACATTGTCCACGACGCCGCAGGTCTCTTCGATAGGCTTGGAGATGATGTTCTCGATCTCCGATGGCGCGGTGCCTGGGTATTCGGTCTTGATCGTAAGCGTTGGATAGGAGATTTTTGGCAGCAAATTCAGATTCAATTTGGAGTAGGAAATAAAGCCGAAGATGATCACGGCTACGGTGAACATAAAAACAGCTACCGGACGATTAATGGAGAACTTGACGATTTTCATTGGATGACTTCAACTCTTTGGCCGTCCTTGAGGCTCTCGATTCCAACCACGACGATAACTTCGCCTGCATCCAGGCCCCTTGTCACCTCCACTTCGTCTTCTTCAGTCAGACCGAGAAGGACTTCCCGTTGGGAAACCTGGTTCCGGTTAAAAACAAAAACATATGTTTTATTCTGTTTATAGAGAAGGGCTTTCCGCGGGATGACCAAAGCGTTGTCTTTCATCCCGATGGCGATCCGGGCTTCCACAAACATCCCCGGCTTTAGACGCAGGGATTCGTCGAAGGCTTCGATGGTAACTTTGACCGTTCCCGTCTGAACGTCGATCCGGGGATTGATCAGTTTGACATTGCCTGCGAAGGTTGTTCCTTTCAGAATCTCGGTCGTTATTTCAGCCGGCATTCCGGTCCGGAGCTTGATAGCATCGGAAGTGGGGACGAAGACGCGGATCAGCAGAGGCTTGAAGTCCTCGACGGTGAAGACCTGCTGGTTGGGAGTAACGCGACTGCCCACTTCGATCAGACGTTCAGTGATGTATCCTTCGGAAAGAGCACGAATCTTTGTCCAGTTTAGCTGAAGCTCGAGATTTTTATAACTCTGCATGCGGTTCTGGTAGTCAAGCTGCCTTTGCTTGTACTGGGCTTCCTGAGTCTGGAATTCCTGTACGGAAATAAGATCGCGTTTGATCAACTCCTGATTGCGGATGTAGTTCTTTTCGGCCTCTTCCAGGCTGAGCCTGGCCTGTTCCAGTTCGATCTTGGCCTGTTCGTAGCTGATCCTGATTTCCTTGTCATCGAGAAGAGCCAAGACGTCGTTTTCTATGACATAAGCGCCTTCTTCTTTAACGATCTCCTTGACATAGGCCGAAAGACGGGAGAATACCTCAACTTTCCTTTCTGGCTCGACGATACCGTTGAGGACGAGGTAGGAGTTCAGATTTTTTCGATGGACCGCTGCCACACTTACCGGAACGGCCTCGCCACCACTGCTTTGGAATTGGGCAAGCATTTGCGGGATCTGATCTTTTGGGATGCGTCCGGATTTTATTGCCTCTTTCAACTCATCAGGGATATTGAGTTTATCGACATCGATTTCCTTGCCGCTCTGCGCTTTGAATTCAGTTTTCTGGTCGGGGTTGACCGGGGCACCGCTTTCCGCCGGAGATTTCCCGGCTTTTTGCTTTGCAGGGGGATCCGTACTCTTGTCCGTGCCGCTGTCCCTGGATTTTCCACAACTTGCAGCTAGCGCTAGGAATAGAAACAAGATGAATACGGTTAGTTTTCGCATAATCACTCACCTGAACAAAACTTCATTCATTCTTTTTGGCCGAACGTTACTTGTTTCCGGATCGGTCATCCCGTCAAGTTGAACGGCTTCCTTTGACCATTTCATTCGTTCTGAATGCGGATAAATCCGCTTGTTACACTTAATTTTGACGGAAACATGTGCAATTTCTTCCATAATTTCTCGATAATTTATGTATATATATCCTAATTCTTTGGTTGGAGGCACAAGTTTCTCTATTTTCAATAATCCATGGAGGGATTCTGTTTTGGGGAAATATTTTGAGATTTCAGCAAGAGTGAGAGATAAGGGTCTAAATGGTCGGGACGGGCGGATTTGAACCGCCGACCCCACGCACCCCAAGCGTGTGCGCTACCAGGCTGCGCCACGTCCCGACCGGAGAGGGCAATTATAGCCAATGGAAGATGATGTTTTTATGGCTTTTTTATTTCCTTTCCCAGCGAAGAAGAAATTTCCTGGAGCTGCTCCCGAACCTGGTAGAGAACCTTTTTCAAGCGGTCAGGATGAACTGGAGCCGGAGTTCTCAGTCTGAATTCTTCCTCGATTTTCCTTTTCGCACCGGCCAGGGTCAATCCCTGTTTTTCCAGCAATTCCTTCAACCTGAGAATGATAGTCAGGTCTTTTTTCCTGAATATCTTCTCTCCGGATGCTGTCTGTCCGGAGGAGAGAAAATAGAACTCTTCTTCCCATGCTTCGATGACAGAAGGGTCAAGCTTGGCCAAACGACTTATCTCATCCAGCTTGTAGGTAAGCTTCTCAGCAATCTTTTCGCTTTTCATCGAGGTTGACCGCTTGCCCTTATTCAGGAGTATTTTTTTTTAAAAAATCCTTCCTACATTAGCACGGAAGCCTACGTTCGTCAAGGCAGGTTGAGGTTGAGTTAGCATCTCTTTTCCATGAAGGCCTATGATGATAAAAGCCAACTCTAACAGTGCTGGTTTCCATCCCTCCTCGCCAAAGACCTTCCCACCCACCACTATGGGCTTCGGAGGCACGGAAACCAGCGCCTCCATTCCTCTCTCTATCAAATCTCTTTTCTCGTCATAGAAAAAATGCTTCCTGAGGTTTAAAACCTGAGAGCATATCTGGTATAATTCAGACAAACGGTTGAACTTATGAAAAGTCAGGAACAAAAGCACGTGCCACTGGCCGAGAGGATGCGGCCCAAGACACTGGAACGCTTTTACGGCCAGGAGCATCTTATCGGCAAAGGCAAAATTCTCTCCCAGCTCTTGGAAGCCAATCGCCTGGTCTCGATCATCTTCTGGGGGCCGCCCGGCTCTGGCAAGACCACTTTGGGCTATATTTTAGCCAAGCATTTCAATTTTCCCTGTGTTTTTTTCAGCGCTGTCCTCTCCGGGATCAAAGAAGTCAAAGAGGTCATGGCCAATGCCCAAAGCCATAAAAAAATGTACGGACAACCGACAATCCTTTTTATCGATGAAATTCATCGCTTCAACAAGGCGCAGCAGGGTGCATTCTTGCCCTACGTGGAAAAGGGAGATATCATCCTCTTTGGCTCGACAACAGAAAATCCCTCGTTTGAGGTCATCGCCCCTCTTCTTTCGCGGATGAAGGTTCTGGTTTTGAATCCTCTCTCAGAGGAGACATTAACCCGCATCATCCAAGAGGCGTTGGTTGAGGAAGATCAGGGTCTGGGGAAGCTTCATCTTGCGCTTGATGAGCAAGCTTTGAAGATGATCATTGACTACGCCAACGGCGATGCCCGGCGGGCTTTAAACACACTTGAGATTTCCTCGAGCCTGGCCAGGAAAAAGAAGATAATAGCAGAAGAGGTCAAGGAAGCGCTGCAGAAGAGAATCCTTCTCTACGATAAAAAAGGGGAGGAGCATTTTAACCTGATCTCGGCGCTTCATAAAAGCCTCCGGAACAGCGATGTCGATGCGTCGCTCTACTGGCTGGCGAGGATGATTGCGGCTGGTGAAGATCCCCTTTATATTGCCCGGAGGCTGGTGAGGTTTGCTTCTGAAGATATTGGCCTGGCTGACCCTGAGGCCCTTTCCATTGCTTTAGCTGCTAAGGATGCCTATGATTTTATCGGCTCTCCTGAAGGCGAGTTGGCGCTGGCTGAGGCGGTCATCTATCTCGCTTCAGCGCCCAAGAGCAACCGGGCCTATGCGGCTTTTGCCAGGGCGATAAAGGATGTTGAGGAAAGTCCGTTCGAGCCCGTTCCCCTCCACCTCAGAAATCCGGTTACAGAGCTGATGAGAAAGGTCGGATACGGAAAGGAATATGCCTATGCCCATGATTTCCCTTATGAAACAACGGATATGGAGACTTTTCCCGAGAAGCTAAAAGGGAGGAAATATTATGAGCCGGGAAATCTGGGCCTGGAGAAAGAAATCAAGAAGAGAATCGATTGGTGGAATTCGCTAAAGGAAAAATTAAAAAACGAAAAGGGTAAGAACGGATAGAAAAGCTGAGTCAGTTTTTCCCGCTTTTTTCTTCCTTGAGCAAGTAGTAGACTTCCCAGCTTATATCGTCAGCGACACAGCCAAGGCAGGACGTCTTGGTCGTTGCCAGTTCCCCGTCTGAAATTTTATCTTTCAAAATTTTTTTAACTTTTTTTCTAATTCTGTAGAGCAGGATGTAATTGACCATTATTATCTCTCTTGCGAATAATACCAGCCTTAGATGCCTATGTAAAGATTGAGGAATAAGCATCTTTTCCTAGCTCTCATCCATTTTGTGTGGCTCGCCTGAAGACCTGCCCAGCTTGATCCTGAACTTCATGATTTACAGATGGGATGCATCCCAAATTTCGTGATTAGAAGAGATTTTGGGGAATAGCCTAGCTCCCCTTCGGATTTTTAACGCCATTCTCCGTTCGCTCTTCTCGGCGGCTGCGTAACTCGCTTCGCTCAGACATACTCGCCGCCCGACTCCGTCGGGTTCCCTCGAAGAGCGAACTCCGAAGGCTAAATCCTCAATGGTCGCTTCGGCTATCTCCCAAAATCTTTGGATATCCAGGGAGCAATATTTTATCACGGAATTTGGGACGCATCCTTTGAGATGGTTCTGATTGAGGATGAAGATAAAAAAATGCTATTATTGGCCTTCTGGAGTCGAATGAGAAAAATTATTATTGTGTTACTTGCCTCTTTATCTTTGAGTTCCTGTTCTTTGTTCCGGACGAAAATTCCTCCATACCCCACGGGCGTTTTTTTTCCTGTGGAGAAAGCCGGGGAGATTATTTATGAGGGAGAGATCATCGATTCTGTGGGAAATGTCGGGGAGAATCTCTATTTAGCCACCCGAAGAGGTTTTGTCTACTGTTTGGATGGCGTCGAGCGTAAAATTTCCTGGAGATTTAAAGCGGCCGAGCCTCTGGCCAGCCCTCCTTTTTTCGGACCGGAAAGAATTTATGTCTATGACCAGAACAACATCCTTTATTGCTTGGACAAAGAAGGAAAGGCGCTTTGGACGAAAAAAGTTGAAGAGCAGATAACATCCGGAGTAGGGGAACTCAACAGGAAAGTCTACCTGGGCAATGAGAGGGGAATTGTTTTTGCTCTTAGCGCAGACGATGGTCATGAACTCTGGCGCTTCCAAACAGGCGGGGCTATCAGAGCAACTCCCGTCTTTGCCGACGGAAAGATCATCCTCAACTGCGACGACCTTAATCTCTACATCCTGACTGAGGAAGGAAATCTAGCCGGACAGATTCCAGTGCGAGATAAAATCCAGGCAACTCCGCTGGTCGAAGAGAATTTTCTCTATTTTGGAGCCGCAGACCGTTATTTCTACTGTTACAACCTAAAAAAGAGAACGATGAAGTGGAAAATCAAGATAGGAGGAAAAGTCTTTACAGACCCTGTTATGGAAGGGAAAAGAATTTTTTTTGTCTGCTGGAACAACGTCCTTTATTGCCTGAGAAAGAAAAACGGCCATATCCTCTGGTGGCAGATCATTCCTTCGCGCAGTACTTACCGTCTTGAAATTTCCGGTGGGAGAATTGTCGTTTCCTCTCTTTCATCGCTTCTCGTCTGTTTTGACGCGGAAACAGGGGAAAAAGCCGGAGATTACGATGCCGGAGACGAAGTTAAATCCAATCCTCTCTGGGTGGCTCCTCACCTTGTCATTTGCCTCTATGATGACCAGAAAGACAGCGGAAAGGTCGTTTTCCTGAAAAAGGTCATCAGAATTTCTCTGAAGTCTTCCTTAGAGTCCCCTCAGGCAGTGGGAAAAGAAATTTCCTTTACGGCTTCTGCTGCAGGCTTCTACAAGCCCAAATACGGTTTTTACCTGAAGGCAGGGGATGAGAAAAAGGTCATCCAGGAAAAATCCGAAAGAAGCACTTGCGTTTGGTTTCCGGAAAAGGAAGGGAATTATGTGATCGGCGTTGAAATTTCTGACGAGAAACAGAGTATGCAAAAAGAGACTGCTTTTGTTATAAAAAAGTAAAAGCCTCTTGAAGAGCATTTTTAAAGGAGGTGAAGGAATGAACAGAGACCAAGCTTTGGAATTGGTCCGCAGGCACCTCAAAAACAAAAACCTGGTGAAACACTGCCTGGCCGTAGAGGCCTGCATGAGGGCTGTGGCTAATCGGCTCAACCAGGACGTTGAAAAATGGGGGCTGGCCGGGGTTCTTCATGACCTTGATTATGAGATTACCGAGAAAAGCCCAGAGCTCCATACGACCGAAACGGTTAAAATCTTGAAAGAGCTCGGCATCGACCCGGATATCATCCAGGCCATCCAGGCTCATGCCGCTCAGGTTTCCTGCCAGAGCGAGATGGACTGGGCGATTTATTCCATCGATCCTTTGACAGGGTTGATCATCGCGGCCACTCTGATGCATCCCAGCCGAAAGCTCAAGGAAGTGGATGTGGAATTCGTCAAGCGCCGATACAAGGAGAAGAGCTTTGCCAGAGGCGCAAAGCGGGAGGATATCGAGCAGTGCCAGAATATCGGTTTGGATCGGGATGAGTTTATAGGCATCTGCCTCAAGGCCATGCAGGACATCGATAAAGACCTGGGTCTTTGCTAAAGGCTCCATCTTCTTGAACTTCTGCCAAGAAAATAATATATTAAAAGGCCTGTTTTTGGCCTGAATAAATAAAAAGACAGCTTGAACGAAAACCCTGATATTTTAAATATCAACCAGTAAAAATACATACTCCATTCATAAGGAGGAAACAGAGATGAATGGCATCATAAGAGTCCCCATCCCTTCTAATGAACCTGTTTACAGCTATGCGCCAGGGACAGCGGAACGGGAGGCCTTGAAAGTACAGCTCGAAAAGATGCTGAGCGAAGAGATCGAGATTCCTTTGATCATCGGAGGCCAGGAAGTCCGCACTGGCAATTTCGCCGATTGCGTCTGCCCTCATGATCACAAGCATCGGTTAGCCCGCTACCATAAGGCCGGTCCGGCCGAGATCGATAAAGCGGTTGAAGTCGCCAGAAAGGCCTGGCTGGAGTGGTCGGAGATGGACTGGGTGGCTCGGGCCGCGATTTTCCTTCGGGCCGCGGAATTGCTTGCCAACAAGTACCGTTACATCCTGAACGCGGCAACCATGCTCGGGCAGTCAAAGACCGCCCATCAGGCGGAGATAGACTCAGCCTGCGAGCTCATCGATTTCTACCGCTTCAATCCCTATTACGTGAGCCAGATTTACTCTCAGCAGCCGGAATCATCCGCAGCGACCTGGAACTATATGGAATACAGGGCCCTGGAAGGATTTGTCTTCGCCGTGACTCCCTTCAATTTCACCTCTATTGCCGGCAACCTGCCGACCTCGCCGGCCATGATGGGAAACGTTATCCTCTGGAAGCCAGCTTCTTCAGCCGTCTACTCAGCCTATTTCCTGACCCAATTGTGGAGAGAAGCAGGGCTACCTGGAGGTGTGATCAACTTCATTCCTGGGCCGGGCCGCTATGTGGGTGACCCGGTGCTGGAAAAGCCAGAGTTGGCAGGCGTTCATTTCACGGGGAGCACCTCAGTCTTTCAGGATATGTGGAAGACAATCGGCAAGAGCATCAGGAGCTACAAGAGCTACCCCAGGATTGTCGGCGAAACTGGCGGCAAGAATTTTATCTTTGTCCACGCTTCAGCCGATGCTCAGGCGGTCATTACGGCTTTGATCCGCGGAGCCTTTGAATACCAGGGCCAGAAGTGCTCAGCAGCCAGCCGGGCCTATATCCCCTCAAACCTCTGGCCGACGATCAAGAAAGGTCTGGACGATGAGGTCAAGACCATCAAAATAGGTAACATCACTGATTTTTCAAACTTTATGGGTGCGGTCATCGACAAGCTCGCTTTTGACAGCATTGTCGAATACATCGAATATGCCAAGAACTCGAACGAAGCCGAGATCATCTGCGGCGGAAAATATGACGGTTCCAAAGGCTACTTCATCGAGCCGACGCTGGTTGTTGTCATCAATCCCAAACATAAGCTGATGCAGGAGGAGATTTTCGGGCCAGTCCTGACTATCTATGTCTATCCTGAGAAAGAATACAAGGAAACGCTGAAGCTTTGCGACACTACTTCTGTTTATGGTTTGACCGGGGCTATCTTTGCCAACGACAGAAAAGCAATTGTCGAGGCTTACGCCGCTCTCCGCCATGCCGCAGGAAACTTTTACATCAACGACAAACCCACCGGCGCTGTTGTCAGCCAGCAGCCCTTTGGCGGAGCCAGAGCCTCGGGAACGAATGACAAGGCTGGCTCCTATCTGAACCTTCTCCGCTGGACAAGCGCCAGGGCTGTCAAGGAAAACCTGAATCCTCCCAAGGATTACCGCTATCCTTTCCTGAAAGAGAAATAAGGGATAGGGAAGAAAGAAGAGGTGATAGAAATGAAAAGTCTGTTGGAAAAACTTCAGATTAGGGACATGAATATCGGGGCCTGCTCGGGAGAGGGAGCCTGGTATGAAGATAAGGAAGGGCAGGAGCTCGTCTCTTATAATCCTTCCACTGGAAAACAGATAGCCAAGGTTATCCAGGCCACAGAAAAGACTTGCGAAAAGGTCATCAGCCAGGCCGTCGAGGCTTTCAAGGCCTGGCGGATGATGCCAGCGCCAAAACGCGGTTTAGTAGTACGTGATTTAGGCCTGGCGCTGCGAGAATTGAATGAGCCGCTGGGCGAGCTTGTAACCCTGGAGATGGGAAAGATCAAGGTTGAGGGCTTGGGCGAGGTCCAGGAGATGGTCGATATCTGTGACTTTGCTGTCGGCCTTTCCCGTCAGCTCTACGGCTTGACCATGCATTCCGAGAGGCCGGCTCACAGGATGTACGAACAGTGGCATCCGCTGGGAGCCATCGGCGTCATCACTGCCTTCAATTTTCCTGTCGCTGTCTGGTCGTGGAATGCCGCCATTGCTGTCGTCTGCGGGGATACCGTTGTCTGGAAGCCCTCCTCAGATACGCCTTTGACAGCCGTTGCTGTCCAGAATATCTGCAACCGCGTCATGGCCGACCACGGGCTTAAGGGAATTTTCAACATCCTGATCGGCCGCGGTTCTGTTGTCGGAGAAAGGATGATCAACGATAAGCGCCTTTCCCTCATTTCCTTCACCGGCTCAACCCAGATGGGGCGAAGAGTCTCCGAAGCCGTAGCCAAGCGGTTCGGACGAACAATCCTCGAGCTCGGCGGAAACAACGCCATCATCGTCGCCGAGGATGCAGATTTGGGTATGGCTGTGCGGACGATTCTCTTTGGAGCTGTGGGCACCGCCGGCCAGCGCTGCACAACAACACGGCGCATCATCATGCACAGGTCGATTGCTGCGGAGCTGACAGAGCGGATTGTCAAGGCTTACAAACAGGTCAGGATCGGGAATCCTCTGGAAGACGGAACACTCATGGGACCTCTGGTGACAAAGGCTGCCGTGGAAGACATGATGGCCGCTCTAGATAGGGTGAAAGAGCAGGGTGGGACAATCATCATCGGAGGGAAGCGACTTCCTCAGTTAGGGGAGCACTTTGTCGAGCCGACCATAGTCAAAATGCCAGCTCAGACAGAAATCGTCCATCAGGAAACTTTTGCTCCCATCCTTTATCTTTTAGAATACGAGGATGTTGAGGAAGCGATAAGGCTCCATAACGAAGTTCCCCAGGGTCTATCGAGCGCCGTCTTTACCACAAACTTACTCACAGCCGAAAAGTTCCTCTCCCACGAAGGCTCTGACTGCGGCATCGCCAATGTCAACATCGGAACCTCCGGCGCAGAAATTGGAGGAGCCTTTGGCGGCGAGAAAGAGACCGGAGGCGGGAGGGAGTCAGGGTCAGATGCCTGGAAAAGCTATATGCGCCGCCAAACCAGCACCATCAACTGGTCTAAAGAACTCCCTCTGGCCCAGGGAATCAAATTCGGAGACTGATGAAATCAAAGATTTCGCTCGAAAGTTCGGTTGAGGAACTCGTCGAGCTTTTCCCTGAAGCTGTTGGCTTCCTGACCCGCAAGGGAGTCCATTGCATAAGATGCGGAGAGCCTTTGTGGTGCAGCCTGGCAGAGCTGTTGGATGAAGAAGGCATTGAAAATCCTCAAAAACTTATTGAAGAGCTGAATGCCTACATTGAAAAAATAAAAGAGAGCAAGCAGATTAAACAGTCATAGCCAATTTCAGGGCGTTGACAGGAGTTGTCAACTCTGAAAGAGGAAAAAGTTGCTTTTCCTTCTTCGCTGACGGGGTGCAGGCGCGCAGCCTGAACTTTAAAAGTCTAATAAACGTATTATTCATAAGGAGCTTTTCTTATGAGAGCTCCTGTAAGGAGTTAAAAAATGGCAAAGACGCTTTACCGTTCCCAGACAAAAAAGATGTTGGGCGGTGTCTGCGGGGGACTCGCAGACTATCTGGATCTTGATGTCAACCTCATGAGGCTCTTGTTTGTGGCCGTGTTTCTGATCACAGGGCTGCTGCCTATGTTGATTTTCTATATCGTCGCCTGGGTTATCGTTCCTATTGAGCCAGCCTCAACCTGACGAATTCGGAAAAAGGCCGCATTTTCTTGCGACGGGATTAGTGTTATGTGGCCTTGAGGATGTTGTCCCTGAGCATACATCCGGTTTATCACCTGTCAGCTCTAAAAAATAGGGGAGTCTTCAACACCGGCAGCCTGAGCCACAGTTTTGATCCCATCGCCTTAAAAAATTTCTTGAATTGACTTATCTTCCCATATTCGGTATTTTTTTACTGCAATTTTTTCCCGTTTGTGGAAAAGATGAGGCGTTCTGAACACGGACTTTAGAGATGCCGGAGAAAGACGAGATTATTTTTAAACACGTTGCCGTCGAGGGTATTCTCAAGTGCGGAAAAACGAAATTGGCCAAAATCCTGTCTGAAAAGATAGGCGGGAGGATCGTTTTAGACAGGATTGAAAATCCCTATCTCCGAGATTTTTACGAAGAAAAGGAGGGTGCTTCTTTTCTTGCCCAGCTCGTTTTCCTGGTGAACAGGTATCACCAGCAAATTGCTCTGATGCAAAGAGACCTTTTCGAGGAGCGAGTCATCTGCGATTATTTATTCGAGAAAGATAAAATCTATGCGTACCAGACGCTCACCGATGATGAGCTCATCGTTTATGAGAGAATCTACGGCATACTGGCCGAAAGGATCGCCAGGCCGGATCTGACCATTTATCTCCAAATATCCCTGCCCACCCTGCAGAAACGAATCGCTAAGGAGGGAACAGCTCTTGAGAAAAACATCTCGGAGAAATACCTGGAGAACATCCTCGAAGCTTTTGACTATTTTTTCTTCAATTACCAGGCCACACCGTTGCTGGTGGTGAAAGCCGACGAGTTGGATTTTAACAGGGAAGAGGATATAATGGATCTCGTGGACAAGATCAAACAGATGAAGAAAAGTCCTTTGTTTTATGTGCCTCTCAGTAAACGAAAATAGGTCTTTATGAAAATCATCTTATCGAGTGAGTCGATGATTGATTCCCTGCCTGAGAAGGGGAGACAGGGAGCGAAGTGACAGCTGAAAGATGGAACGTGAAGCGGTTCCCCTTAGAAGATTGACTTTACCTCAATCCCGCGGTTAGAGGCGGGATGGGGAGAAAGGAATAATCATGCCTATAACAAAAAACCAAAGAGTCACAATCCCCTTCATCCAGGCCAAAAAAGGGAGAAAAGAAAAGATTGTGGCGATCACAGCCTACGATTTTCCCATCGCAAAAATTGTGGACGAAAGCGGAGTGGATCTGATTTTGGTCGGCGACTCGTTGGGGATGGTCGTCTTGGGCTATAAGAATACCATTCCTGTGACCATGGAAGAGATGATTCACCACACCAAGCCTGTGGTTCGGGCCGCGAAGAGAGCTCTGGTCGTGGGCGACATGCCCTACTTCTCTTTTCATCTGTCCAACGACGAATCTATCGCCAATGCCTCCCGTTTTCTGAAAGAAGCCGGGGCAAGCGCGGTGAAAATCGAGGGAGCATCGAAAAAGAGGTTAAAGCTGATCGAGGCTATGGTCGAGGCGGAAATTCCGGTCATGGGGCATGTCGGACTCACACCTCAGTCCATCCATCATTATGGCCAGTTCAAAGTGAGGGGAAAAGACGTGGACGAGGCCAAAAAAATTATCCACGATGCCGAAAACCTGGAGAAAGCAGGATGCTTTTCTGTCGTTCTGGAGTGTATTCCCCTGGAGGTGGCCAAGATCATAACCGAGAAACTGAAAATCCCCACGATAGGCATCGGAGCAGGGTCTGAATGCGATGGCCAGGTCCTTGTCTTCCATGATCTGGTTGGCTTTTCCAACGGGTATCTGCCCAAATTCGTCAAAAAATACGCAGACATTCATCAGGTCATCGCCAGTGCGGTGAAGGAATATATCGCTGATGTCATGCAGGGGAAATTCCCTGATGACAGCCATTCTTATCACTTTCCCCCGGAGAAGTTGAGTGCGCTCGTTGGGAAAAAACCAAAATAAGAAATTTTTAACGGAGAAAATCTGAAGGAAAATTCTCCGATAAAGATACAGAGAGGTCGTAAACTTTAGAGGAAAAGATGGAAGTAATCCGCTCCATCGGCCAGATGAAAGAAACAGTCAAGAACCTGAAAGCGCGGGGAAAGACCATCGGACTTGTTCCCACCATGGGTTTCCTTCACGAAGGGCACATGAGCCTGGTGCGTGAGTCGCTCCGGAGAGCTGACATGACAATTGTCAGCATCTTTGTCAATCCCGCTCAATTCGGTCCAGAAGAGGATTTCAAGGATTATCCCCGGAACTTGAAACGTGATTCCGAGCTTTTGGAAAAAGAAGGTGTGGATTATGTGTTTGTGCCCAAGGCAGAGGCGATGTATCCTGAGTCTTATGAGACTTATGTCGAGGTTCACGAGCTGGAGAATAAACTCTGCGGCCGCTCCCGTCCAGGCCACTTCCGCGGTGTCTGCACAGTCGTCCTGAAACTTTTCAACATCGTCAGCCCTGATTTTTCTTTTTTTGGACAGAAGGATGCCCAGCAGGCGATCATCATTCAGAGAATGGCTCGGGATCTCAATTTGGATGTGAAGGTTAAGGTTTTGCCGATTGTCAGGGAGAAGGACGGGCTGGCGCTCAGCTCCAGGAATATCTACCTGAATTCAGAGCAGAGGAAAGCCGCACTCGTTCTTTCGAAGAGCTTGAAAGAGGCGCAATCTCTGTTTGAAAAAGGGGAGAGGGATTCAGCTGCGATTATGCGGCGGATGAAAGAGATGATTAAAAAGGAACCCCTGGCCCGGATTGATTATGTTGAAATCGTGGACACGGAAAATCTTGATCCTTTGCCCCATATAGACAGGCAAGCCCTGGTTGCCCTGGCTGTCTATTTTGGCAAAGCCAGGCTTATCGATAACACAATTCTGCGCCTAAAGGAGTGAAAGACGATGAGAAGAATTATGCTGAAAGCGAAGATTCAAAAGCTTATGGTGACAGAGACAAACCTCGATTATGAAGGCAGCCTCACGCTCGATGAGAGCTTGATCGAAGCGGCGGGCATGCTCCCGTTTGAGCAGGTGCATGTCTATAACCTATCTAATGGAGAAAGATTTATCACCTATCTGATAAAGGGTGAAAAAGATTCTGGTCTGGTTGTGGTGAATGGAGCTGCGGCGCATAAGGTCAAAGCCGGAGATCGATTGATCGTCGCTTCCTATGTCTCTTTGGACGATGAGGAAACAGATTTTTTTATGCCGAAAATACTGATTGTTGATAAGAACAACAGGATGAGAGAAATGAAATAATTTTTTTATAAAAAATTTTCGTTTTGTCTATTTCTTCAATGCCCACTTTTTGAGCTTTTCGTATTTAACCTCTCCGCAGAGGACTTCGCTTGTTTCTGTGTTGAAGAAAGTCGGTGTCCGGAGCTGGCCTCCGCATTTGGGAGCGATTACACTTCGATAAGAGCGCATCAGATCGGCATTTTTCTCGTTGTGCCAGACTTCAAGCTTTTCGAATTTGATATCTTCTTCTTTTTCCAGCTTTTCAACCAAAGGCATCATAGCTTTGCAGTGGGGGCATTCCCTGGCATGAAACATGATCAATTTATTCATTAGGCTCTCCTTACGAAGAGCCCACACCAGCATTCTCCCTTTTCTTTATAAGTCTCGTGGATGAGGAAATTGCACGGGCAGACAAGCTTTAAATCCTCCCTGAAATCCTTAGTGATCAACCTGCATGGGCAGTATTTTAGGCCATGGTTTTTCTCATTGTTGAAAACTCCGTCCAGAAGGATCGTGACTTTTTCCTTGTCCGGATTAACCTGGAATTCATTTTTTTCTGTGAATGTCTCAATCGCTTCAAGGAATTTTTCTCTATCAAAAGAAACATCAGTGGCGCTCGTTATCCTCTGGGCTTCTCTGGAGGAGATCTCCACATAGGCGTTTATCGCCATGCAGGTCGGGCATATTTCAGGAGGCTTTACTCCATAGTGAATGTCGTTGCAGACAAAGCATCGCCAATATTTTTTCATCGAATCATCTTTCTGAATGCGGCTTGTTTTTGGCTAAGCAAGCTAAATTTTTTTAGCGGCTTCCTGCTCCAGCTCTGATTTCCTGGTGCAGTAATAGCCGTTTTTGAGTCCCATCTGCTGATACACAGGACATTTGGGGCAATCGCACCCTTTCTCTTCGGTAATGATTTTGCTTTTGCCGACGAGCGGATGGCAGAAGCCGAGTTCGGTCTCCCCGGAAACGTAAGTCGGGCAGGTCTTGCAGATGCACATGCTCTTGACCATGGCGAGCTTCTCTTCGGCTTCAGTAATCTTGGCATCGGCTTCTGCTTCTGTCATGCCCATCTTTTCTATCAGCAGCTTTTTGATCATATCTTTCCGTTCCATTTCTTCCTCGGGAGCAGCGGCTGTTGTCGTGACCGCTGCAGCCTCTTCCTTTTTTTTGCATGAAGCCAGGCCTAAATAGGCCATAATCATTCCCAGAAGGCCGCATCCGCTTTTTTCAAAAAAATCTCTCCGTTTCATTTGAACCTCTCTCCTTTTTTAATTTTTTTTAAAGGGAGTATTCTCTAATTTATAGATATTAGCAAATCCTTTAAAAATAATAAACCCAAGAATTCCTCATAATTTCTCCAAATAGGCCAAAAGGTCAGCAATCTCTTGTTCTGAAAGGTTGGGAAAAGAAGGCATGGCGAGGAAGGGCGCCTTGAGTTGTTTCTTAATGTTTTCGATGTTGGCTGCCTGTCCGCTGGAAGGGAGCCTTTCTTTTTTCAAAATGTTTTTCAGACCCGGACCTTGTTTTGTTTCTTCCCTGTCAGCATGGTGGCAGGCGCTGCACAGGTTGCTAAAGTGGAGCACGCCTTTTTCCGCATCTCCCGATACCCTAGCCTGAGACATCGATAGGTTTGGAGAAGTTGTTCTCGCACAAATCATCCTCAGAAAGTAAAATCCTGCGGATAAGCTGAAAACAACAAAGCTCATACTAAAAATAATCATTCCCAGGACAGGAGCGAACTTGAGGAATTGTTTGTAGAATCTGACGATGGAAAGCTTTAAAATCAGCAAGGCAATCAGGGCAAAGGCCAGGGTTCCGTGAAAAATAGCTCTTGTCGATATCTGGTCACCTGCCACAGCCCAGTAGCGAATGCAGAGATAGCTGATAATTAGAAGCAAAGCTGTAAGAATCCATCCAGAAATTTTATGAATCTTTCTTAGCTGACTTGCTCCTGTCTTTCTGTCTGCTTTTCCCATCAGAGACAGCATGCTGAAAGCGGCAAAAAATGCTACGATGATGAAAAATATCCCGACTATCGATTTTATGAGAAACAATGGCATGGAATAACTCCTTACGTGCTAATGTTCCGTCCTATTTTTGGAGATTATGAACGACTCCTTTTAAAATTTTCAATCAGTAACTTCCATACTTTTTTGGCCAGCTGATTTCAGAGGATTTTTGTGAGGTTAGATTTTCATGCCGGGTGTTTTGTCCGATTCTAATCCAGCTGGTAGTTGGGAGCTTCTTTGGTGATGATAACGTCATGGACGTGACTTTCCCGGGTTCCGGCTGCTGTCACCTGGATAAATTTTCCATTTTTATGAAGCTCCTCGATTGTCCTGCAGCCTGCGTAACCCATTCCCGCCTTGAGCCCTCCGACCATCATCTGGATGATGTTGGCCACATTCCCTTTGTAGGGAACCATGCCCTCTATTCCTTCCGGGGCAAGCTTGGAGTCGGGGGGAAGGACATCCTGAAAATATCGATCGCGGCCCCCTTCTTTCATGGCTCCGAGCGACCCCATGCCTCGGTAAATTTTGTAGGAGCGGCCCTGGTAGATGACCACTTCACCCGGAGCCTCCTCTGTTCCTGCAAACATATTTCCCAGCATAACGGAGCTTGCGCCAGCAGCTATGGCTTTGGTGATGTCTCCTGAATATTTTATGCCGCCATCCGCGATCAGAGGAATATCTTTTTCTCTAGTGACCTTGTAAACGTCGGCAATGGCCGTGATCTGAGGAATCCCTGCCCCGGTCACGACCCTTGTCGTGCAAATGGAGCCAGGTCCCACTCCGACCTTTACGGCATCCACCCCAAGGTCGATAAGCTCCTTAGCCGCTTCTTCTGTGCCGATGTTTCCAGCCACCAGCTCCTGGTTGGGAAATTCCTTCTTTATCATTTTTATTGTATCCACAACCCGCTTGGAATGGCCGTGAGCTGTGTCGATGACCAGGACATCGAGTTTAGCCTTGATCAGAGCTCTGGCCCGTTCTAAAGTGTCATCACCTACGCCAATGGCTGCCCCAACCCTGAGTCGGCCAATGCTGTCCTTTGAAGCATGAGGATACTGAATCCTCTTGAGGATGTCTTTGTAGGTGATCAATCCTTTGAGTTGATATTTCTCGTTGACCATCAGGATTTTTTCAATCTTGTGCTTATGGAAGAGCTTTTCGGCCTCTTCGAGGGAAGTCCCAAGCGGAACAGTCACCAAATCCTTGGTCATGACTTTTTCTATGGGAAGATTGAGACGCGTTTCAAACCGGATGTCGCGATTGGTTAAAATCCCGACCAGTTTATTGTTCTCATCTGTGATCGGCAGACCGGAGATTTTGTATTTTTTCATGACTTCTATGGCTTCATAAATCTTGTTATGAGGCCGCACGGTGATCGGGTCAACGATCATGCCGCTTTCATGACGTTTGACCTTGTCCACTTCTTCAGCCTGCTTCTCGATCGACATATTTCTGTGAATGATCCCCATTCCTCCTTGCTGGGCGACGGCGATGGCCATTTTGGATTCGGTGACGGTGTCCATGGCTGAGCTGATAATAGGGATGCTGAGGCTGATGTTTCGGCTGAACTTTGTCGAGACGTCCACCTCGGCCGGAATCACCTCTGACTTGGCTGGTAGAATAAGGACATCATCGAAGGTCAATCCGATTTTTATCTTATCGTCTAACATTTCTTCCCTCTCACTATCGTCTTTTTTTCTTTTTCCTCTTTTTGGGAATCAATGACCTGGCCTCTCTTCCTCTTGGAGCGGATGCACCACGCGGTTGCTGGTAGTACATGGGTTGCTCTTTTCTCTCAGGCAGCTCCTCTTCCCTCACAGGCTGGATAAGGAAAAGATAGCGGATCGTATCCTCTTCAATTCTATCCATCATGGACTGGAACATGTCGTAGCTTTCTTTTTTGTATTCGATAAGGGGATCCCGCTGGCCATAACCCCGGAGTCCAATTCCTTCTTTGAGATAATCCATAGCCAAGAGATGGTCTTTCCATTGGGAATCGATGATTTGGAGCATGATCATTCTCTCGAATTCCCTCATCTGTTCCGAGCCGATGATTTTTTCCTTCTCCTCATACGTCGTTTGGAGAGCCTGGAGGGTTTTCTCGCGCAACTCTTCATAGTTTATCGCGTTCCAGTCTATGCCAAGCTCTTCAACGTTCAGATGAAATTGGGAAGCGATCGCACTCTTGAATCCATCAACATCCCAATCCTCAGGGGACTTGTCTTGGCGTGTGTGATTTTCCATAATCCATTCGACAAGGGTTCCAACGAGCTCAAGAACGTATTCCTTCATGTCTTTGCCTTCGAGGATATCTTTTCGCTGTTTGTAGATGCTCTCCCTCTGTTTGTTCATCACGTCGTCGTATTCGAGCAGATGCTTGCGTATGGAAAAATTTTGAGCTTCGACCTGCTTCTGTGCTCTTTCGATGGCCCTAGTCACCATTTTGTGTTCGATGGGAGTTCCTTCTGTCATGCCGATTCTGGACATGAGGCCCGATATCCTGTCGCTGCCAAAGATGCGCATCAACTCATCCTCCAGAGACATGTAAAACCGGGATGAGCCAGGGTCTCCCTGTCTCCCAGCCCTTCCGCGGAGCTGGTTGTCGATTCTCCGTGCCTCATGGCGTTCGGTTCCGATGATGTGAAGTCCGTTGAGCGAGACGACATTTTTGTGTTCTTCTTGCGTGATTCCCATCACCTCGGCCAGGGCTTTTTCCCATTGCTCCTGAGTTGCTTTTGCAGGGTCTATTCCTTGTTTTCTCAATTGCTCCGAAGCCAAGAAGTCCGGATTTCCACCCAAAAGGATGTCAACGCCTCGTCCTGCCATGTTGGTAGCAATGGTCACTGATCCTATCCGTCCTGCTTGAGCGATGATCTTGGCTTCCATCTCGTGGTATTTGGCGTTCAGGACAACATGCTTAATTCCCTTTCTCCTCAAGAGCGAGCTCAGGTGCTCTGAATTTTCGATGGAAATGGTCCCGACCAGCATTGGGCGGCCTTTCTGGTTGTTCTCGATGATTTCCTCGACAACCGCATCCCATTTTTCTTTCTTGGTTCGATAAATCTGATCCTGGTATTCGTAACGGATAAGAATCCTGTTGGTCGGAACTTCGACGACATCCAGCTTATAAATGGATTGGAATTCAGCAGCTTCTGTTGCAGCTGTGCCTGTCATGCCGGCCAGTTTGTTGTACATCCGGAAATAATTCTGAAAGGTTATCGAAGCTAAGGTCTGATATTCCTCCTCGATGCGCACCCTTTCCTTGGCTTCCAACGCCTGGTGGAGGCCATCACTGTAGCGCCGGCCTGGCATCAGCCGGCCTGTGAATTCATCGACGATGATGACCTTGCCTTCCTTGACCATGTAATCGACATCGCGCTTGAAAAGATTATGGGCTTTTAAAGACTGGTTGATGTGATGGACCAAGTCCATGTGCACAAGGTCATAAAGGTTGGGAACCTTAAGGAAATTCTCAGCTTCAGCCACACCCGTTTCATTCAGAGCCACAGTTCTTGTTTTTTCATCCACCTGAAAGTGCTCGTCTTTATGCAGGCGGCGGACAAAAGTATCCACGCGGTAATAAAGAGAGGTTGATTCCTCTGTAGGCCCGGAAATGATAAGGGGAGTCCTGGCTTCGTCGATGAGAATGCTGTCGACTTCGTCCACAATGGCATAGTTGTGTACCCTCTGGACAAGGTCTGAGAGGCGAAATTTCATGTTGTCCCGCAGGTAGTCGAAGCCGAATTCATTGTTTGTGCCGTAGGTGATATCCCTTCGGTAGGCTTCTTTTCTTTCCCAGTCTCCCATGTCATGCTGGATCACGCCGACTTGAAGACCCAGAAAATTGTAAATCGGCCCCATCCATTCCGTGTCCCGTTTAGCCAGATAATCGTTGACAGTGACGATATGAACGCCTTTTCCCTCAAGAGCGTTCACGTAGGCAGGAAGAGTGGCAACCAGAGTTTTTCCCTCTCCTGTCTTCATCTCAGCGATCTTGCCCTGATGAAGGACAACGCCTCCCATTAACTGGACATCGAAGTGGCGCATTCGGATCGTTCTTCTCGCCGCTTCGCGCACAACGGCAAAGGCTTCGATGAGGATATCGTCCGGGCTTGCTCCTCGGCTTAATTTTTCCTTGAATTCTGAGGTTTTTGCGCGGAGTTCATTATCGCTGAGCTTTTGTATTCGAGGCTCCAGTTCGTTGATGGCAGCAGCATAAGGCCGCAGACGCTTCAGGTCTCTTTCGTTTTTGGTGCCAAATATTTTATGAATCAGCCACTTAACCATTTGATAATGTTGTAACAGAAAGCCATTTTCTTGTCAATTTTCCTAGTAAATGGACGAAAAAAGGATGAAACGCTTTTTAATGTAGTTTGAAGAAAGAGGAATCTTTTTCCGTTGACAGAAAAAATTCAATCCTGTATTTATCAATAATAGTTTTTTGGTAATTTGAGAATGGCCTCAAAAAAGTTCCTATCTTCAAAAAGGGGAATTATCCCATTTTTTAATTGATTGAGAATGCCAGGAAAGTATTTTTTCCCCTTTTTTAAATCGAAAAAAGCTCAGAAGCTTCTGCTTGTCATTTTGGCTCTTTGTGTTCCCCTTCTTGTTTACCTCGCACATGTCAGGAAGGATATGACGGATTTCGGGGTTTATTATCAAGGAGGCAAGAGGATTCTCGGAGGAGAGACTCTTTACTCCCCCTCGGATGTTCACCCCAGGTATCTGTATTCTCCTGCCTCGGCCGCACTTTTTTCCCTGCTGACTTTGTTGCCTTATGAATTATCAAAATTTGTCTGGTATTTGTCCCAGATTTTCCTCCTTTGGCTTGTCTTGCTTTTCTCCTATGATTTTTGTCCTTCGAAGCAAAAGAGAAAAGGGGTTGTCATTGTCCTTTCTTTTTTAGTTCTCCTTAAATTTTTCGCCAGGGAGATAGAGCTCGGACAGATCAATCTGCTTATTCTTTTTCTTTTGCTGATGATGGCCAGAAATTCGCTCCAAAGAAATGACATGAGAGGAGGGCTGTTTTGGGGCTTTTCTCTGTATTTCAAGCCCTATGGATTGGTTTTTTTGCCTTACTATATTCTTAAAAAGAGAATCAGCCTTTACGTTTCGGGCATTGGGATTCTTGTCTTAGGTTTTTGTCTTCCCATAGTTTTTTACGGCTTTAAGAGCAGTCTTTCGGCTTTAAAAGGATGGCAAAAAAACCTGTCCTTATCCGCTTCTTCATTCCTTGATAATTACGATAATGCCTCGCTCCTTTCCTTTTTCTTGAAAAACATCTCAGCTAAGCAGGGGGGACTGGCCTGGATTCTTTTTATTTTCAGCGTGCTGATAATCTGCTTTTCTCTATTGGTGATGATGTTCATGGGCAGGAGGAAGGGCTTGGAGAAGCCAGAAATTCTGGAGATTTCCTATTTATTTGTCTTGATTCCGCTTTTTTCCCCTCTGGCCTGGTACTATATTTACCTTTATTCTGCCCTGGCCGTGGTTCTCCTGATGAATTATATCGATAAATTTCCCAAAGCCCTAAGATATGTCCTGATAGCAAACTTCATCAGTATTGGTGCCACCCTAATAGAGATAATGGGCAAAACGGCTTTCCGCTTTTACACCCAACATTCCTTGGTGGTCATAAGCTATTTGATAATCCTCCTCTATCTTTTTTATCTCAGGATTAAGGGCATCGCCTGAGCAGCTTTTTAGCGTCTCGGTTTTTATCCGGCTCTATTGATTTTTTTATGGAGTTTGATTATCATCAGATTTCATTATTTTGAGAATAATTCTCATTTAGAGAGTAGCGAAGAGAGAAGAAGATGATCAGCTTGAGCATGGCTCCTCATGGCAAATCCTTGAAAATTGTCGATATTATCGGCGGCCATGGCGTACGCAGACGTCTTCTGGCTCTAGGATTTCATAGAGATGATATCATCGAATTGGATTCGCGGATCATTTTTGGCGGCCCGGTGCTTGTCAGAAATTTAACTATGGATACTTCTGTTGCCCTGGGTCGGGGAATTGCCCATAAAATCATGGTAGAGGTCGTTGACCAGAGAAAGTAGTTATCCTGATGTCATCTTCATCGGCCAGCCCAACAGCGGGAAAAGTACGCTTTTTAACGGCATTGCTGGCCTGAAAGCACAGACCTCCAATTTCCCAGGCACAACCGTCAAGCATACCCACAGCAAAGTCAATATCGAGGGGAGGATTCTCAACATCATCGATTTGCCGGGGACATACTCACTCAACCCCTCTGACCCGGCTGAGAAGGTCGCCCTGACCCATCTCTTCGCGGAAAAACCTGATCTGATCATCAATGTTGTGGACGCTTCTGTCCTCGGCCGGAGCCTGGAGCTGACTCTGGAACTCATTGAGCTGGGATACCCGATGATCGTCGCCCTGAACATGATGGATCTGGCTGAGAAAAAGGGAATGGAGATTGACGTCAAAAAGCTCCAAAAGCTTCTCGGTGTTCTGGTAATTCCCACCATCGCTTCCCGTGGCCGCGGCATCAAAGAAATGCTGGATGCTGTCATCGAGGGCTTGGAGAAAGGATTCCGTTTATTCCCGAGGAAGTGGTCAAGGGATGTGGAAGAAAAAATTGAAGAATTGGAAAAGAAAGTTCCAGAGGATTTTCCTGTTGTCGCCAACAGGAGATTCACAACGGTCAAGATGATCGAAGCCAGCGGCCTTCTCTTTGATAAGATGCTCAAGGAGATCAACCTTCCCTTAAAGAAAACGCTCGATAAAGTGAGACGAGCCCTCGAAACCATGCACAATGCTCCGGCCTATGAGGTTATCGCCGCCGAGAGGCATCACTTAGCGCTCAAAATTCTCGAAGAGAGCAGCAAACTGAAAAGGGGAAGACGGGTAAGCTTTCTCGATAGAGTGGATGATGTCATCATGCATCCCATTCTGGGCTACCTGATTCTTTTCGTTGTTTTCTTGGGCTTTTTCTTTGTCATTTTCAAGATTGGAAGCCCGCTGGAAGAGCTACTTCTCAGGCCTCTCTCCAGCTTGAGAGATTCACTTTCCCAGGGACTCGGAAGAGGCATCCTCTTCTTTTTAGCCGATGGGCTCCTTCAAGGAGTTGGAGGAGGCATTGTCATCGTTCTGCCTTACTTTGTTCCTCTCATTTTTCTCATGTCTTTTCTGGAAGATGTGGGCTATCTGGCCAGGGCAGGATTTCTGATGGATACGTTCATGCACCGGATAGGGCTTCACGGCAAGTCTGTCTCTCCCTTTATCCTTGGCTTTGGCTGCAATGTGCCGGCTGTTGTTTCCACCCGAATCCTTGAGTCAAAAAGAGACCGAGTCATCACCTCGCTTCTCATCCCTTTCATCCCTTGTTCAGCCCGCACAACTGTCATCCTGGCTCTCGTCGCTTTTTACTTGGGTCCGTTGTGGGCACTGGGATTTTATCTTTTCAATGTCCTATTGGTGGCTGTCATCGGACGGATAATCACTCTCTTTTTTAAAACTCCTTCTCCAGGACTGATTCTTGAGATCCCTTCGTTGAAGATTCCTTCCCTGAAAGAAATGATGAGGAAGACCTTTTTTCAGCTCAAGTCTTTTGTCAAGTTTGCCTGGCCTATCCTGATTGCGGGAAGCATCGTTCTGGGGCTTCTCCAGTATTTGAATTTTGATAAACTCGTCAATATTGTCCTTTCTCCCTTTGTAGAAAAGGGACTGGGTTTGCCCCGCCAACTGGGAGTGACTCTGGTCTTTGGATTTTTAAGGAAGGAACTCTCGCTGATTATGATGCTCCAGGCACTGGGAGTGAGCTACCAGGATCTGTTGACTTTGGTTTCCAGAGATCAGCTTATCGTTTTCACCGTTTTTATCAATTTTTTTATCCCCTGTCTTTCCACGGTGGCTATTCTCTGGAAGGAAATGGGAAGGAAAGTGGCTTTTCTTTCTATGGGACTGAACACAGGAGTGGCTGTTTTGCTCAGTTTTATCTTCAGGTTGATTCTGGGGAAATAAACTGGCTTTTATCCTTCGAGAACGACCATGGCCACCGCATACTCTTTCAGATGGGAGATGGAAACATGGGCGTCCTTGATTGAAAATCTTTCCTTGGATTTGACCTCAAGCTGCGGCTTTCCCGAAGGAAGGTTAAAGAGCTCCACATCCTGCCAGCTTATCCTTTTTCCAATGGCTTTAAAAAAGGCTTCCTTGACGGCGAACCGGGCAGCCAGATGCTGGGCTTTGTTTTTTTTCTGCAGACAATAGTCGATTTCTTTGTGTGTGAAAATTCTTTCCAGGAAGCGAGGATTTTTTTCGGCCAATTTTTGGACCCGTTCGACATCGATGATATCAATCCCAATCCCTATGACCATTGTCCGCTCCTTTTTAGCTCATAACCCGCTGAGTTTATCGAGCAGCGCCTTTACTGTTTTGCTGCCGATTATCTTTGCCAATTCTTCTTGACTCGCTGCTTTTATCGCCTTTATATCTCTATATTTTGCCAGCAAGGCAGTTTTTCTCTTTTTACCCAGGCCTGGAATGCCGTCGAGCAAAGAGGAAAAGCTTCTTTTCTCTCTCCTCAGGCGATGAAAAGAAATGGCAAAACGGTGGGCTTCGTCCCTGATGTTCTGGAAAAGCTTCAAGGATGGCGAAGTTCTATCTAATCGTATTCCGTCTTTCCGCGCAGGAGTAAAGAGGGTTTCTTCCTTTTTCGCCAGGGAAACGACAGGAAGATGGTTCAGACCTAAATCTTCGAGAACTTTCCTGGCGGCATTGAGCTGGCCTTTTCCCCCATCGATGAGAATCAAATCTGGCAGCTTCTTCCTCTCCTCAAGGAGTCTTGAATAACGCCTCTCGACAACTTCCTGAAGGCTGGCAACATCATCCGGGCCAGCGACTGTCTTGATTTTGTATTTTCTGTAATCGTCCTTAAGAGGGGTTCCGTTCTCAAAAACAACAAGAGAACCGACAGCTTCCTCTCCTCCGATATTGGAGACATCAAAGCCTTCAATTCGCACCGGCGCTTTTTCTAAACCCAAAATTCTTTTTATTTCGACCAGCGGCGACTGCAGCTCGGGTTTTTTCTGCAGCAGGCTTTCAGCATTGCGGCTGGCGAAGTCGATCAGTTCCTTATTCTTTCCTTTGAAGGGGATGACAACCTGAACTTTTTCGCCCTTCAAATCGGTTAGCATCCTTCGAAGCTCCTCTTTTCTGGATGGTTCGAAGGGCAGCAGGAGTTTCTTGGGGATGATAACCCGGTTTTTGTAAAATCTTTCTAAAGATTTGAAGAGAATGTCTTCGTCGCTGACATCTTCCTTTTCCTGGAAAAACATGGACTCGGATTCGATGACTTTTCCTTTTCGCATGAAAAAGACATAGAGGCAGACATTATCCTGGATTCTTGAAAAGCCGAAGATGTCGATGTCTTCAAGCCGGACAGAGATGAGCTTCGGCTTTTCTTTGATCTGTTCGATGGTCTGGATGAGGTCTCTCCAGTGAGCAGCCTGTTCGTATTCCTCCCGGTCTGAAGCCTCGCGCATCTTTTTCTTCAAAATTTTCAACAGCTCCTCTGTCTTTCCTTCAAGAAAGAGAAGGGCATTTCCGATTCTTTCTCTGTATTCTGTTTCAGAAATAGAGTTCGTGCAGGGAGCAGAACAGAGCTTGAGGTCATATTCGAGGCAGGGCCTCTTCCTCTTGCCTGGAACAGGCTCATCGCAGGTCCTGATGCCGAAGTACTTGGAAAGCAGCTGAATTGTTTTTCGCGCCTGGTGAGCAGGACTGAAGGGGCCAAAATATTTTGCGCCATCCTCTTCAACTCTCCGCGTGAAATTGATCGCCGGGAATCGTTCCTGGACAGTCAGCTTCAAATAAGGGAAGCTTTTGTCATCCTTGAGCCTGAGGTTAAATTTGGGCTGGTGTTGGCGGATAAAATTGTTCTCCAGGAAGGCGGCTTCCCGGGCGGAGCCGGTCAGGATAAAATCCACATCATCTGTCTCGGCAAGAATGTTCCTTATTTTTGGGTCGGATGTCGGTTGAAAATAAGACTTTACTCTTTCCTGTAAGGAATGGGCTTTTCCGATGTAGACGACCTCGCCTTCTCTGTTCTTGAAAAAGTAAATGCCCGGCTTTTGGGGGAAGCCTTTGATCTTTTTCTTCAAGCCGCTCATCATCCTAAGCTCTTAGATAAGAAGGCACGGCCATCTTCATGACCATAATCAATTGTCGCTTCGGCCATCTCTGAGAGGCTTTTTTGTTAAGCACATCTTCTTCACTCACTCAAAATAAAAGAGAATCAATAAATTTTATATTAGCCTGCGTGTTTTAGAAACACCCAGTCTAATCATTATACTTATTCTCAGTGACGAAAAAAGAAATGTTTTCCTCAAAGGCTAAGCTCTAGCTCTCTTTTCTTCAGCTTCGTCAGCTCATCCCTGATCTGGGCGGCCTTTTCAAATTCAAGGTTTCTGGCTGCCTCTTTCATCAGCTTTTCCAGTTTTTCCATTCTTTCGTTTCTCTGCTCAGGTGAGAGAAAGATATCTTGTTCTTCTGGAATTCGTGTGTAATCAAAATAATCCCTTTCATAAACTGAAGTTAAAACTTCATCGATCCTTTTCTGGATCGATTGAGGCGTAATGTCGTTTTTTTCGTTGTATTCCTGCTGAATTTTTCGCCGTCTGTTCGTTTCAGCGATGGCCTTTTTCATCGAATCGGTGAGGACATCCGCATAGAGGATGGCTTTTCCGGAGACATTCCTGGCCGCGCGTCCGAACGTCTGGATCAGGGAGCTTGATGAACGGAGGAATCCTTCCTTATCTGCGTCCAGGATGGCAACTAGAGTAACTTCGGGGAGGTCGAGTCCTTCCCTCAGAAGATTAATGCCGATCAGGGCGTCAAATTTTCCTTTTCTGAGGTCTCTGAGTATTTTGACTCTGTCCAGGGTTTCGATTTCTGAATGGAGATAGCGGACTCTGAGCCCAAGCTCGTGGTAGTGACGGGCGAGGTCTTCAGCCATTTTTTTGGTCAGAGTCGTAACCAAAGTGCGCTCTTTCAATTCTGCTCTCTTTTCAATCTCGGCCATCAGATCTTCGACCTGGCCTTTGACGGGACGGACTTCGACACCAGGGTCGGTCAGCCCTGTCGGCCGGATGATCTGTTCAACCACCTTTTTTCCAACTTTTTTTAATTCATATGAGCCTGGTGTTGCTGAAACATGAATGACTTGATTGACTCGGCTCTCAAACTCTTTGAAGTCGAGCGGCCGGTTATCCAGGGCCGAAGGCAGACGGAACCCATGCTCGATGAGGGTCAGCTTGCGGGAGCGGTCACCGTGATACATGCCGCCAATCTGGGGGACAGTGACATGGGATTCGTCGATAATCATCAGATAATCGGAAGGAAAATAATCAAGAAGCGTGTAGGGAGGCTGCCCAGGTTTTCGCAGGCCAAGATAGAGGCTGTAGTTTTCTATCCCGGGGCAGTAGCCGAATTCCCGCAGCATCTCCAGGTCAAAGAGAGTCCTTTCCTCGATTCTGTTGGCCTCGATGAATTTGCTCTCTTCCTTGAAAAAGGCGACCCTCTCCTCCAATTCCTTTTCTATGCTCTGGATCGCATAATCAAGGATATCCCGCGGGGTGGAGAAGAATGTCCTGGGATAGATGAGGATTTTATCCAAGGAATTTAATGTCTTTCCCAGAAGAGGGTCGATGGAGGAGACACTCGCGATTCGATCTTCATCGAGCTCAATCCTGTAGGCAAAGTCTTCGTAGGAAGGGAAGACTTCGATGACGTCGCCCCTGATACGGAAGGTTCCTCTTTTAAATTCAGCCTCTTCTCTTTCATACTGGATATCGACCAGGCGCTTCAGAATCTCTTTCCGGGATACTTTCTGATTTTTGTCAAGAGTGAAGCTCATGGAATAGTAGGTTTGGGGTGAGCCAATGCCGTAGATGCAGGAAACAGAGGCGATAACAATCACATCTCTTCGCTGGAAGAGAGAGTTTGTGGCGCAAAGCCTGAGGCGGTCGATTTCGTCATTGATGGTCGCTTCTTTAGCAATATAGGTGTTTGTGGCCGGGATGTAGGCTTCGGGCTGGTAATAATCGTAGTAGCTGACAAAATATTCGACGGCATTCTCAGGGAAAAAGCGGCGGAATTCCTGGTAGAGCTGAGCGGCCAGGGTTTTGTTGTGGGAGATCACAAGGACTGGCCTGTTAGCCTTTTCGATGACATTGGCCATGGTGAAGGTTTTTCCAGACCCTGTCACTCCCATCAAAACCTGATGCTTGGCGTTATTGTCCACCCCCTCACAGAGCTGTTGGATGGCCTCGTCCTGGTCCCCCTTTGGTTTGAACTCGGAGTGAAGCTTGAATGCTTTCATCGACTTATTATAGCAAAAATTCCAAGAAGTATGCCGGTATGGAAGAAAGTCAACAAAAATTGAAAATATCGGTGAGATTGGATAGAAAAAAACTCGCTCTATGTCTTCATTTCAGACAGGGCTAAGTGTCTTCTTTTTCTTCTCTTTCCTTCTCTTTTTTTCCCTTTCCCTCTTCCTCAGGAAAAAGGGTTTCTGGCCTTTTTGCTGGATGAGAGACAGTCTCGGAGGATTCTCCCATTTTTATGCTTCCTTTGAACTGGGCTCCATCCATGATGGAGATGA